>NZ_KE384555.1:158361-506116 GCF_000426705.1 Spirochaeta cellobiosiphila DSM 17781
TAACCACTGACGATGACAAAGTAACCACTGACGATGACAAAGTAAGCGACGACGATGATAAAGTAAGCGATGACGACGATGATAAAGTAAGCGATGACGACGATGATAAGGATTATAGCTATGTTGGAACTTGGATTTATTCATTTACAAATGAAGATGAAGATGAAACAGAATATGGGTATCAAAAGTTAACTTTAACAAAAACTACTTTTGTAGCTGAAACTAACACTAGATATGTAGAAAATGATGGTTCTGTTTCAAGAGTAGATTCGCAAAAAGCATCGGGAACTATTCAAAATTTAGGAGACTACACACTAAGACAAATACTTCTTAAACTTGAAATTGATGGAACTATGTACGATGTAAATAATGAGAGCGCATTTAGATCCGCATATGAAAAAGAAAATGGAACTGAAACAGATTCTGAGTGGGCAGGGACCTATAAAAACTATACATTACCAAACGATGCTAAATACTCCATCTCTGGTAACAAAATGACAATTAGAGAAGCTGTATATACTAAACAATAGTATTTTGACACTAACCCTCCCTTGCCAATGCAAGGGAGTCTTTCAATTAATCAGAGAAGTAAACACTATATTTATATGATTTCCATTAAACGTGACTATTACCATTGGAAATTTTTTTAAGGAGTTAAATATGAAAAAACTATTCTTATTAGGACTATTTTCTTTTTTTCTTTTTACTGGATGTAATATTGTAAACGATAACGATAACGATGATGAAGTCGTCTACGATTATAGCTATGTTGGAACTTGGACTTATTCATGGGAATCTGGAACAGAATATAAATCTATAAAGGCAATTTACACAAAAACCACTTATGTACTAGAATATTCCTCTAAATTTGTAAAACAGGATGGTGAGGTTACAAGAAAAAGTTCGAGTAAATCATCAGGAACTATTCAAAATTTAGGAAACTACAAAATAAGACAAATACCTCTAAAACAAGAGATTGGTGGTACTATGTATGATGTAAGGGATGAGAGCACATTTAGATCTGCATATGAAAAAGAATTTGGAACTGAAACAGATTCTGCGTGGGCAGAGACCTATAATATCTATACATCATCACACGATACTGAATACTCCATTTCTGGTAACAAAATGACAGTCGGAGAAACTGTATATACTAAACAATAGTATTTTTGAGACTGAACCTCCCTTGCCAAGGCAAGGGAGTCTTTTAATTACTTAGAAGTTTAAATAATATATATGTTAAAGACATAACTCTTCCTTTTAGAATGGATTCATACGGGACCTTACTTTATATAGCTAAATCTTGTGATAGTAATGAAATAATTAAGCACATATTAAAAGTACACGATATTTATTGCCTGGGAACTCGAAAGCGCCTCGAAAAGGAATACTCCTTACTTTTTTCACACCTTCCTCTCAATATTAGAAGAGCCTTCTAACAACTTTAGAAAGACCAGCTAACTTTTTTAGAAGGGCCTTCTAAAACTTTTAGATAGTCCTTCTAATAACCATTACAACGTTTGCTTAACAAAAGACAGCTACGACCTGAGGGGACAAAAAAGGCTCAAACAGTAGAGCTTAGGATGAGAAAAGAATTAGTTATCTAACGACAGAGGTCTAGACCATATCTTTCATCGGATCATCTACAAGCTGGTTGCGATATCCTTTAGGAAGGATGACATTAAGAATAATAGCCGTGAGACCTCCTGTTGTAATGGCAGAACCCAATACCCCTTTGAAGAAAGGTGGTAAAGCTTGAAGGATTTGCGGAACAAAAACCACCCCTAGTCCCATAGCAAATGAGATGGCTATTATTAAAACACCACGTCGGTCCATAATATGAGAAGCAATTAACTTGATTCCAGAAGCGGCTACCGTCCCGAACATGATAATAGTAGCTCCCCCTAATACGGAATTAGGGATGATAGAAATAACTCCACCAACAACCGGAAATAATCCAAAGATAGCTAATAAACCGGCAATCCAATATCCAACATAACGGCTAGCGACTCCAGTCATTTGAATCACACCATTGTTCTGGCTAAATGTCGTGTTAGGAAAAGTGTTAAAAACCGAGGCTAATGCAGAATTAATACCATCACCTAAGATACCCGCAGAGATTCTCTTCATGTAAATTTCTCCTTTCACAGGTTCTCCGGATATCATGGAAGTGGCTGTTAAGTCTCCCATAGATTCTACAGTTGTTATTAAGTAAAGCAATGTCATAGGAAGGACATGAGGCCAGCTGATACCAAAACCAAACTTAAAAGGGACAGGAAGGGTAATGAGGCTAAGACGGGAAATCCTGCTAAAGTCCACTATTCCTAAACAAGCTGCGACCACATAACCTACTATTAAACCAATGACGATAGCCCCCATTCGAAGCCATTGGTTTTTACTTCTGTTGAAAACAATGATAATGGTGAGAACAATACCTGCCAGCATGAGGTTAACAGGGCTGGCGAAAAGCTCAGGTTTATTATTTAATAACCAGGAACCACCCCCAACATCTGTTATGCCGGTCTTAATGAGGGATATACCTATAAGGGTGACAACAATACCGCTCACTAAGGGTGTGATGATTTTTTTAAGCATGGGGATGAACCGGCTGAAGATCATCTCTACAGGGGAGGCAATCAATGCCGTACCAAAAATGGTTGCCAAGACTTCCCTTTCAGAACCTCCTACTGATTTAACAGATAAACCAATACTGATGCAGAGGGATAAAAAGGTAAAACTAGTCCCCTGAATGCT
This sequence comes from Spirochaeta cellobiosiphila DSM 17781, assembly GCF_000426705.1. Lineage (NCBI taxonomy): Bacteria > Pseudomonadati > Spirochaetota > Spirochaetia > Spirochaetales > Spirochaetaceae > Spirochaeta > Spirochaeta cellobiosiphila. The sequence continues at coordinate 161,116 of NZ_KE384555.1, forward strand.
TAGTAGTCCTGAACCGACAGGACCAAATTGGCGACATTGGATAAATGTGGCGATACCGGAAACGAATAAAGACATACTTATTAAATAGGAAGAATATTCCATACTAAGCCCTACTGCTCCGGAGATGATGATAGCCGGAGTTACAATGCCTATAAAGATGGCCATCAAATGCTGTAAAGAAGCCAAGAAGGCTTTGCCTGGACTAGGTCTATCATTCAACTTGAAGATCAAATCCCCGGTTCTCTGTTCGGTGCTAGACATAGGACTCTCCTTTGTGTCTTAACCATTGCATTCAATGGTGATCTCTTCTTAAGTCTAATCCTGCGGCTTTTAAATTGTAAAAGATTCCTTACCCTTTTTTATCAAAAACGGGGGATAATCTGAATCGGAGAGCTGGATACTCGAAAAATAATCAAGTCTTTCTTAATGACAGAGAACGTTCCTTCCACAGTTCTTCCAGTTGGGCTTTACTACAATCCTTCACCGATTCCCATTTAAAAGGAGGATTATAATAGTACTGCTTATTAATACTCTCAAATAAGTCTAGAACGGAAGCCAGTAAGGGCAGTTGTTTAACCAGGGACTGGTCCAGGCACCAGTCTCTGAGAGCCACTACAGCATCTTTCATTAATAATTCTAATACTAAAAGATGCTGAAGGAATAATTGGATGGCAGTATCAGTATCACCTAAGAGACAATACCATTTATACGCTATAACAAGGGGAGAAGAATAATGTCCTTTTCCCAATTGAATAGCAGTATTCAGGAGATCAAGTTTTTTCTCTATCATGCTTTGTTGGGTTGAACGATTATACTTAAGAACCAGGTTATCTACATATTCCAGATAATGAATCAATAGAGACAGGTTACCCCTTACAATCTCGATGTTAGTTTCATAGATAGTTAAGGCCTGGGAGGAATAATGATGGCTGGCCTGGGAATCGATAGAGCTATAGAGCTGACCAAGTCGTGAATAGATTTGGGATAGATAATATATCTCCATTTCACCTTGATTCTCATCACGTATCATTTGGAATAAACTAGCGGCCTTAAGGAGCAGTTCGGGAGAGTCCAACCGTTCTCCTTCAAAACGGAATATCTGTGCAGCAGAACTAATGTTATTTAAAGAGACATCCTTAGGATCCCAGTAGCGGGCTTTTTCAACCCATGAATTATAGAGCTTCCGATAAGGGAACTTGTCTTCTCCCCAATGACGATATAAACGCTGAAAAGCATCAACCACTTCCAAAGCCGTTTCTAAAGATTCTCCTTTACCAGCCAGGAGCTCAAATTCTTCACACAATAAATCAAAGTCAGGGGTATCATTCATAAGTGACAACGTTCTCGGGGATATGAGTGTCAAATAAGAATATAAACGAGAACTCTTTGCCTCCCCATGACTTAGTACGTATCCTGATCGCTGAAGAGCTTTGTTCCAGTAAAATGATTCATGAGTGAAATCAAAGAGAATATGATAGGCGACAGCTATCAGCTCACTTATGGTCACATCATCTACTTCGCAATCACCTAAGAAATCTTTTTCAAGACGAAGACATTTATCTAGATATTTCTTTTTCTGTTCCAGGGAAGAACTGTTTTCCAGCAAAATAATATAAGCCTCACAATACTCAGAGTAAGGCACAGCCTGTTGTAGTAGCTCCCATTGTTCTAATGGATAGAGAAGTTCAGACTCGGCAATAACAGGTAAATTTCCACAGGCATGATCATAGGCCCATTGATGAAAAACAGAGAGATATCCTTCTGCGATGAGGGACTTAAACGTCAAATCCGAATGCTCATGATAGAGCTCAAAGATATGATCCAACTCTTTCAGATTTTCTTCATACCCTAATTCTGACAGATAATCCTCTAGTAGTTCGCTATCATCAGGAGAAGGGTCGGAGGGATAATGGGGTAAGAGATCCATTTCATCCTCATGTCCCACACTAATAAAGGTATTTCTACATAAATAGTCGACTCCAGATTTAGGAGTTCTTTTACTTTTAATCTGCCAATAACCAGGGAAATCAAAGTACTCAAACTTTGAAGTTTTACGAATGATTAGGGGGAAATGTTCAGGCTGTATCTCAACGAGGGAGGTTTTCATGTGAGCAGGAAAAGGATTGTCTTCCAAATACTGGGCTGCTTCGTCTTTTGTTCCTATAAAAGAGACCCAGTCAGCTTTATCAAAATGAACTTCAATACTAACCACGAATACCCCCTGTATACCTACAGTATAACACTTTACATGCAAAGAAATCATTGGGATAATAGGAGAATGATAAAATGCAAAGACGAACACAAAGAATTTCTATTAAAACATTTAAAAGAATCCCCTGCATTTAACTGTTTCCTCATCGGGGATTTAGAAAACCATTCCCTGGAAGAAGACTATCTTGATATTTGGGTTGATAGTCTAAAAGAACCCCCTCAAGTCTATCTATTGAAGTACTTTGATAATTATGTAGTATCAGGGGAAGGGGATATGGCAGCGGCCTATGAAGTGTTAAAGACACAAGAACCCAGAATGCTATCAGGGCCGCAGAACTCAGTTACTCTCCTCAATCAATACCTTAAATCAGATCAATTTCAAACTCTTTATCTGGCAGAAGCCAGGTCTACATCCGTGGAAAGACCCAAAGATATACATTCTCATTTAGCGACACCAGAGGATTTGGATGACTTATTTGATTTTCAAAAGAGTATCAAAGAGTTTTCTGGATCTTTAAGTAAGCGTGAACACTACGGACAGGATATTCTTAAAGGATCTGGAAGAATTGCTTTCATACGAGATAAGGAACGTATCGTGTCAACAGCACAGATTTCTGCTGAGAACAGTATGAACGGGATGCTCATTGGAGTGGCTACTGATCCCCATTATCGCAAGAAGGGGTATGCAACAGTTAACATACTGGCCATTTGTGAAGACATGTTTAAAGAAGGCAAATCAGCCATACTATTTTATGATAATCCAGAGGCAGGCAGGTTATATAAAAAGCTTGGATTCCAGGATATTGGATTATGGATGATGGGTAACCTATCTTCATAAATCAAAGAGCTTATTACCAGATTCTCATCTGGTAATAAGCTGTATAGAGAATTAGACAGCACCAAGACCTGTGATATATTCAACAGTCTTAGGATCTGCATGGGAAAAGAAAGCGCTTTCCTTTTCATCCAGCTGACTTATGGTCTTCATATCATCTTCTGTAAGAGTAAAATCAAAGACATTAAAGTTTTCAGCCATACGTTCCTTGTGAGTAGATTTAGGAATGACGACGATCTCTTTCTGAATGAGGAATCTCAAGACAGCCTGTGCTACGGTTTTATCGTATTTATCCCCAATGGCTTTAATAACGGGATTGTTGAATAAATCCTTCCGTCCCTCTGCAAAGGGGCCCCAGGACTCATGTTGAACGCCGTACTTTTTCATATACATCTGGGCATCGCTCTGCTGATGAAAAGGGTGAGTCTCAATTTGGTTAACTGCAGGAACAACATCTGTGAACTTGCAAAAATCAACAAGTCTATCTGGATGAAAGTTACTCACCCCAATGGCTTTGATTTTACCTTGTTCATAAGCTTCGACCATAGCCCGGTAAGTTCCATAATAATCATTAAAGGGCTGATGAATTAGCATAAGATCGATATAAGAGGTCTGTAGCTTATTCAGAGATTGCTCTATGGAAGCTTTCGCTTTATCATATCCCCCATTACTAATCCAGATTTTAGTAGTTAAGAATAATTCTTCCCTGGCGATTCCACTCTTGGTGACAGCATTCCCCACCCCTTCTTCATTGCGATAAGCCTGAGCGGTATCAATGGATCTATAACCGACGTCTAAGGCGTCCGTTACACATCTTTCACATTCTTCAGGGGTTACTTGATAAACCCCATAACCTAAATAGGGCATCTTCACCCCATTATTTAATTGTACGTATTCCATACTTACTCCTTTCACTTGTATTATAAGGTAGACATATCTATAACAAATCTATATTTAACATCACCCTTCTCTAATCGCTTAAATGCTTCATTGATTTGGGAGACATTAATTAATTCAATATCTGCCGTTATGTTATTCTCACCACAGAAATCAAGCATCTCTTGAGTTTCAGCGATTCCACCAATATTAGAACCGGACAAACTACGTCGTCCATGAACCAAACTAAAAGCTCCCACTTCCAATGCCTCTGGGGGAAGACCAACCAGTACGATACTTCCATCAGGTCTAAGATAATTCAAATAACTATTAATATTATGCTTAGCAGATATGGTATCTAAAATCATATCCAAAGGTAATCCAAAGTTTTTCATCTGTGATTCGTCTGTTGATAAGACGGCCTGATCCGCGCCTAAACGCAGGGTATCGTCTACTTTTGAAGGAGAGCTTGTAAAAACAACTACATGGGCCCCCATAGCTTTCGCTATTTTAATAGCAACATGACCTAGACCACCAATCCCAAGGATTCCTACGACTTTTCCAGGTCCCACCTTCCAATGACGAAGGGGGGAATAGACAGTTATCCCTGCACATAATAAGGGAGCACCAGCAGCCAAATCGATTCCTTCGGGCATATGAAGAACATAACGAGAATCACAGACATAGCTTTGAGCAAAGCCACCATACGTAACGCCCCCTAAGTGTTTATCAGAGGAATTAAAAGAAATGGTAGCCCCTTCTTCACAAAACATTTCCAGATCATCTTCACAGTACTGGCAATGACCGCAGGAATCGGCAATGCATCCAATAGCCGCTTTATCACCTATCTTAAAATCAGTAACATCTGTCCCGACTTTGGTAATTCGTCCTACGATTTCATGACCGGGAACGATGGGATAGGTCGTAGCACCAAAATCATCGTTGATCCAATGCAGGTCAGAATGACATATTCCACAATAGAGAATGTCCATCTCAATATCCAGAGCCCCCAAGGTTCTTCGAGGTATGGTCATATCTTTTAAAGGTTGGTTCTGGCCCTCTGTTCCATAAGCCTTTACAGTAATTGTTTCCATATATAGCTCCTTCTATTAATATCTGTCACCCATCACTGGTATGGTGCTTAATGCTTTAGCTGTGTTTTGTAATTCTTCTTTTGTGAATTGAACATCAGAGGCACCAAGGTTCTCCTCTAAGCGGTCTAATCTTCGACTTCCAGGAATAGGAACAATCCAGGGTTTTTGCGCCAATAACCAGGCAATGGCGATCTGTGCTGGTGTTACTCCTTTTGATTTGGCTAATTCTTCAAGAAAGAAAACAAAGTTTTGGTTCGCCTGAATCGCTTCTTTGGTAAACCTTGGATTATGGCTGCGAATATCTGAACTATCAAATTCGGTATTTTCGTTTATCTTACCTGTCAGAAATCCCCGACCCAAAGGACTATAGGGAACAAAACCTATACCTAATTCTTCACACAGGGGAAGCACATCATTTTCACGATCCCGCAGCCACATGGAGTATTCGCTTTGTATGGCGGTTACTGATTGAATAGAATGGGCTTTTCTTATTGCCTCTACCGGGGCTTCGGATAAGCCAAAATGCTTAACTTTCCCTTCTGTAATAAGATCTTTAACAGTACCGGCAACCTCTTCTATAGGTACATCGGGATCAACTCTATGTTGATAAAATAAATCGAGAGCTTCGACTTTTAATCGTTTTAGCGATTCTTCTGCTACCTGGCGTATTCTGTCTGGTCGGCTATTAAAACCCCGCCAACCAGGTCTGGCATCAGGATAGAGGTCAAAACCAAATTTAGTCGCTATCACAACTTTGTCTTTATAGGGAGCCAGAGCTTCTCCAAGCAGTTCTTCATTAGTATAGGGACCATAAACTTCAGCTGTATCAAAAAAGGTAACCCCTCTATCGATAGCTTGATGAATTAATGTGACCATCTCTTGTTTGGTCCCAATAGGTTTATCTCCAAAGGACATACGCATACAGCCTAAGCCTATGGCGGATACTTCTAAACCTGATGAACCTAGTGTTCGTTTTTGCATTAACACAGCTCCTTTGTATTATTTCTTGTTATAGGCTAATACTTGGAGTAAACTTCAAGGCAAGAAAAAAAGCGTTATCCTAACAGTTTTTTTTCCTTTTCTATGAAGACCTTCTCATAATTATGAATCTTTTTATCAAGCCGCCCTAAGGTTTCCTTCATCTCATTGATACGATCATTAAGTTGATTTCTTTGTACCAATAATAAATTCTTACGTCTTTCTATGGTGCTGTCACCTTGTTCATATAGACTAAGATATTCCGTTAAAACATCAATAGAAAGACCTGCATTCCGCATGCTTATTGCAAAATGAACCCAGTTAAGGTTCTCATCTGTATAGTCACGAATACCTGATTTGGATCGATTCACATGGGGGATTAAACCAATACGTTCATAGTAACGTAAGGTATCAGTTGAAATATTGTATTTTTCACTAACATCACTAATAAGCACATATAACTCCTCTGTTAAACATAATAGTTAGAGTTAGCTCAAAGTCAATGAAAAAGGCAAAGAATAGCTTCTTATTCCTTGCCTTATGTTATTAGGATATTTTTTTCATTAGGGTGTTTTCTGAAGGCCCTTCTGTATACTCCTGAAGTTCTGCCATAGTCTGTTTAAAGTTATCACTATCACCATGAGCTTTAAGAGCATCCTTGTTAGCCCATACCTCATAGAACACAAAAGATCTAGGATTAGCTAAGTCCTGATGAAGATCATATTTAATACATCCTTCTTCTGTTCTTGTATGGTCAATTAGTTTTTGCAGTTTTGAGATAACAGTATCTACAGCGCCCTCTTTTACTGTGAACTTTGCACAGACTGAAATTTCTTCGTTCATCGTTATTCCTTATTATTTATCGTTCTTAAAGCCTTGTTTAACCATGGTAGGATAGACTTCAGGATAGTAAACCATCTGATAAAGTCTTGCATTCAACTTGCTCCAATTACCACTTTGTTCACGGCCAATTTCTTTGTAATAAGCTTCCATTTTTTCATCATACTCTTCGATAGCTTCAGGAAGAATATCTGCATTATAAACTTCATCATGACGGAAAGTTCTCATAGGAAGTCGTGGTTTTTTATCAGAACTACCCTTTGGGTGTCCTATAGCTAAACCACAAAGAGGAAAGGTTTTCTCAGGCAGGTTAAGTAAATCAATAACACCTTGAGGATTTCTTCTAATACCCCCGATGGGAACAATACCTAACCCTAAAGACTCGGCAGCCACAATAGCACCCCCCAGATTTAATCCCGCATCCACAGCACCAACAACGGTACCTTCTATACTTTCATGAATGACTTGAGTGGCCTGATTCTTTGTTACACTTAGATCCGTTTTATAGAAGTCAGCAATAAATACAAGAAAAACAGGCGCTTCTACGATCCAGGGGTTTCCACCGGAAAGTTCAGCTAGTTTCTTTCTCGTTTCAAGATTTTTAACAACAATAACGGATGTCTGCTGAGCATTTATAGAGTTAGGCATGGCCTGAGCAGCTGCGAGAATTTCGTCAATCATTTTATCATCAACAGCCTGATCTGTATAAGATCTAATAGATCTGTGATTTTTAATTGTATCAATAGTACTATTCAAGATTAGTACCTCCTTATCTTAAGTAATGTCTTTAATATTTGACAGCATACGGTTAATTTGCTGTTCCATAAGTTCTCGTTCCTCTGGATCAAAACCTTCAAGCATTCTTTGAACAAACTCCTCTTCAAGAGCTAGCAATTGGGCCTGGATATCATGCCCCTTAGGGGTTAACCCTATCTCTACACAGCGTTTATCCAGACTATCCTCTTTAAGGATATAACCCTCTCCATAATAGCGGCTTAGTATGTCAGACAAGGATGACTTGGAGATTCCCCACTCTTCCTGTATGGATTTAAAGTGAAGGAGTTCACCATTCTTTGGGAGTAAAAAAAATAGAGGAATATGTTTTTTAGGTAAGGGTAAATCCAACTCACTAAAGTGATTAACAATATAATCACGCGCTTTAGTACTTATATCACCCATTTTGCTTAGAAGGCATCTTGCCAATGGTACATCTCCCTTTGTTCGGTTTCGAACAAATTAAACATAAGCCATTCAAGAGTCAATATAATTTACTATTATTTTATTTTGATAGGCTTAAGAATAGGGAGTAGATAATCCCCAAAAGCCATTGTCAGTATAAAAAGTACCCAATACTCACCGTCCTTTGATTAAATCAGGAGTTTCCCTGATAACGACTCAAGTTTACTCTCATTAAAATACACTTTGAGGTGCATCTTCTAGGGAATAGGATATGAACTCCCATATGGTGGATGGTCCTAACCATATAACTGTGAAGATTCTTCACGGGAAGTCTTTATTCTCATTAGGTATACAGGAGTTGGGATTTATACAATGTTTGGATTATACGTTATAAAGTTTATGGCTTCACAATTCGCCCCTGTCGAGGCTGATATAAACAAATGAGAGTGAATACTTGATAAAAGTTCCCCGGCAGGAACGATTATCAAGCATAGTCTGTATTGAGCAAGGCAAAAATGTAATAAGCTAAGCATTACAAGAACATCCACTTCTATCCTCAGAGGGAAAGATTCATAGACCAGGAATCTTTCCCCTACTTATTTAAGAAGACATCACAAATATTCCCTTTGAACTTAAATCCATTGACTTTTTCTAAGCTCTTGTCAAAACGAAACACAATCCAAGATAAGACTCCCCTATAGGTGGGTAATTATGATACATAATACCTTGTCAAAAAGACACTATGTCAAAAAGAAACATATCCTTTAACTTAATTGATCAAACAAGACTAAATCATAAATAATATAATTACTTACAATATAAATATTTAAAAATTATTAACTATTTTTACCAATTCTTGGCACGTTGATTGCTTAATGATTAGTGAGCAGATGGCTCAGAGATTTTACAATAAAACAATTAGCTTGAGATCCTATGAGAGGATCTCTACAGGAGGCAAATTATGAGATATTTAGTTAGTTCAAACAATGGCTTAGATTGGTCAAGAGATGTTGAAAGAATGATGAACGGGCTATGGGGAAACAACCTCAGCACTGCAAAACCAGCTGTTGACTTCATTGAAAAAGACAGTGAGTATCTATTGGTAGCAGACCTCCCAGGAATCGATCAGAAGGATGTTAAACTTGAGGTCAAAGATAATCTATTGACGTTTTCTAATATAGAAAAAGAAGATAAGACAGAAGAAAAGCTATCTTATCTTCTTAGAGAAAGACGAAGCAACACCCTGTCCAGAAGCTTTAGACTTCCTAAGGACTCTGACCAAGACAATATCAAAGCAGAACTTAAGAATGGAATATTAACAATCAACATTGCTAAAAAACCAGAAGCAAGTCCTAAAAGAATTGCCATTGATTAAACACAACTAGACCCAATAAGTGTTCACCCCGGGGCTGTCTTAGGACAGCCCTTTTTTATAGAATATGCCATGACCAATGAAGCAGGTTCAGATAAGCATGAGAGGAGTTAACATCATCCTTTTGGGAAAGGTATAATCCATTAACATTCCCCACAAAGCCTCCCGCTTCTTCAGTGCTCATAAAACTAGTATCATATTGTTCAATAAGAGTTACTTTTTCAGAACCCATCAGCCAATCGATATCCAATATGGTGCCTCGTTGTTTTATGTTTAGGGAAACAGTTTCCTTCTCTTTACTCTTTAATGTATTGAGTTTCTTTTCTACACCTTTACGAATTTCCTTCACATGAATAAACAACTCTTCTGAGCTAACTTCCTGCTCTACTAATAACAGATTTTCATCTGATTGAATGATCATGAATCCACCTTTCAATCCAGGAGTTACCTCTTCTAAACGAAAAGATACGGCAAGATCATAATTGTGGCTTGTCTGTCGGCAGCCTAGAAAAGCAAGTTGTTTTTGATCTCCAGGATACCCAGAAGAAGGATAGAGCTTAAACAGATTAGGATTATCATTATGGGCCTCATAAAAGGTGGTGGGAGGATTACGTAATCCTATCCATTCATGGGATAATCCTTGTTTGTTGATGTCAAAAGTAATGAAAGGCTCAGCCCCAACTTTTACTCTTCCTTCAAAATAATGATTCAAATTAGCAGGAACTAAGCCATCTACAGTATCAGGATAAGGCCAATCCTCTTCCCATCTTATGGGAGTCAGAAAGGTTTCCCGTCCTAGGGGACTGACTCCCTTTATTTGTCGTGATCCTAGACAAATAAGCCACCATTGTCCTTTATGATCCTCAAAGAGATCACCATGACCAATTTTACAAAAAGGATGTCTGTGCCCTAAATGACGGTGAGTCAAGAAAGGATTTGATTTTCTACCTTCCCAGGGCCCTGTAAGATCAGTGGCCCTCGCTATGGTTAATGCATGATCCATTTCTGTCCCACCTTCTGATATAAGAAGGTAATAATAATCACCTATTTTATAGATATGAGGGCCTTCTGGCCAAACAGACTGACGTAGAGCCCCCCTCCATAAGGAATAGATAGGACCTGTAAGCTTATGTTTAACTAAATCCAGCTCTTGTAACCAAATTTCATTCTCACCGGAATAGCTCTGATTTTCTATAGCTCTAGTCCCACAATACCAACACCGTCCCTCTTCATCGAAGAACAATGAAGGATCTATACCTTCTGCACCTTCTAACCAATAGACTTCAGACCAGGGGCCTTTAGGATCTTCTGCTGTTACGTAGAAGTTTCCTCCAGTAGTGACGTTAGTACATATCACATAAAAGAGACCTTCATGATAACGAATGGTAGGAGCAAACAGTCCTCCCGAATGCATAGCATCCTGAAGAGGTAATTGGTCATCCCTATCCAGGACATGGCCTATCTGATTCCAATGAACAAGATCTTGAGACTTAAAAAGGGGTAATCCTGGGAAATAGGAGAAGGTAGAATTCACTAGATAGTAGTCCTCACCTACACGACACAGGGATGGATCTGGGTAATAACCTGGCAATATGGGATTAGTAATATTTTTCATAATTCTATTTCCTTTATAGCTTTGATTAGTTGGGGAGCTAATTTGTCATAACCTTTATCATTTAGGTGGAGTCCATCGGGCATGATGTCATAATCCACAGTAGCATCCGGATTAAGTAAATTAACCCCTGGGTCTATATAAAATACAGGATCCCGTGACCAGAGTTTTAATTGCTCATTAATAATAGTAATACGGGACATATAATCCTGCCCCTCTTCTCCCTTACTTCTAGGATACAAGCCTTGTAATAGTATTCTGGCACTAGGACAAGAGCTGTGAATGGACATGACTACGTACTTTATTCCTTGAATAATATAATCATTGTCCTGAAGAGGAAGGTTATTCGTTCCCATGAGAAGGATAAATAAAGAAGGATTAAGATCTTGTAGCTCACCATTTTCAATACGCCACAGCATATTTTCTAAAGTATCACCACCTACTCCCATATTTAAGGCTTTTTTAGTACCCCAATATTTATTCCAAACATCGGGATAATCTTCCCAACGTCTGGTAAGAGAATCTCCAAAAAAGACAATATCAAAGTTTTCCTTCTGACTTAAACCCAGGAAATAATCATGTTTTTCCCGATGATGATCATCGCTTCTTTCCATAGCTCGCATGGTCATAGACTATCCTTTGATAAACAAACGTTCTGTATCTTATCTTTAATGTTGAGAGAATAATCCCCCTCTGGTCCTGTTATATCCAGTTGACCTTTCTCATTGGTTACTAAAGTTTTTTGTGGATATCCCCATTCTATATTGATCAATTCGTCCAGTTTTTGATAAGCAGGCTTAAGACTATAGTCTTTCCTAACTAAGCCAGAGGGAGCATTTAACCAATTGCCATCTTGTAAATCCCACCATATAAGGGCTTCCACCTGATCGGATTCATAGAGTAAGCGATACATTTCCTCTATTTGCTTGGCCTGTCTTTGTTCACCCTCTTCTGTACTTGGCCAATCGTTGCTATACGCATCATTCAAATCTTCAATAGCAGGATCAACCAATCTTCCTGATAGAAGAGTATTTTCTGTAAAATGAAGAGGTAATTTAAAAGTACCAAAAGTGTCAATTAATTCTTGTACCGCTTCCAGTCCTAAATACCCCTGGTGCTGATGTGTCTGTAGACCGATGACGTCGATAGGACATCCTCTATCTAGAAGTCTTGTTATGAGGTCTTTGTATTCTGATATTAATAGAAAATCATTTATTAATAATGTGGCATCAGGATTCACTTCTTTTGCTTTTTTAAAACAATCAAAGGCCAGGTTTTCTGCTCCGTATTCCCTTTGTAATCTTGAGATACCATTATCATATCGTTGAAATCTTGGTAGAATTACAACTTCATTGATAACATCCCACATATCAATAGTGCCCTTATAGTGGCTAACTTCTCTTTCAATCCTCGCCATGGTTTTGGAATAAATGGTTTTGGTATCATATTGAAGCATCCATTCTGGCCATAAAGTATGCCAACAAAGGGGATGCCCTTTGAGAATTATTCCCTCATTAGAAGCCCAATGAGATGCGGCACTGAGCTCCTTTTCCTTAGTTTTTCCTTCTTTTGGTTCGTATTGAGCTAAATAAAAGGGTAAGGTAGCCATATTAAAAAGCTTGGTAAAAAGGGTTTTATATTGTTCTGTTTCCTCTTTGGTTTCCAGACCGATAAAACCAAATCCATTACAACCAAATAAAAACTTATGTTTTTGGAAGCTAACTTCTACTTCACAATTCTTATAGGAAGGACCTAAATCTACTGTGAAGGTATTGTGTTTATAACTCATCCTTTTACCCCACCGATGGTAAGACCACTGACAAAGTATTTTTGAAGAAAGGGATAGGCCATAATAATAGGTAAACTAACCACGATGGTCATAGCTGCTCTTAATGATTTAGGAGTTACCGAATTACCACTCTGATTACTGGCATTAGAATACACATCAGACATACTGGTATTAGAAATAGCCGCATTAGCAGACTGAATCTTTTTCATTAACTCATACTGTAAGGTAGTTAGATTGATCTTGGCTGAATTAAAGATAAAGGTATCAAACCATGTGTTCCATTGCCAAACAGAGGTAAATAAGACAATAGTAGCTAAAACAGGGGTAGATAAAGGAAGAATGATTTTTCTAAAAATCATAAAGTCACCAGCCCCTTCCAGCTTCGCACTTTCAACGAGAGATTCTGGCAAACCTCGCATATAAGTTCGAATGACCATCATATTCCAAGCTGTTGTAAGTCCTGGTAACCAATAGACATGGAAACTATTCACTAAATGAAGTTTTCTATACAGAAAATAAGTAGGAATCAACCCACCATCTATATACATGGTAATAACATAAATAATAGCAATGGGAACACGAAGAGAGAATTCTTTCCTACTCAAGGTATACGCAACCATTGCTGTACAATAGGTCTGTACCAAAGCTGATATCACTGTTCTTAATAGGGAATTACGAAATGCTATCCCAATAAATTCATCATATATAATATCTTTAAAATTACTAAATGTTAGAATCCTTGGCCAAATGCCAATGCCTCCCTTTAAGGAATCCATAGGATCATTTAAGGCAATGGCTAGTGTATTTAAAAAAGGATATAATGTTACGACACATAAAAAGAGTATCATAATAATCTTAATTGTATCGAATATAACGTCTCCGCGAGTCTTTCTCATTACTAAGCTCCTACATTAATGATTCTTGATCGAGTTTTTTAGCTATAAGGTTTGCTGCTAAAAGCAAAGTTATACTAACAAGTGATTTAAAGATTCCTGCAGCAGCCGCAAAGGAAAAACGATAAAATTCAAAGGCATAGCGTAAAACATATATGGTAAAGACCTCAGAATAATTCATAACAAGAGAGTTCTGAAGTAGATACTGCTGTTCAAAACCAGCATCCAAAAGATGTCCTATATCCATAATCAATAAGATAATAATAGTTGGTTTAATGCTTGGTAATGTGATAGCCGTGATCTTACGAAGACGACTACAACCGTCGATGTCAGCGGCTTCATATAATTGTGGATCAATAGCAGTCATCGCTGCCAAATATATGATGGCTCCGAACCCTACAGATTTCCAAACATGGGACCACCCGATTATCCACCAAAAGAAATGAGGCTTCCCCATCCACAGAATAGGCTTTTTAATGGCACCCATTCCCACTAATAGTTGATTGATGATTCCTGTTGGAGAAAGAACTTCCAACACGATATTAGCTGCAACAACCCAAGACACAAAGTGTGGCAGGTAAGATATGGTTTGAACGCTTCGTTTAAAACCATGATGCCGTGTTTCATTAATTAGCACAGCCGTGAGTATGGCAAAAAAAGTTCCCAATACAAGCTTTATAGTAGCCATAGCAAGGGTATTTCTAATGACATAGTAAAAATTAGCATCCCCTAGTAGATCTTTAAAATGTTTTAATCCCACAAACTTTTGCTTGAAAAAAGGGATTGCTGGTTTATAATCCTCAAATCCCATGATCCAGCCACCTACAGGGATATAACGAAAAATAATAATGTGGACAACAAATGGCAGGGTCATCAGCAAAAGAATCTTTTGGGAATTAAGCTTACGAGAGAAACCCTTTAATTTGCTGGTATTATTGGACATGACTGTCTCCTCAATATGTTAAAAATGGACAAATAATGAATTAGGATCCGGCTTTTACAAGCCGGATCAGTGAGATGATTAATATCCGCCGTTTATTTCAACTCTTTTATCAATTTCTTTTTGTAAATAATTCATAACACTATCTCTGTCTGCTTTAGGAATAGCATTGTATTCAGCTAAGTAAGCTTTCCAGATTTTGTCATATTCCCCGGGAGCAGCCATGATTAATTTTGGAGTATACTCTCTACGTACATCAGTAATTTTTTGATCTGTAATGGCGATATCACTACCGGTAGGATAATTAATAGACCAAGCGGGGTAGTAAGAAGCTCTTCTTTGATCAGGTTTGTTGAACAACTCATAGAAGGTATCCACACCAAGAGCCTCTAATGCTTCTAATTCACCAGGTCGAAGTTTCGCTTTATATATGGAAGGCTGGTTTTTAGGAGCAACAGAGTTTTTGCCATCGGAATAGAAGTTTGCAGAATCAGGTCTAATCATATTTGCCCAATAATCTGCACCAAATTCTTTCTTAACCCAATCCTGGTCATTGAAACGTTGGATCATTTCAGCATTTCTGTAGAAATAACCATCTTCATCAACCAAGTAATCAGTCCCTTCACGACCCCAATGTCTCATTATTTCAGTAGATTCTTTGGCTAAGAAATTAAGATACTTAATAGCACCTACGGGATCTTTACAATTCACAGATATTCCTACACCTTCTGTAGATTGAGGTTCGATAGGTCCTTCATAACTTTCAGGATAGCCAGCAAGAACGGTTGGTGTGGGAACATACCATCGACCTTGTCCCTGTTCTTTCAATAAGGTATTAGGTTGATCAAAATTCCACCATTGGTCATAAAAAGCAAGAATGGAACCTGTTGTAAGCTTGGCCGTGTATTGGTCATAACTCATTACAAAAGATTCTTCATCATACAAGCCTGCGTTATATATCTTGTTATATAATTTGTAGGTTTTATAAGCAGCTTCATCAAATCCAATAGGAGATACAGTCCAACGACCGTTTACCATGTCGACGTTAGCCTTTCCATCATTAGGGTGTCCAGAAAACAAACTAGGAGTATTGAGGTAAGCATATTCCCGCCATCCATCAGTTAACGCTGTAAAGGCAAAGGTTTTATTACCATTGATTTCTGGGAATTTTTGAGCATACCCAATAAGCATATCAACGGCTTCTTCTAAGTTTTCAGGTAGTTTGTAATCATAATATTCCAAGACAGCCTTCTGAATATAAAGACCTTGAGCTTCCTGGCTCTTACGAACTTTGTCACCATAGGGCATGGTTTGAGGAAGCCAATAGATATGACCATCATCCTGACGAAGTAACTTGATATTATCTCCCCATAAAGCCAGGAGATCCTGTCCATATTGATCTAATAAATCATCAAGAGGAATAAAGGCACCAGCTTCGTATAAAACGTGAGTTTGATTACGACCGGCAATTAGATCAGGATAGTCACCTGATGCTGCCATGATTCCTATTTTTTGCTTTAAATCACCAACCAAAATGTCCCATTCCAATTTGACTCCAGTTTGTTCTTCAAGCCAATTCCCGAAAATAGTACCTTTAGTTGGATAGTTTTCCTTTTCGTATCCAAGGAAAATAGTGTAGGTCCTCTTGCCGTTTGAAGACGTACCTTCCTGAGTACCATTAGCACTAACCATTCCTAGCATTACCAGAAACATAATTAGTACTGTAGTAATCCTTTTCATAATTGTCCTCCTTTTACTTTGTACATCAAACTATCATGGTTTTTTTAAAACCCGATACAGGACAAAGTAAAGAAAAGAACAGGAGATTCTAAAGCATATGGGTCATAAATGCCTTATATATAATTATTTATAGAAATAATACCGATAACATCGTAGGAGTTTTCACCTATAAAGATCGAAACTTGGCAGGAGAAACTCCTGTGTGTTTTACGAATTGTTCAGAGAAATAATCACTGTCAGAATATCCTACCGCATGGGCTACTTCATAGACTTTTAAATCGCTTGAAGCTAATAACTTTTGTGCTTCCTCCATACGTATTTGGCATAAATATTTTTTATAACTTACGCTATAGGTCTTCTTAAATAATTGACCTAAATACACTGGATTTATGGAATAGATCTGACCTAGTTCCTTTAGAGACAGGGACTCCTGATAATGCTCCTGTACGTATTTTGCCACACTCATAATGACACCTGCTTTATTAAGGCGCTTTAGTTCTTGAATCACTTGAGAGGCTTCCTGAGAGTATTGCTCCATATAATCAAACACATTTTTTCGATAACATAAATCTTCAATATATGAAGGATCACGAAAGTGAGCCATAAAACCATCTACAGATCCATCCAACTCAAGAATAATGCGGGTTACATCCATAACAATACACTGTATCCAGTCATGGAGAGCGAGAAGAGAGATCTTTCTTGCATATGCCCATAAACGTATTTGCTGTAATTGTTTAGTAATCTCTAACTGGTCCCCCCGCTCGATACTATTAAGTAATTCAGGGAAGAAAAGGGCTTCTTTTAATGGAGTCTTTACAGAGTAGATATCCTGGGTCTGATCAGTCCAATAGAATAAGCCAGCTGTCTCTGTATAAGGAAGACAGGCGAGGGAATTTATAATACCCTGGAAACTGGATCTAAGAGCCTCCTTAGTATTAAGTACTGGACTTAAAAGGATATATGGTTCAGCTTTGAACTCACGCTTAGAGCAATGGATGAGCTTGGATAAAACCTCTTTTGATGAGCAGAGGCTGTCTTCCAATAGAAAACCAGTTTTATATGGGGACAATCTAATAAAGGATTGTTTGGTTAAGGGGACATTGAACTTATTCAAGAGTGTACACAGGACTTCTTCTTGATCAGGTTGTTCCTGTCGCATCATAAACTGCATATAACGTAGATTACGAAATAAAGGAAGAACCTCATTAAGATGAGAATCATCATAGATTTTATGATTAATGATAAGCTGCCTAAAGCTTCGTGTTGAGCTATCCATCTGTCTATGATCAGAATGAAATTGAGATTCTTTACGTATTTGCTCAAGGGCCAGTTTTATTTCCTCTGGATCCACGGGCTTGAGAAGATAGTGCTTAACCCCGAATTTCATGGCCTGCTGAGCAAAAGCAAAATCACTATACCCACTCAATATTATCCAATGAGGATGGTAGTTTTGAAGAGAATTAACTTTATCAATAAGGTTCAGACCATCTAACTTAGGCATACGAATATCGGATATAATAATATCCGGCCGTACTCCATCAATAAGTTTATAGGCATTTTCCCCGTCATAGGCCATCCCTACTTTGGATATGCCCCACTGTTCCCAATTCATTAATTTATCCAAACCTTGATGAAGATAACGCTCATCATCGACTGTGATTAGTTTAAGATTCAAAAAAATCCTCCCTATATGGAATCTGAATCCGGACATAGGTTCCTGTCTCTATAGAGCTATGAATATGAAGCAGATGATCTTTCTGGTAATATAAATCAAGACGCTTTTTTAAATTAGATAATCCGATACCATCTGGAACATGGGTCAAATCAAACCCCTCACCATTATCCTTTACTTCAATTATCAGAAAGTCATTTTCTTCAAACACTCTAATAATGAGAGACCCCTGTTGTAATACATTTTCCAATCCATGCATACAGGCATTTTCCACTATTCCCTGAATGGTTATCCGTGGAATAAGCCAATAGTCCGGCCTATAATCTGTATAGATTTCATATTTCAATCTGTCCTCAAAGCGATACTTCTGGATATCCAAATACTCACTAGTAAAGGCTAACTCCGACTCTAATGGTATCAGATCATGATCCCATTCCACCATACGCCGGAAAAGACGGGATAGCTTTAGAATAACATCAGCAGTCTCATATTCATCTTTGATGACGGACTTCATTCGAATGGATTCCAGTACATTATTAAGAAAATGAGGATTAATTTGGCTCTGTAGGTTATCTAGTTCTGCTTGTTTTTTGGTTAACTCCAGTTTATTTCTTTCTATATCCTGTCTATAAACCTTGTTGATCAAGTAATTAATATGTTGGGCCATCAGATTAAAATCATTAAGTAAAGTGGCTATCTCATCATGACCGAAGGCCCCTATAGTAATAGGAGAGAAATCCTCTTTCTCCACCTTTTTCATATGTTTTGATAGTAGTTTAAGACGAGAAGTAATAGATAAATTAACCAAGTAAACAAAAATACTAGCCAGTCCCAGACTGAGAATAAGGACTAGAACGTATTTAAGAAAACTAAAACGATCTCCCACAGTCGGGTTCATACTGGCGACCATACCGGATATTCTTAGATCATATCCCAAGTCTAATTCTGGTTTGACTTCCAATAATCTATCTTGTCTGCTTAATCTTTCTATACTGAGCCACTGGGTTAAAATATGTCCAGAGCCATCTCTTAATTGAAGATTCCCCTTTAAGGGAGAACTAGAGAGAATAGACTTAAGAATAGAGACAGACATATCCATTCGAAGAATGACTTCGTACTTACTGGGATAGGAGGGATTACTTATATATTTATAAAGACTCAAGTAAGGACCTTGATGGAGACTTAATCTCCTGTCCTCTTCTTTATGCATGAGTAGTAACTGCCTGGAAGGAGTCTTTTTAATGAGCTTATACCAGGTACTGTTAAGATTGTCCTCATTCAAAGTCACATAACCGGATGAAACACCAATAGAAGGATTACTGACATAGAAAAGAATTTTTTCAATTCCATTATATCCCGCTATATACTTGTTAAGCTCTGGCCATAAATAGGAAGAGTGGACTTCTTGGTACTTTTGCTTCTGAGGATACTCATCCAGTAATAAACGATAAATTACAGAATCAGCAACAATGGCCTTTGATATCAGAGAAAAAGAGTCTATGTAGTTCTCCAAATCATCAGTCACAGCTTTTAAGGATTCTTTCAAATAGCTATCTTCCTGAACCTGCCCTGCCTGGATCAACTCATATGTAAAATAAGAGACCACAAGAATCAGAGGAAGAAAAAAACCTCCAAAATAGACCAAGACTAACTTACGGCCAATAGGAATATCCAGGAACCACTTTATGAATATATTCATTCCGCAAACATTATACGGTGCATATTCTAGGGGCACAAGTTTTTTAATCCCGAGGAGGCAGCTTACCTTTCCTAAGGGATTGACGGTAATCTTTGGGGCTTATGCCAGTTTTTTTCTTAAATATTTTACTGAAATGGTATTCATCAGAAAAACCAAAAAGCGTGGCTAGCTCCTTATTTACATAGTCATGACTCTCCAGTAAATAGCAAGCAGCATCTACTTTTAAGCGTAAAAAATAATCGATAGGAGAACGACCTGTCCTTTCTTTAAACAAATGACTAAGTCGGGATGGGGTTAAATTAACGAGAGAAGCCAAATCTTCCAGAGTAATTTTTCGATTTAGATTCTGGTCCATATAATACATAACATCCATTAAGGGATCTGTAATGTCCACACTATAGCTTGGATCAGAGGGAATACTTAGTTCACTCAATAAAGCCATAACCCCATACCACACAGTTCTTTGAACTTCTTTATTAGGGATATTAGAGAGTACTCGATATCGTTTCCATTCATAACTTCTGGGGGAAGATAATAGGAATCCTCCTTGATCACGACAGAGAACACACAGGGCATTCAAGAAATCCCTTTCCCCTCCTGGTTCATGAATACGCACAATATGAAAAGCTAATTCATCTTGAACATAGAGACGATGCTCTTCATGGGGAGGACTTATTGTCAATAAATGTGGTTCGATTATGTATTGGAACCCTGCTCCAACGAGGGTTCCCTTCCCCTTATAGAATAGATGCATCTCATAAAAGCTATCTGAATGGAGGGGGAAATCATTCACAAGAAATCCTGAACCAAAATCTATCGCCTTTTTCATTAGCAGTATTGTACAAGAATATTATGGTAATGAACATTGGTTCTAAGGAGGAGCTATCCCTAATATCTTAAGTAAAATAGGAGTGTACAGCAATTATGACTATTTTATCACACAAAGAATCAATACTATCCTGTAAACCTCAGGTAGATTATCTAACAATTTATGACGGGAATCCCTCCCTAACCCTAATTCAGCCTTCTCAGGAAGGACTCCAATGGGGAGTCAAACAGTTCCAGGAAGATCTTCTCGGTATAACGAATATGACCTTTCCCTTAAGCTCGTCTTCTCAGAAGGCTTCCAACCCTATTCTTGAAATAAAGCTGATAGGAGAGGATTCTTCTGACTCAAAACAGGAATACCATGCACTCAAAGACAAATGGGACTCCTATATTATCGAGGTGTCTGACAAAGCTATTTCCATAATAGGTAGTAATATAAGGGGAGCGCTTTATGGGATATTTGATTTATCCCGTCAGTTAGGTGTTTCCCCCTGGCACTGGTGGGCGGATGTACCTCATCCAAAGCATAATTACATAGCTATCAAAAAAGGAACCTTCACCTCGGGAGAGCCTGCTATCAGATATAGGGGCTTTTTCATTAACGATGAATACCCCTGTTTAGGTAATTGGGCCCATGAAAAATTTGAAAGTCTTAATCATGAATTCTATGAACACGTGTTTGACCTGCTCCTCCGCTTACGTGGGAATTATCTCTGGCCAGCCATGTGGGATGATTGTTTTTATGATGACGATCCTCAGAATCACATTCTAGCAGATAAGTTAGGTATCATCATGGGAACAAGTCACCATGAACCAATGATGCGTAATTGGAAAGAATGGGGACGTTATGGTGAAGGAGAATGGGATTTTAATAAAAACCTGGAACAGTTAAAGCAATACTGGACCCAAAGTATTAAACGGATGGGCTCATATGAAAGTCTCGTCACAGTTGGGATGAGAGGGGACGGAGATGAACCACTTACCAATGATAAACAGGCAGATCTGTTAGAGAAAATCATTAAAACCCAAAGAGACATTCTTCAGGAAGTCACCCATAAAAAACCACAGGATATTCCTCAAATGTGGGCTGTATATAAAGAAGTACAAGATGTATATGAGCAAGGTTTTGAGATACCGGAAGATATCATCATTATGTTATGTGATGATAACTGGGGAAATCTCAGAATCATTCCCCCCAAAGATAAACAGAAACACAAAGCAGGTTATGGTCTGTATTATCACTTTGATTATGTAGGTGGTCCTCGTAATTACAAATGGATTAGTTCTACGAATCTAAGCAGAACCTGGGAGCAACTCACCCTGGCTTATAATTCGGGAATACAAAGTCTATGGATCGTGAATGGAGGCGATATTAAATTCCAGGAACTCCCTTTAAGCTTTTTTATGGATATGGCCTGGAATCCTGAGGATATTAAATCTGATGAGATAGCAAATTATCTTAAGAGATGGACCTATGAACAATTCGGAATCAAAGATACAGACCTATCCCAATTGATAGAAGATTACCTTCTATACAGCAGCCGCCGGAGACCAGAACTACTGGACAAGGATACCTATACAAATAAAGTCTTTAATGAAAGGGATAGGATACAGAAGGAATCCATAGAATTGCAATCAAGACTTAAGCAATTAAAAACAACGATTCCTGAATCTTATCAGGATAGTTTCTATCAATTAATTGAATACCCCCTCATGGCTTTAAGCAATTTACATTTAATGTACATCTATCAAAAACAAAATGAAGACTATAGTTTACAAGAAAGATCTTCTACAAATGCTTATGCTTATAAAGTCATGGAATGCTATGTCAAAGATAAAGCTTTAACCAATCAATATCATAGTCTCAGAGAGGGAAAGTGGAATCACATGGCCAGTCAAAATCATATTAGCTATACCTACTGGCAGCAACCTGAAATCGATTTATGTCCTGAGACAAAGCTCCTACCTATCCAAGAGAATGTGGATATACAGATTGATACAAAAAAGATAGTAATAGAATCTCAACAACAGGAACCTAGTTATATTGATATCTATAATCGGGGATGTCGAGATCAGAGCTATCAAATAAAATGTGAAGTAGATTGGCTAAAACTTGCTTCACAAGAAGGGATCATCCATGAGCAAGTACAAATACCTATTGAAATCCACTGGGATCAAGTTGATCAGGAAGAATTGGAAACCAGTATAATCATCACTGCTGGTATAAAAGAATGGGAAGTCAAGCTTGTTGTTCGTAAAAAAGATTACCCCACATCCTTACCAAAAGGGACCTTCCTACCATATAAAGGTATCACCTCAATTAAAGCCAAGAATTTTAAAGCATCCTATAAGAGACAGCAAATTGAATGGAAAGTCATCCCTGGCATAGGAAGAGAAGGATCGGGAATAACAACATTTCCCATCGGAGCGTCCTGCTCTAATACCAATATTTTAGAGCACCCCTCTGTCGTTTATGATCTTTATCTGGATCAAATAGGGGAATATTGGATCTATATTCAGGTAGCACCTAGTAATGATTTCCTCAATAAAGGAGGACTTTGTTATGGAATCAGCTGGAATCAGGAAGAGCCCCGTGTCATTAATATACATGAGAAGGCAACTAAAGAGGATTGGTTCAATCCAGTAACAACAAACGATGATTGGAATAAGGCCGTAGGGAATAATATCCGTACCCAAGAAATAAGAAAGGAAATCAATAAAACTGGTATACACCAGCTCCAAATATGGATGATTGATCCAGGGATTGTGATCCAAAACATAGTGCTTAGTCAAAAAGATCTAGGGTCATGGTCCTTAAGCCCTACAGAAAGCCGACGTTCTTAATAAGGAAGTATTCATGTTAAAATTGCTAAAAAAGCTATTTCCCTTCCTTAAACCTTATAAGGGAAATCTTGTAATAGCAGTCCTATTTATGGTTTTACTCGATGTTACTGAGTATCTCCTGCCTTTGGTAGTGAAGTTACTTACAGATGATGTATTTGTTAATATCCAAATGGAGGGCATGGTTCACAAACTAATATGGCTGTGTTCCATTCTCTTCGGAGCAGCCCTCTTTAGGGGAATATTCGCTAATATAATGATTCAACAATATTGGATCATTGGGGAATCTGTTGTGCGGGACATGCGTAATGCCTTATACGACAAGATTCAAAACATGGAATTACTATCCTATGACAAGATGCAAGTAGGAGATCTTATGTCTCGGCTTACATCAGACATACATATATTACGTAACCTGTTCGCTTGGGGACTGGAACATCGTTTAAGAATTATTTTTATCACAACAGCAGTCTTTATCCTAATGATGCTATTAAGCTGGAAATTAACTCTTCTGGTCTTTGTCATTATTCCAATATTTCTGGGAACGATTCTCTTCTTTAGTGGAAAAATGCGGAGGGCTGTAGAGAGACAGCAAAGAAGATTAGGACTCTTTGTATCAGGAATACAACAGAACATTACTGGAATGCGAACCGTTAAAGCCTTCTCTGCGGAAGAAGAAGAGATAAGGAAACTTCACAACTTAAATGCCAAATTAAAAAACGAAGAAACCAACTTGGCAACCTTACAAGCAGTCTTTAATCCTCTGATACTTGTAGTAAATGGTGTAGGAACTTTGATAGTCCTCCTCTACGGAGGATACCAGGTTATGATGGGACAATTGTCTTTAGGAATACTGTTAGCCTTCATAACCTATATGGGCATCATGCGATGGCCCATATCCTTATTAGCACCCAATACCTCCCTATTTAATATGGCCTTGGGAGCAATCACCCGTATAGAAGAGATCTTTAACCTTCCTGACCAAAAACATGCAGAAACAGGATCCTTTAAAAAGGAAATCAAAGGGGCTATCCAGTTTGAAAAGGTCTGTTTTGCTTATACAGAAGAGGATTCGGTCCTTGAGAACATTAGCTTTAGTATTAACCCTGGAGAAAAGGTTATGCTCTTCGGTCTTACTGGGGCAGGAAAAAGCACAC
Organism: Spirochaeta cellobiosiphila DSM 17781; assembly: GCF_000426705.1. Lineage (NCBI taxonomy): Bacteria > Pseudomonadati > Spirochaetota > Spirochaetia > Spirochaetales > Spirochaetaceae > Spirochaeta > Spirochaeta cellobiosiphila. Next base: position 185,675 of record NZ_KE384555.1, read on the forward strand.
TCATCTCTTTAATTCCCAGGTTCTATTATCCCACATCAGGAAATATCACCATTGATGAAACCCCTCTTCAGGACTGGCATCGAGAAACCTTACGAAGGCAAATTGGATTTGTCCATCAGGAAACCTTTCTTTTCTCTGCTACCATAGGTGATAACATTCGCTATGGAAAACCTACAGCTACTCAGGCTGAGGTTGAAGAAGCGGCTAGCCACGCTCAAATCCATGAGTTTATAAAAGAATTGCCAGAAGGTTACAATACGATGATAGGAGAATATGGAGTGGGCTTATCAGGAGGGCAACGACAGAGAATATCTATCGCCAGAACCATACTCCAAGACCCTAAAATCCTTATCCTGGATGATTGTACTTCAAGTCTTGATTCTGTGACGGAATTCAAAATACAGCAACAGCTTAAAGAACTCATGAAGGGACGAACTAGTATTATCATCGCCCAACGGATGGGAGCCGTATCGGATGTAGACAAAATCATAGTATTGAATAGAAAACGTATTGAAGGTCTGGATAGTCATCGAAATTTATTAAAGTACAACAGCTTATACAGGGATAGCTATTATTCCCTGTACCAGCAATTGCCTCAGGAGGAAGTATAGATGATTAAGAGATTACTTAGTTATTTTAAAGAATCTAAATGGCCCATTGTTGGGATGTATATTTTCAGTTTCATCTTTGCCGGAGCTTCTGTACTGGTCCCCTACCTCACCAAAATCATGATGGATAGGTACATTATTCCTAAACAGTTTGATGGAATGTTTTTTATGGCAGCCTTGATTATGGGAGACCTGGTCCTTATGTATTTTTCAGGACGTTGGCAGGGTATACTGGTCTCAAAGATCAGTTACCAATTCCTATCCTCATTGCGAAAAGATTTATATGTAAAACTTCAAAAACTCCCTATACCCTATTTTGATAAAAATAAAACAGGGGAGACTATCTCTATAGTAACCAATGATGTTCAAGTTCTGGAACAATTATTACAAGGAGGTTTAGCAGGCCTTTTTGTGAACATATTCCTCTTGATAGGAATATTGATCATGATGTTGTTCATTGACTTACGACTAAGTTCAATACTCCTGATAACTGTGCCATTATTCATCTTGCTAGTAGTGGTCGTAAAAGAAAAAATGCTTGCAGTAGCCAGGAGTAGCCAGAAAGAACTAGGACACGTTAATGGCTTCCTTAATGAATCCATCAGTGGAATGAAAGTCATCCGCTCCTTTTCCAAAGAAAAAGAAAACATCAAAGAATTTCATGATAGGAATGAACAATACTACAGTATTACAAGACGATTTATCCCTCTCAACTCTTTTTTCTGGCAATCCGTTACTACGATCAACTTAGGAAGTCAAACTTTGGTACTACTTTTTGGTGGATTACTGTTATGGAAAGGGTGGACAACTATTGGAATAATCACCGCCTTCATGGGATATATTGTACAATTCTTCAACCCTATTCAACAGATTAGTAACTTAATCAATGAATTCTCCAGAAGCATTGCTTCCTGCGAAAGAATTTTTGGGATCATTGATCAGGATGAAGAAATCTATGCTACACCTGAACAAGATAGAGAAGTTCCTTTACAGGCGCACAAGATGGCTTTCAAAGACCTTCATTTTGAATACAAGAGTAATGAACCCATTCTCAAGGGAATAAGCTTCGAATCCCTGAGAGGAACAACCACAGCTATTGTGGGACATACAGGATCTGGTAAATCAACAATGATGAATCTCCTCTGTCGTTTTTATGCCCCCCAGGGAGGACAAATCCTCATGGACAATAAGGATATCTCTCAGATGGGCTTAAAAGAGTACCGTCAGATGATATCTATTGTGATGCAGGAACCTATTCTATTTACAGGGGATGTAGCCGCTAACTTACAACTTGGTAATGACTTAAACTTAGAGCGAATAAAAACAAAGATGTCTGAACTCGGCCTGTCTGATATTGTTGATAAGCTCCCCCATGGTTATCAGACCAAGGCAGGAGCCAGGGGAAATAATCTATCCCTGGGAGAGAGACAGTTATTATCATTAGGGAGAGCTCTAGTGAAAGAACCTCAAGTCCTTATCCTGGATGAAGCAACCGCTTACATAGATACCTTAACAGAAGAGATTATCCAACAAGCCTTAAGTGTCCAAAAAGAAGATCGCTTTACCTTTGTTATTGCTCATAGATTATCTACTATCAAAGGAGCAGATAATATTCTTGTCCTGGATGATGGCAAAATCGTTGAATCCGGCAACCATCAGGAATTATTAGCTCAAAACGGCCATTATGCAGGTTTGGTTAACAGTCAATTTTCATAATCAAAATAGGGATCCTTAGTTCATCCTCCTAAGAATTAGGGATCCTTTCTATAAGGAGATCAGCAATGAATAAGAAATACTGTGCCCTGACTTTTGATGATGGACCAGATCGTGACAAAACGTCTCTGGTATTAGACATATTAGAAAGGGAACAGATCCCTGCTTCGTTTTTTGTTATAGGACAATTAATCAATCAAACCACACAAAAAACCATAGAACGCTGTCTATCTTTAGGATGTGAAATCCATAATCATTCCTGGGGATGGGACAGTTTGGATAGGATGACAGAAGAGGAAATAAAACAGTCCATTACTAAGACTAGTGAGCAAATCCGGCAATTTGCGCCAGAACAAACTCTTTTTTTCAGACCCCCTAATCTGGCCATAAGTACACTAATGTCACAAACAATAAACCTACCTTTCATGGGTGGGATAGCCTGCAATGACTGGATTAGTACAACAAGTGATGAAGAGCGGGTTCAAATGATCCTGAATCAGGTCCAAGATGGATCCATCATACTGCTTCATGATGTACAGCCTCATCAGACACATCAAAGCTTAAACCTTCTCATACAACAACTTAAAGAAAAGAATTATCATTTTGTCACTCTCACACAATTATTTCAACAAAAGTCTGTAGATCCTTATTCAAGGCCGGGAAAATTGTGGATTAATGTGAACAAAGAACAAGCATAAAAAGAACATTTTTGCTCACTAATCTATTTCTCATAAACTCCTATTGGCGATAAAAACTAAGGAGTACTAAACTTAAGCAAACAAACCTGTATTGATCTTAGGTGTTGATTTCTTGATATTTATTTAGTACACTATGTTTAGTATTCAATATATCAATACTAGTATCAAACACAGATATTATTTCTTTAGGAGTTTATATATATGGCATTAGTCGAGGTTAAAGATTTATATAAAATCTTCGGCCCCAACCCAAGGCGCGCTATTCCCATGATCAAAGAAGGGAAGAGTAAACAGGAGATCAAAAAAAAGACCGGTTGTACCATCGCCATCAACGGTGCTACCTTTGATATCCACAGAAAAGAAACCTTTGTCGTTATGGGTTTATCAGGAAGCGGAAAATCAACTTTTATCCGCTGTCTAAACCGTCTAATCAGACCAACTGCAGGAGCAATCCTTATAGACGGACAAGACATTATGAAAATGAACAAAGAGGAATTACAGAAACTAAGACGATACAAAATGTCGATGGTTTTTCAGAATTTTGGATTACTTCCTCACCGTAATGTAGTGGACAACGTAGAGTTTGGTCTTGAAATAGGTGGAATGGGAAAAGAAGAAAGACGGGCGAAAGCCTTTGAGGCACTGAAACTAGTAGGATTAGAAAGTTTTGAATTTAGCATGCCCCATGAACTATCCGGTGGTATGCAACAAAGAGTCGGCCTGGCACGGGCAATGGCAAATGATCCAGAAATCCTTTTAATGGACGAAGCGTTCAGCGCTTTAGATCCCCTCATCCGTTCACAAATGCAAGATGAATTACTAGAACTACAATCCAAGATGCACAAAACGATTATCTTTATCACCCACGATTTAGATGAAGCCTTAAAGCTTGGTGATCGTATTGCCATCCTCGGTCCTGATGGGAAGGTAAGACAAATCGGTACCCCCGAAGAGATTTTATCAGCACCAGCGGACACTTATGTAGAGAAGTTTGTTCAGAATGTTGACAGAACCAGGGTCATAACAGCAGGAGCGATTGTTCACCGGACACCACAGGTTAACCTGGTAAAAGACGGCCCAGAATCTGCCTTAAGGTTAATGGAAAAAGAAAGATTACCTCATGCTTTTGTTGTTGATGCTGAACGAGTTTTACAAGGGATTATATCTATTGAAGACGTTGTTCGGCTTAAGAAGGAAAAGAAAAAAGACCTTAAAGAGATCATAAATGCTGAAGTGTACACGACTTCCATGGATACAGCCATCTCTGATTTATTAGCAACAGCAGTTGAAAGCCCCTATCCTATCGCAGTCATCACTGAAGGAAAGTTCCATGGTATCGTCGACAGAGCGGCTATAATAGCCGAAGTCAATGAGGGAATAAAAGACTCAGAAAGTCCAACTGTTCTTAGTGATGTGCTCAATGAAGACAATACAGAGCAGGAGGATAGATAAACATGGATTTTATTAAAAGTATTTTAGATATAGGTGCTATATTCGAAGCTATCATCGATTGGATGACTAAGAATATGGACTGGTTTTTTGATGCTATTTCTGCGGTAGTTGAAGGCTTTCTTAATCTTATACAAGGGTTATTTCACCTTCCACCAGCCTTTATCTTTATTCCCCTATTAGCTTTGTTAGCTTGGTGGATTGCAGGTAGAGGAGTGGGGATTTTCGGATTAATAGGTTTTAGCCTTATTGCCTATATGGGATACTGGGATCAGACAATGGATACATTATCCTTGGTTTTTTCCGCTGTTGTTTTTGGATTGCTTATTGGGTTGCCCTTAGGAATATGGGCTTCGAAATCAGATTCTGCCTGGAAGATCCTGCGTCCAACCCTGGACTTTATGCAGACCCTGCCCGCCTTCGTTTACTTAATACCAGCTGTACTTTTATTTAAACTGGGTCCAGTTCCAGGTGTTATTGCAACGTTGATCTTTTCATTACCTCCTTCAGTTCGTTTGACAAACTTGGGGATTAGACAGGTACCAAAAGAAATCAAAGAAGCTTGCCGCTCCTTCGGAGCAACTCCACGGCAAATGTTATTGAAGGCAGAGCTACCTGTAGCCATGCCAACCATCATGGCCGGGGTAAACCAAACCATCATGTTAGCCTTATCTATGGTTGTTATATCAGGGATGATCGGTGCTGGTGGATTAGGGAATGTCGTTCTTAAAGGGATTACACAGCTTAAAATCGATATGGGATTTGAAGGTGGAATTGCTATTGTAATTTTGGCTATCTACTTAGACAGAGTTACACAAGCACTCAGTGACAATACCCGTAAAAAGAAAAATGTTTAGTTATTTATTCTCTCGTTGAGAGATTATTATATTTAGTATTCTAAATACAAAATTATATAGGAGACACAATGAAAAAGATTGTTTTAGCAGCCTTAACGCTAACTTTATTATTACCATCTATTACTTTTGCTAATGGACAAAAAGATTCTGGTGAAGCTAAAAAAACAGCTAACCTGGTTTATGCTAACTGGGAAGAAGGAATCGCTTATACCAACTTGGCTAAAGTCGTTTTGGAAGACAAGATGGGATATGATGTAACAATTACGGCTTCAGACGTAGCTCCTGCCTACGCAAGTGTTGCCGCCGGGGATCAAGATGCTTTTATGGAATCTTGGCTTCCTGTACTACATAAGGATTATAACGAACAATATGCTGAAAATATTGTTGATTTAGGACATGTCTACGAAGGCACTCTTAGTGGACTAGCCGTACCTAATTATATGTATGAAGCTGGAGTTAAGACTATCTCTGACTTAACAAAACCAGAAGTTATGGACAAACTAGATTCAACCATTACCGGTATTGATGCTGGTGCGGGTATCATGAAAACTACTGAAGAAAATGTTTTCCCTGCTTATGGATTAGACAAAGCAGGATATAAGCTATTAGCTTCTTCAGGACCTGCAATGATGGCAGCTTTAAAAGACGCTTATCAGTCAGAAGAATGGATTGTAGTAACAGCATGGAAACCACATTCAATGTTTGGTTATTTTGGTATGACCTTCCTTGAACAGGATAAAGACGTTGTATGGGGTGCTGGTAACATTCATATTATCGGACGTAAAACAATCAGCGAAGATAAGCCTGAGTTAGCTCAGTTCTTAAACAACATGTTCCTAACTACTGACGAAGTAGGATCTTTGATGGTTGCTATTAGTGAAGCTGATGGTAGTGAAGAAGATGCAGCAAGAGCATGGTTAGCTGATAACGAAGACGTTGTAGCTGACTGGATCCCATAATTTAACAGACTATAATTAATTTTATACATCGAAGACTAGATCATTCTGATCTAGTCTTTTTTTATATTCTTTACTTATATCCGATTGAACATTACTCTTTTACTAAAACATAAAAGGATTATTAACCTTGCTTTGGAAGACCATAGTAATACTATATGAGCGCTGGGATTTCTTCAGTCAACTACTAATCGAACATCTTAGAATTTGTGCCTTGGCTATTTTATTTGCCTCTCTCCTAGGTTTATTCCTGGGTATCATCATCACAGAATATCAAAAGTTATATAGAATCGTGACAAGCATATCTAATGTAGTCTATACGATTCCATCCATATCCATGCTAGGATTTCTCCTCCCTTTTACAGGCATCGGGGATACAACGGCCATTATAGCCCTGTCCTTGTACGGCTTACTTCCTATAGTGGGCAACACAGCTACGGGAATTCGTAATATAGATCCCAAAATAATAGAAGCAGCCAAAGGAATGGGTAGCTCCCGCTGGAATATTCTTGTCCACATCAAGCTTCCCCTAGCCCTCCCTGTCATCATGACTGGCTTGCGCACTATGGTTGTAATGACTATTGCTTTAGCAGGTATAGCCTCCTTCATTGGTGCGGGAGGATTGGGAGTGGCCATATATAGAGGGATTACAACGAATAACATGGCCGTTACCTTAGGAGGAAGTCTACTCATAGCTCTCATGGCCATACTTATGGACCTTATCCTTCACCTATTACAATCACGCATTCCCTGGAAAGAACAATGACAAACACCACAGCTATAGAACTAAAACACATCAATAAAAGCTATGGGGACGTCCCAGTACTAAGAGATTTTAATCTGGAAATTCAAAAGGGTGACTTGGTGACAGCCATTGGAAGTTCTGGATGTGGAAAAACAACAGTACTCAAGCTCATGAACGGCTTACTCTCACCTGATTCAGGACAGGTACTGATAGAAGGACAGGACATTGCCCGAATAGAGCAGGATGATTTAAGACAGCATATGGGATATGTCATACAGGGAATAGGATTATTCCCTCATATGAAAATCAAAGACAACCTGGCCTATGTCCTAAAACTTCAAAAAAGAGATCATCCTTTCATCAAGCAGAGAATTAGGGAACTATTAGATTTAGTCCATTTATCTGAGGACCTACTTCATCGTTATCCCCATGAGTTATCAGGAGGGCAGCGACAGAGAGTCGGTTTAGGGAGGGCTTTAGCGGCCAAGCCGGAGATTATTCTCATGGACGAACCCTTAGGGGCGGTTGATGAGATAACCAAACATGAATTACAGACAGAAATCCTTAACATCCATCAAGCAACGAGGACAACCATTTTTTTTATCACCCATGACATACAGGAAGCCCTTACTTTAGGTTCTAAACTTATGGTGATGAAAGACGGAACCATTCATCAATATGACGAACCAGAATATATAGTTAAGAATCCTTCAACAGATTTTACAGCAAAACTCATTGGACAAGCCTATGGACAATAAAACAATCCATGTCCTTATAATAGAAGATGATAGAGAGATATCCCAACTCATAGGCTTGCATATAAAAGACCTGGGTTATAAAGCAGAATATGCCTATGATGGAAACACAGGCTTAACGAAAGCATTGAGTGGGCAATATGATCTGGTCATATTAGACATAATGCTACCTCAGAAAGACGGACTCAGTCTCTGTAAAGAATTAAGAAGTCAAAATAATAATGTCCCCCTTCTTATGCTGACAGCTAAAGCGGAGGAAATAGATAGAGTTCTCGGACTGGAATTGGGAGCCGACGATTATCTTACCAAACCCTTTAGTATACGAGAACTCATTGCCCGGATAAAAGCACTCCTGCGACGCTCTCATATACAGCAGCCTCCCCTGACCGAGAATGAATTGGTTCTGGGAGAGCTCGTTATCAATGAAGGAAAAAGGAGGGCGACCTTAAAAGGGAACATTCTCGATTTAACAGCAAAAGAATTTGAACTCCTCACCCTTTTTAGCAAAAACCCCGGGAGAGCCTATAGCCGAAGAGACCTCCTTAATATTATTTGGGGATATGACTTCGACGGTTATGAGCATACAGTCAATACCCACATCAATCGGTTAAGAAACAAAATAGAGTCTGACCTAAATCATCCTCGCTACCTTATAACCGTATGGGGTGTAGGCTACCGTTTTGCAGAAGAGAGGGAATTAAAATAATGATATTAAAAACTTTCTATGGACGACTATCCATACTATTTTTGCTCATGATACTGGCCTTTGGAGGCATTAGTTTATTAATAGCCTTCCAATCATCAAAACATTTATTTGATGAAGTAGAGCAACTTCTTAACAGGGAATATGCGGCGGATATAGCCAATGAATTACAACCCCTGGTTCAAGGGGGATTCTCTCAGGACGGCATCAAAGAAGCCATTCACTATATGATGGTTCTTAATCCCATGGTGGAAATCTACCTATTAGATGGATCAGGAGCTATATTGGCCTATTTTACTCATCCTCATGATCAACTCCTCCATACCCGGATCGATATACAGCCCGTCATCGATTTTATTAATGCAAATGGGCTAGTCCCCCTCCTGGGGCAAGACCCTCGAAGTGAAAACAGGAATAAACCCTTCTCCGCTGCGGAATTGCGGATGGGGTCAGACTTGGGCTATGTCTATGTCATCCTCAGAGGTCAGGGTTATGATAGATCTTTAGCTATGGTTAGCAATAACTACTACCTCAGATCAGGCATTATAACCTTCCTGATAGCCCTCTTGGCAACAGCCATTGTAGGACTGTCTCTTTTCTTCATTATTACAAGACGCATCACCCATCTCGGAACCAGTGTACGGATGTTTGAGAAAGGGAATTACCATCATCGTATCCCTGTCACAGGGAATGATGATATAGGTCGCTTAGAACAGACATTCAATGATATGGCACAATCTATCAAATCAGCTTGGGAAGCAAAGGAAGATGCGGAAAAGCAGCGTTCAGATTTAATCGCCAATATATCCCATGATCTACGTAGTCCTTTGACCTCCATACGTGGTTATTTAGAAACGATACTCATGAAAGAATCCTCCCTATCCCAAAAAGAGAGCCAGGAATATCTTCATACGATCATGAAAAACGTTACCAGTCTCCAATCTCTCGTCCAAGAATTATTCGATTTAGCCAAACTGGAAGCCAAACAAATCTCCCTGCATAAGGAGACTATCAATCTGGCCGAACTCATTCAGGATGTCATACTCAAGGAAAAACCCCAAAGTGATCTCAAAAAGATAAGCATTAACTACCAACCGCCCCAAGGAGATTCCAGTCTGGAAGGTGATCTCCCACTCCTGGAAAGGGTAATCACAAACATCCTTGAAAACGCTATTCTCCACACACCAGAAGAGGGACACATAGAAATATCCATCGCAACAGAAGACAACAAACGGATCATTTCCCTCCTCGACTCTGGCTCTGGTATTGCAGAAGAAGATCTTCCCCATATCTTTGAAAGGTTCTACAGGGCGGACAAAAGCCGCAACCGTTCCCTTCCAGGGACAGGTTTAGGTCTTTCTATCGCAAAAGAAATCGTTCTTCTTCACGAAGGAACGATCCAAGCCTCTAAAGGACCAGAGAAAGGAGCCCTCTTTACTATCTCCTTTAATGTTTAAAGTTTACAAATCTTTTCCTATTTTGTGATTCTTTTGTGACATTTATTGTTTATCTTCTTAGTAATGAATAAAGGAGGTAAGCATATGAAAATGTTTACAATTGTATTATTAGGATTACTGTTAGCTTCTACAAACCTATTTGCCGGGGGACAGAAGGACGATTCTATGATGATGTCAGAAGACGAACACATGGAAGCAGATCATGCTGATTCCATGATGATGATGTCCTCTGACATGTCAGAAATGACAGGTCTGATTGATCCCTATCCCGATTTTATGGATTTGGAAGGAGCCCAGCTAATGGCACAATCCGAACCAACAGTACTCTTCTTCTATGCCACGTGGTGTCCTACTTGTCAAGAAGCTAAGAAAGAGCTTCAAAGCCGAGTTGATGACCTAAAAGGGATCAACCTACTCATAGTAGATTATGATAACTCTGATGATCTTCAAAAGATGTACGGAGTCACTTACCAACATACCTTTGTACAAATAGACTCAGAAGGCAAAGCCATAAAGAAATGGAATGGCGGTTCTGTAGATAAAATATTGGAGATGATGTAATGATCATTCTCTCTTTTTTCGCCTTTCTGTCAGGGATAGTTACCATACTATCCCCTTGTATTCTCCCGGTTCTGCCCCTTGTCTTGTCAGGAAGTGTCGGAGGAAAGAGAAAACCAATCGGTGTGATCATCGGATTCATCCTAAGCTTTAGCTTCTTCACCCTCCTCCTCTCCACTTTGGTACAGACACTGAATATCCCCCCTGAAGCATTACGCTGGGTTGCCATAGCTATCATCTTTATCTTTGGGATTATGCTGATCTTTCCTACCATCCTGGGAGTATTTGAGACCTTCTTATCCAGAATCATCAAAATAAAGCCCCAATCGAAATCTCAGGGATTAGGAGGAGGAATCCTTCTGGGCAGTAGTCTCGGTTTAATATGGACCCCCTGTGTAGGCCCTATTATGGCCTCTGTTATCAGCTTAGCCATTAGTCAGCAGGTAAAAGGATCAAGCATAGTCTTAATTATAGCCTATGCCCTGGGAACATCTATTCCTATGATTGCCATCATGCTGGGAGGACGAAAACTCATCAATGCCCTACCTTTTATCAAGCATTCCGCCTCTTCGATCCAAAGGGTCTTCGGGGTCATTATGATCTTTCTTGCCCTGGCTATCGGTCTGGGATGGGATCGTCAATTCCAAAGCTATGTTCTGAATAAGTTTCCCCAATATGGCACAGGACTGACGAGTTTTGAGAACACCAAGATTGTTCAGAAGGAGTTGAACAAACAAAGGGAATCCACTAGTTCCCTGTCCTGGCAGAATCCCCCTCAAGGCGGCCTCTTGGGCCAATACGGATCAGCTCCGGACTTTATCTCTAACAGCACCTGGCTTAATTCAGAACCTTTGGACTGGGATAGTTTAAAAGGCAAGGTTGTCCTTATAGATTTTTGGACGTACAGCTGTATCAACTGTGTACGTACCATTCCCCATCTTCAGAACTGGTATGACAAATACAAGGATCAAGGACTTGTCATCATTGGAGTACACGCTCCTGAATTTGCTTTTGAAAGAAATAGGAACAATGTCATGACTGCCATGGAAGAATTAGGAGTTACCTGGCCTGTTGTTCAAGATAATAATTTCCAATTATGGAACGACTATAACAATAGATTCTGGCCTGCCCATTACTTTGTAGATGCCCGGGGACAGATCCGCTATTACCACTTTGGTGAAGGGGGTACAGAGACTTCAGAAAAGGTCATACAAAAACTGTTAAAGGAAGCTGGCTATTCTGTTAAGGAAAGCATTGATAAAGAGACTAAGAATACCAAAAGCAGGATTACTAAAGAAACCTATCTCGGTTATGGAAGAGCAGATGCCTATAAAGGATCAATCATCACTCAGGAAGAACAAAAGACTTACCAGCCTGACTCGACCTTACAGGAAGGAGAATGGACACTGGAAGGTTCATGGACAGTACGAAAAGACTTCATTGAAACAGAAGGGGATAGCCAGATTAAGCTCTCTTTTACAGCAAAGAATGTCTACATGGTAGTGGATCCTTTAGAGGAAGAACCGAGTATCACTATCACAATAGACGGCTCAGAGCAGACCTCGACTCTAGAACCTACAGAAAGCAAGCTATACCAGCTCGTCCAGTTGGACAAAACCGGATCTCATATACTAACTCTAACCATCAAAGGAAAGGTACGTTTCTATACCTTTACCTTTGGATAAATCCCTAAGGAGGAAAAACAATGAAATACATAATGATCATCTTAATGCTTCAAGCGGGACTCTTAATAGCTCAGGATATCAGGGAAGGAACAATACCTCCTCCCCAATTAACAAACAGTACCTATCAGAAACCATCAGATAAGGAACTGAAAAAACAACTCACCCCTCTCCAGTATAAAGTCACCCAGCATGAAGGCACAGAAAGGGCTTTCCAAAACGAATACTGGAATAACCATGAAGAGGGCATCTATGTGGATATCGTATCAGGGGAACCTCTCTTTAGTTCCACTGATAAATATGACTCTCGCACAGGTTGGCCCAGCTTCACCAAACCCTTAGCTGACGGCAATATTCAATATAACAAAGACAGTTCCTGGGGAATGGTACGTACAGAAGTACGAAGTACCTACGGTGATAATCACCTGGGTCATCTATTCAATGATGGACCAAAGCCTACAGGACTGCGTTACTGCATCAATTCTGCTTCACTAAGGTTTATTCCAAAAACCCGAATGAAACAGGAAGGCTACGGAAATCTACTCTATCTCTTTGGAGAAATGAAATGAAATATCTATCTACCATTATCTTATTATTAACAGCTGTCTTAACGGGCAGCTTATGGAGTCAAGGATCACCGGAATTACGAGGACCTCTACCGGAATGGAAAGACCAATACACCATGGATCAAGTGGAGACAGCCGTCTTCGCAGGAGGATGCTTTTGGGGAGTGGAAGGAGTCTATGAACAACTAAAAGGGGTATTGGATGTTCATTCAGGCTATGCGGGAGGTAGTGAGAAGACCGCCCACTACAATATGGTCAGCTCCGGAGCTACGGGACATGCCGAATCTGTTCAGATCATCTATGATCCTTCCATCATAAGCTACAAAACCCTCTTGGAAGTCTTCTTTACTGTAGCTCATGATCCCACACAGCTGAATTATCAAGGTCCAGATAGAGGAACCCAATACCGGTCAGCCATATTCTACGTGAATGAACAGCAGCGACAGGAAGCAGAAAGATATATCAAAGCGGATAAGAGAGACATAGTAACCCTAGTCAGCCCTTTAAAGAAGTTCTACATGGCAGAAAAATACCATCAGGACTTTATGCGTCTAAATCCTGACTACCCCTATATCAGGTATTGGGACTTACCTAAAATCGTAGAACTAAAGGCTCAGTATCCAGAGCTACTGGCCCAACCCTAATCAGGAATTTTGTCTTTCCCAAAGCTTATACTTATACTAAAAGGGTAAAGCCAATAAAGGGAGTTCAATAATGAAAAAGAGCACTATGACAATCATCCTCATGGCAGGACTGTTATCACTCAGTCTACTCACAAGTTGTCAGGGAAAAGCAGAGGACAACCTTGTCAAAATCGCCACAAAACCTATGACAGAACAATTCCTGTTAGGAGAGATGTTGGCCCAACTCATTGAAAGCCGGAGTGACATTAGGGTGGAACTCATCAAAGGGATTGGAGGAGGGACTTCCAATATTCATCCAGGTTTAATCAAAGGTGAGTTTGATATGTATCCGGAATACACAGGAACAGGATGGAGCTTTGTTCTCAAAAAAGAAGGAATTCCTGATGATCAGACTCTCTATACCCAATTAGTTAAAGACTACAAAGACCAATATAACCTGGAATGGGTGGGCCTCTATGGGTTCAATAACACCTATGGCTTAGTCATTCGAAAGGATTTAGCCCAACAATACGGTATCAAAACCTATTCAGACCTGGCGAACTATGATGATCAGTTAAGCTTTGGAGCAGAGTATGACTTCTACGAAAGGGAAGACGGATACAAGGCCCTCTGTGCAGAATACGGACTTGAGTTCCAAAAACATGTCGACCTCGATATAGGACTCAAATACAACGCTATCAATAGTAAGCAAATTGATGTGATGAATATATTTACCACAGATGGTCAATTGAGTGTATCTGACACAACCGTTCTCAAGGATGATAAAAACTTCTACCAGACCTACTACTGTGGAACTGTTGTACGCTCAGAGACTTTGGAACGCTACCCCGAATTAAAGCCCATCCTTTTATTGATGGATAATATTCTGGATGACCAGACTATGGCCGACCTGAATTATCAAGTAGAAGGAGAACATAAGAGCGATAAAGAGGTAGCGACCCAGTTCCTCCTATCTAAAGGGCTTCTGACAGAATCCTAAAGATTGAGTTCTATATACAGATCATTATCAGGAGGAGTCCCATCCTCCTTGATACTGTCTAGATAATTCTCCAGAAAAGGATTTATCCAGGAACGGGCTTTCTCATCTATCCCAGGAATATCAATGGGAGTCTCCCCTTCCCTTCCTGCAAAGAAATCAGCATTAGATTCTCCTGTCCATTTCTTAATTTCCTCTAATGTCTCCTCATCAATCGCATCTGTATTCACCGATTTATCAACCATCAGATTAGATAGTTTAATAAAGAAATCCCGGGAGTATTGGGGAAAATTCCGTAATTGATCATCCTCAATATCATTTTCTTTAGCCCAGGTTTCAACGTCTACAGGATGAGCTTCGTAATGCCAGGCGGAAGGACCAAAGCTGATACGTCCATACTGATGAGGATAAACAGATAAGGCATTAGTAGCCACATCATAAATTTTCCTATCCCCTAGAGACTTCTGAATTATATCCTGAATATGAATGTGTCCTGTAAGTACCATGGGGATATTCCAATCAAGGAACTGCTCTTGAAGCTTGTCACTATCATCAATAGTAAAGCCCTCACTCACCATAGGATTATGCTTAATCAAACTATGATGCATAGCAACAAATATTTGCTTATTGTCTCCGTGCGCTTTAGCAACAAGATCCCCCATCCAGGCTAAAGTAGAAGGACGGATAAAGCCGCCCTGAACGGGATTACCTAAGACTTTATTGTTAGAATATTTATTAGAATCCACCATCAAGACCTGAATACCTTCTATAGGTTCAATCAAATAACTCAGAGAATCCTTATCATAGGATAAAGCCCCCTTATAACCAAAATCCTTGTAGATTTTCTTAAAATCATAGGGGGTTATAGATTTTGAAGGGAAAGCCTTATCCTTATAGAAAGTCAAGGCTCTGGGATTATTGATATCATGATTACCAGGAATCACATAAACTTGAGTCCCCCCCTCTTCAACTTCCTTGAAGTAATCAGCCAAATCTTTATGACTTCTCTTGGCTCCATTAAAAGTTAAGTCCCCTGTTACAAGTAAAACTTTTGGTTTATCCCTTTCAATGGTAGATTTGAGGGCCGCTAATAAGGGAGCTTGAACATACATATTCTTTCCATCCCCCTCTTCCACCAGCTCAGTATAAAGGGAGCCCTCATCGTGTAATTTATCAGCCAGGTAGTGTATATCGCTTACAACAAATAAAGAGGTCTGATTCAGATTAAACTTCTCCTTATTGCCACAGGACATAAGGAGTAATGGTAGGACCAATAATAAAAAAAGTATTTTTCGTAAGAACATTTTACGCTCCTAGGATATCAAAAGAGCCCGATAGATATTCCAATCAAGCTCTGTAAAGACATTAAAAATTATCCTATCAAAACTAACAGGATACTTATCAAGGTAATGAATAACCGTGTCTAAGGCAATTTCTGCGGCCCGTTGCTGGGGAAAATGGAACACTCCTGTGGATATGCAGCAAAAGGCAAGGGTCCTGATTCCTTTCTTGATAGCCCCTTCCAGACAGGAGACATAGCACTTATTCAGCATAAACTCGTCCTCTTCTGTTAGATCCCCCTCTATAATGGGGCCAACCGTATGGAGAACATAACGGGAGGGAAGGTTATAAGCTTTGGTTATCTTCACATCCCCTGTAGATTCTTCATGACCTTGAGCCATCATAATATCCCAGCACTCATCCCTTAACTGAAGCCCTGCCCCTGAATGAATGACATTATCAATACACTCATGGCCCGGGGTAAAACAGCCTAGCAAACGACTATTCGCTGCATTGACAATACCATCCACTTTTAATCGAGTGATATCCCCCCGCCAAAGAGAGAGAAGTGAGGCGTTTTTCAATGGAGAATGAAACTCCTCCTTTGCATGAGGAATGTCTGATAAGGTCACAACACCCTTCTTCTCAAGGAGATGCTGCAAGAGGGCATCCTGTTTATCCCAATAAGAATCAGGAAGAACCTTACCCGGATATCGTTCATTCATTAATCCCCGGAATACCTTATATTTGCTATCAAAATCCCCCCATTCTTTTAGCTGGGGTTTGAGCTTATCATTAAGAGTTAGAATCAGATCATCCAATGTTGTTAGTATATCTTCCATCGGGTAGCCTCCTAGAACAATCCAAGTTGTTCATCAATATAACTCATTTGTTTTGATTTTCTTATACGATCTCCCGGCTCTCTATGACCTATCAACAAGGGAGAAAAGGGATCATGTTTCTTATAACTGTTCAGGACTAAGCCCCTACTATAATTAGCATAACAATACAGACAACCATGGGGACAGGAATTATAGACGCCTATCTCATTTTCCAGAAGACATTGGCAGTGTTCCCGTTTGGAGGGCTTTTTGGGAATCTTATATTTTTTGCCCGTCATAGCTTCCCAGTCCTTTTGGATAAAACAACCATCCCTATTAAGAGCAAGGGAATCTAATGAGGCTAAAGGTTCAGCACAAGTCTTGATAGTCATCCCATACTGCGCTGCGATTTCTACCATGGCAGCCGCACATTCTAATTGCTGCTCAGGAGTGACCTCCCTTATTCCCGGCATATTCTTAACGGTCTTATTGTAAAGATCCACAAAGCTAATAACACAAACTTCCGTATAAGTTACTAAAGACCGGGCGATCCTTTCGAACTGAGCCAAATGATAGGGCATATCATATTTATCCGTTATAATAATAGGATCATAACGCCATCCTACCCTATGAGAACCCAAGGTATGACTCAATTGATAAAAGCTATGGAGAACAGATTCAAAGGGAGGGACAAAGGGTTCAATGTCCTTATCATATCCAGTGATGGTGACATACCAATACTGATCAAAGGAATCGATTAGGGATATGTCCGACAGCATAGGCTGTGGATTCTTGGTACAGAAAAAGAGCAGATCCACGACCTTCGGGTCTAAATCATAATGGGTCACATCATGGTAGTTATAAGGATTCCTCACATACACAAAACCTTCTGCTATCCGATGATAGAACCACTTACTGTAGAAGGCTGGAATGTCGGTCCTATTGCCCACATTAATAATCATAAATGTAAGATGCCATTCATAAGATTTCCTATTACTATGGAGTATATGATTAATCTAACACCAACAGAAGCCATTCACTACCTCTTAAGCTATCAAAATATTAATACAAAAAGCCCTTATACTAAAGATGAAGAGATACAAGACTTCATACGTAAGGTAGGGTGCATCCAATATGATCCCCTAAGCAGAATCGCCAAGAATGCAGATCTGGTGTTAAACAACCGTGTCAAAAATTACAAAGAAAAACGCCTGGATAAGCTTCTTTACAAAGATAGAGTCCTCTTCGACGGCTGGGATAAAAATATGTCCATTATGGCCTTGGATGACTGGAAGCAATTCAACTGGAGTCGAGACAAGTACAAGAGTCATTATAAGGACAGAGCCAAACAGTGGGAAGAAGCGGCTAATCAGATATTTCACTACTTGGAAAAGCATGAATACCTATGCTCAAGTGACATCAAAACAGACATCACCGTTGACTGGGCCTGGGCCCCCACTAATGGGGTACGGGCTGCCCTGGAAAGCCTCTATCATACAGGGCATCTTGGCATTCATCACAGAAAAGGAACACGAAAATACTATGGTCTCATAAAAGATCTCTATCCCGAAGAGGCTCTAGGGGAAGAAAAATATTCCTATGGCACAGAAGATTTCAATGATTGGTATGTTAGACGAAGAATTAATTCCCTGGGATTACTATGGGACAGGGGCAGTGATGTTTGGCTGGGCTGTCCCTTGAAGAAAGCAGATAGAGAGGAGGGCTTCCATCGTCTTATCGAAAAACAAATCCTAGAACCTGTAACCGTCAGAGGTATTAATGCCCAATTCTATGTAGATAAGCATCGTTTTGACCAACAACAAAAAGGGGACATCAAGGGAAAGACATCCTTCATTGCCCCCTTGGATAATCTCATATGGGATAGAAAGCTCGTCCAGGAACTATGGGGGTTTCACTATAAATGGGAAGTCTATACGCCCCTTCCTGAGCGGAAATATGCCTATTATGTTCTGCCCGTCTTATATAAGGATCGTTTTGTAGGACGATTTGAACCCATTCGCAATGGGAAGGATAAAGAACTCCTCATCCAAAACTGGTGGTGGGAAGATCACATCAAACCTACCAAAGCCATGAAGGAATCCATCATCAGAGAGATAAAATCCTTTATGAAATTCCTGGAATTAAAGAGTTTAAGCATTGGTGATCCTGTAGAAGAAAGCTGGCTGAGAAGCTTTGCCACCTCAGGGTTCACAGCTAGTTCCCGTGCAGATAAATAAGAGATACAAGGGATGTTTTGTGCACTTGAAAATTATATTAGAAGGACCTTCTAACTTTTTTAGAAGGGCTTTCTAAAAGTTTTAGAAGGGCCTTCTAATTTCTTATTCAAGCGTGAAGAGAGGTGTCGATGACCAGGAAAAGGGAACAATTGATTAACTAAGCCAGGAAGAACTTGAAGGGGACAGGATATTTCTATAATCTCAGTTATGATTATGCGCACAAAGATATTTGTTATTACTATGATAGGTCTCTTAGCTTATTCCTCCTTTGGAGAGAATCCAGAAGAGCTTCTTACCAGCTTTCAAGTGCAGGAAAACTATCCTTTAGTGAAAGTCCTATTCCACACAGAAAATAAAGATCTCCTCGATTGGAGTGTCATGAATACTGTAGCAGCTAATATCAATGCCCATAAAGAAGCAGAGGAATATGTTCATCTCTATGGAAGGTATTCCTTTTTTACCATTGATTTTTTACAAAAGACAGAACGAAGGGGTACAGAGTATCTTAGCTATACTCATTCCCTCAGTGATTTAAGTTTGTCCAGGAATGATTCCAACTTCCCCTATGCCATGGGTGTTCAATCCAATAGTAATGGGGATGTCGCTTTTTCAGCCTTCCTTCTCTCTGCCTATTTGCAGGAGAAATTCCCTCAGATAAAGAAAAATGATGATATTTTTGTAGATATAGAACCTAAAGAAATGTCCAGATTGGTAGCAAACCTCATCATATCTCCTGGTCGGGCCGTATCCTATCTTAGTGAGGACAATCCTTTTGCCAAGGAACATTATCGAATTAGTGCGTTCCTTCTCTATGCTTTAGATACGCTTATAGTGGCCCCTCTGTTGTACTCTCCTTTCATGGAAGGGGACAACAATACAAAATGGGGAGTTGCTGCTGCCAGTTTTACCTCCCTTAGCCTGAATAGGGTATTTTGGTATTTTGTATTTAAGAACGACGTGAAGCGTTACAATGATATTGCCAATTCTTCCTATCGAATTCCAAGGTTTTTACAATGAACATTATAATTGATGATTTGAGCTCTATAGAGATTCGCTCCCTTATCACTCATCACTTAAGTGAGATGAAAGCCGGCAGTCCTCCCGACAGTGTTCATGCCCTCGACCTAAACGCCCTCCAGGATAGCTCGGTAACAGTATGGAGTGTCTGGGAAGGGAATCAGATTGCCGGTTGTGGAGCACTAAAAGAACTATCCCCGACATGGGGAGAACTCAAGTCTATGAGAACAGCTCCTTCTTTTTTACGAAAGGGAATAGCCTCTCTTCTCTTAGATCATATGATAGATACAGCCAGGGAAAGGGGGTATACAAGGTTAAGTCTGGAGACGGGCTCTGATTCCTCCTTTATACCTGCTCATAAATTATACCAGAGGAAAGGTTTTCATTTCTGCCGCCCCTTCGGGGAGTATAAGGAAGATCCTCATAGCTATTACATGACCAAGGAATTATAAATGAAGTATAACACTGTATTGTTTGATGTAGATAATACCCTTTTTGATTTCACAGCGGCCGAATTGGAGGCCCTATCAAAGCTCTTACAACACTATGGAGCCGAGGCTAATGAGGAGAATATTGCCGTATATCATCGGATTAATAACAAGCTCTGGAAGGATCTGGAAGATAAGAAAACCACAGCAAAGGATCTAAAGCTTAGGCGTTTTGAACTTTGTTTTGACGAATTAAACATTCACACTAGTGATACCATTGACAGAATTAGCCAACAATACATTGAATACTTAGGGCAGGGGCGTCAACTCATGCCCTATGCAGAAGAATTGTGTCGAACCCTCTATGAGAACCAAATAGAGATTATAATCGCCACCAATGGTCTCACTCAAGTTCAATATAGTCGCTTAGAAGGATCTCCCATAAAAGATTTTATCAAGACTATCATTATCTCAGAAGAGATCGGCTATGCAAAACCGGAGTTAGCCTATTTTGAGTACGCCCTTGGGAAAAGTACAACGAAGCATCCCGGGGAATGTCTAATGGTAGGAGATAAGCTTAGTGCGGATATATTAGGTGGCTTAAGGGCAGGAATGGATACCTGTTGGTATAATCCTGAAGGAGTCCCTAACGAATCTGATATTAAGCCCCATTATGAAGTAAAAGATTTGAGGGACATCCTTAAGATTTGCCTTTAAAAAAATACTGATCTTAGGAATAGACCTAAGATCAGTAAATGATTAGTTGCTTAGAAAAGAATTAATCTATTAAGCCTCTATGTCTTAACAAAGGAGTGATATCAGGATCTGCTCCTCGGAAATCACGGAAGAATTGATTAAGATCACCACTATTTCCACGGGATAGTATAAGTTCTCTAAACCGCTGTCCATTCTCTCTTGAGAGGCCGCCATTCTCTTCAAACCATTGGAAGGCGTCTGTATCTAACATTTCCGCCCATAAATAGGCATAATAACCGGCAGAATAACCGTGTCCCCATATATGGAGGAAATAACTGGACCTGTACCGGGGAAGGATTTGAGGAAGCTCAGAAACGAACTCTTTTAGAGCATTGTTTTCAAATTCTTTTACATCCTTGACTGTTGTTCCCACACTTAAGCTATGCCATTCCTGATCTAATAAGGCGGCTTGTAGAAATTCACTTAATGCGTAACCCTGGTTGAATTTGGATGATTTCTTAACCTTATCCACTAAAGCCTGGGGCATTAGCTCCCCTGTTTTATAGTGTTTGGCATAGTTAGCAAAGACTTGAGGATGAAGGGCCCAGTGCTCATTGATCTGGGAAGGTAATTCTACAAAGTCTCTGGGAACATTTGTTCCTGACAAACTGGGGTAATGCTGATCTGCAAAGAAGCCGTGTAAAGCATGACCAAACTCATGGAACATGGTCTCTACATTATCAAAGGAGAGAAGACTTGGGTCTGTTCCTTTGGGTTGGGGGAAATTACATATATTGTAGATAACTGGTTTATGCCCTAGTAGATGGGATTGCTCTATAACATTCCCCATCCAGGCGCCGCCCCCTTTTTCATCCCTTTTGAACAAGTCAACATAGAATAAACCAATAGCACTATCATCTTCATTGAATAATTCAAAGACCCGTACGTCTTTATGATAGACAGGAATGTCAAAGCGTTCTTTACAGCTAATGCCATATAGTTCCTTTGCCGCATAGAAGACCCCATCCTCTAATACTTTGTTTGCTTCAAAGTAAGGTCGGATGTCCTTTTCTTCTAAACCGTACTTTTCTTTCCTTAAGAACTCAGCATAATAATTCCAGTCCCATCCTTCCAGAGTAAGACTATCCCCCTGGGCCGCTACCGTCTTTTGGAGGTCTTCTGCTTCCTGTTTGGCTTTGGGAATGGCCGGTGTGGTTAACTTGGCTAATAAACCTCTGGCCGCTTCTGGTGTCTTAGCCATTTGGTCCTGTAATTGCCATTCAGCAAAGGTCTTATAGCCCATGAGCTGGGCTTGTTCTGCCCGGATCTCTGCTATACGGATGAGGATCTTCTGGGTATCATATTCATCCCCTTTTTCCGTACGAGTGATTGACTTCTCATATAGTTTTTTACGAGTTTCTCTCTTGGATAGAGAAGCCATATCTGGTTGTTGAGTGGTATTAAGAAGGGGGATGTAATAACTGGTTTTCCCGGCGTCTTCTTTTTTATAAGCTTCAATATCCTGTTCTGATAGTCCGGCCAGGTCTGCAGAATCACTTACCTCCAGTCCCCCCTTTTGATTAGCAATAAGCAGTTTATTCTCGAATTGGGCACAGAGCAGAGCTTCTTCTTCGTTCAAAGTTTTCATTCGTTCTTTTTGTTCAGGACTTAACTCAGCCCCTGCTAGAACAAATTTTTGATAATAATATTCTACTAAACGAATAGATTCCTCGTCTAAGGAAAGGGTATTCCGTTGTTCATAGATTTGTTTCACTCGACCAAAGATCTGGTCATTGAGGAATAAAGTGTCAGAGAGATTGGCTAACTTGGGAGCCATTTCTTCTTCTAAGTTCTGTATTTCCGTATTGGTATGGGCACCAGCCAGGAGATAAAAAGGTCCTTGCACCCGGTTAAGTAATTGACCACTCTTCTCTAAGGCAACAAAGGTGTTCTCAAAAGTTGCTTCTTCAGAGTTCTGTGCAATAGCCTCTATATCTTTGAGTTGCTCTTGAATACCTAGCTCCAGGGCTGGTTTAAAATGTTCCGTTTTGATGAGTCCAAAATCAGGAGCTCCATAAGCTAAGGAACTTTCATTCAAGAGAGGATTCTGTTCAGACATATCTATTTCCTTATTTATTAAAAATGTACGTATTAGGGTGATAACATACTACTGTATGGCCCATTAGACAATAATAGTTTCAACTATGGCAATTAGAGAATCTGAGCATTAGACTCATAAGTATCAATACTAATATTTATGAGGGTTTCAATGCTAAAAAACATGAAGATACGTACTAAGCTAATACTGATTACGTCCCTACTCCTTGGAATCAGTATGGTTTTCATCTCAGTTATTTTGCTAACTCAGTCAAAAGCTTTGTACCAGGAACAAACGATACAACGAATAGAACAGTTAGCTAAAGCACACTCTTCAGACTTTAGTAATAAACTAAACCCTATTATCACAAAACTGTTTTCCTTAAGTTATGTGTTTCAAGCTAATATAGAGACCCCTCAAGATAAAACAGGAGCCCATTTACATAAGACCTTGATTCGTTTTTTTGACGATAGTGATAGCCTATTAGCTTTTAACCAATGGTGTATTGTTATGCCGGGATATATCAATGATCATGATTTAAGAGGAACGGATGAAGATATCTATTCAAATTGGTTCGACTCTGGAGTAAGGCGATGGGAGGGGGAGGAATTAATTACCAATAGTATTGATTATGATCCTTTCATGTATGATAGTTGGTGGACTATCCCTTTCAATACCCAGGAGTTAACCATAACGGAACCTTATCATTGGGACTATGGAGGAGCTATCGGAGACGTTTTTGAGACATCCCTATGCCTGGCAATAACCTATGAAGGGAAGAGTGTCGGTGTTTTGGGTTACTCTATGGATTTGAATTATTATCAGGAAGAAATAGATAAGATCAATCCTTATAAGGATAGTTTTGCCTATCTCACAACGAGAAAAGGAACCATAGTTGGCTATCAACCTAATCAGTTGGGCCAGAACATTCATGATGTCTTTCCTTTTTTTGATTCTACCAATATAGAAGATTTTCGATTACTGGAAAATGATGGTTATTGGCATATATCTGTGCCTTTAAACATTAATTATCTAGAGGAACAATGGCTTCTCACATTAGCCATACCGGAAAAGGAAGTGTTCGCTCCCTTTCAAAGGATGCAGTGGCTTGTCATTTTTATTGTGGTGGTTGCACTGGTCATTATCATTACCGCTATATTTTTTATTAGCGCGACTATTTCAAAACCCATTACCCAGGTAGCTAAGATGGCAACTTTGTTATCAGAAGGAGATCTTACTCAGCAAATCAGATTACGTTCAGGAAAGGATGAGGTTAGCGAATTAGTGAAAGCAATGAAAACCATGGGGGATAAACTAAAAGATATCGTTGAAAACATCGTATCCTCTGTTGATTATGTAAGCAAAGGAAGCGCCCAAATCAGTGAGAGTGCTCAATACGTTTCTCAGGGAAGCATCTCTCAGGCAACGGGAGCAGAAGAGGTATCAGCCTCCATTGAAGAAATCACGGCCAGTATACAGAATAATACTGAGGATGCCTTAAAAACAAAGAGAATAGCCATAGATGTCTATAACGATGCCCAACAAACGGAACAAGCTATCATGCAGACAGTCAATTCTATGAAGAACATTGCTCAAAAGATAAATATTATTGAAGAAATAGCAAGACAGACAAACTTATTAGCTCTTAATGCAGCCATTGAAGCCGCTAGAGCAGGAGAGTTTGGAAAAGGTTTTGCCGTCGTGGCTGGAGAAGTCAGAAAGCTCTCAGAAAAAAGTGCAGAGGCGGCAGGAGAGATAGGTTCTCTGAGTATAGAATCCCTTGATATCGCTGAAAAGACAGGAGAGTTGTTAAATAAACTGACCCCGGATATTAGGACAACAAAAACATTAGTGGAACAAATCAGTATCGCCAGTGGTGAACAGAAAATTGGAGTGGAACAGATTAATATGGCGATCCAGCAGCTGGATGAGGTCATCCAGCAAAACTCTTCTTCTTCAGAAGAATTAGCCGCTACGGCAGAAGAGCTATCCTCCCAGGCTTTGGAACTCCAGGATATGGTACGGTATTTTAAAATCAAGTAGGGTTATGATGGCCTACTTGATTTGCTGAAAAACAAAACGCCCTTGAATATTATCTATTTCATGGTGATAGATAAAATTATTGCCCTCCAGCTGGGAGACTTCATTCATAATATGTGGCAGTTCTTCCTGTGTAACAATCACATTGATAATGGTTCGACGTCTTTGGGAGAATCCTCCTATGACCGTAGACTTAGTAAAAGTACGATCCGGAAAAATCTGCTGGAGAATCCGGATCACATCAAAAGGCCTATTAGTATTGATCGTGACATTAGAGAAGCGATACCGTTTATAGATTTCATTAACAGTTGATGCTCCTACAAATACAAAGATAACCGTATAGATTAAGGTATTAGCTAACTCACCTACATCATGATACTTGAGATAATTAAGTAGCAAACCATAGGACATAGAAATTATTCCTGCCACTATGCTGATTGTACCTACAGGTTTACGAAGTTTTTCTGAAAAATACACGCCAATAATATCTTCATCACCAGTGGACCCTCTATTCATCAAGGAGAGTGCTTTTCCTATACCTGAGACAATAGCTCCAAAGAGAACGAGGACAAGACGTTCATTTTCCGGTTCTGGAGAAGCCACTTCCAGAGAGGGTAAAAAGATTAGTAATAAGGAGACCGTCACTAAGGTTAACATAGTTTTGATACTAAAGATCTTACCTATTTTGACAAAAGAGAATATCAATAGAAGGAATTGAAAGATAATGTACAATAGGATGAATAAGCGATCCGATTCAAAGAAATAGGAACTAGCCAGGGCTATCCCTTCTGTCCCTGTCATAATGATCCCTGAAGGCATGATAAAGTATTTGATAGCAAAAGCATAAATAACTCCTGCGACAATAGGTATGACACAGGTTTTAATACGCTGAGAATGTTGTTTAAGCATAAAAAACGTCCTTAGTGGTGAACGGGAATGTTGAAATAAAAAGTACTACCTTCCCCTACTGTTGACTCTACCCAAAGTTGTCCTTTATGTCGATTGGCTATCTTCGTACAAATAGCTAATCCTAAGCCATTACCGTCATATTCTGACTTACCATGGAGGCGTTGAAAGATTATGAATATTTTTTCCTGATACTCCTTACTGATTCCAATGCCATTGTCTTTTACATAAAAAGTATATTGATCCGCCTCCTCTGTATAACCGACTTCTATAACAGGTTTACGATCAGGAGCTTGAAACTTCATGGCATTGCCTATGAGGTTTTGATAAAGCTGAGTTAGCATGGAAGCCATGCCCAGAACCATAGGGAGGTCCTTTTTAACGATCCTGGTTTTGCTTTCCTTGATTTTTACATCCAGTTGTGTGAGGGCCGCCGTAAGAACCTCATTCATATCTACAATCTCTAGTTCTATCTGATTATTCATTATCCGGGAATAACTTAAAAGATCCCGGATAAGGTTCTGCATCCTCATAGCCCCATCGGTAATATAATAAATATATCGCTTAGCCTTTTCATCTTCTATGTCCACAAATTTCTTACTGAAGAGTTCTGTAAAGTTTAGGATTTTACGAAGAGGTTCCTGTAAATCGTGGGAGGCGACATAGGCAAATTGCTCTAGATCACTATTGGACTTCTGGAGTCCATCCATTGTATTTAAAAGTTGCTTTTGAATCTCTTCCTCCTTTTCTATTTGCTGGTTAATGTCATCAAGCATCTGATTGAAGCTATTAACAAGGACACCTAATTCATCCTCTCGCTTAATTGAGCTTCTATGTTCCAGATGCCCCTTTCCCACCTCCCGGGATAAAGCAACTAATTCAAAGAGCGGCTTAAAAATACTTTTGTTAATATAATAATAAGTACCTATAGATAAACAGAGCAAAGCAATAGTTATAAATATTACTGTGATCACAATGCGGCTCTGAAGAATATCAACCCTATCTATCATGAGGTAAACATAGGATTGGGCATTATTAGACATATCCTGAGATAAATTCAAAAACATAACTGTCAGATGGGTTAAATAATCCTGAGAATCCTTAGTGGGAGTGATCCGATAAGTAATGATTTGTTCAAACAAATTTTTTAAAATCGGCATTTGATCTTTGAACTTACGAAGGGCATATTCCGGATTTGGATCTTTAAGAAGTAATAACTCACTCTGATCAAACTCATCATAAAGAAGAAACCATCGATTGATAGAACTTTTGGTTTTGGTAGCCGAGTATTCAAAAGCCAGTATGGTCAAATTTCGAATGTTCTTTTCGATTTCAAGGGCTTCCTTTTTGTATATACGCCATTTTTCTACAGAATGAAAAGCAAATGCCATATAAAAGGCCGCTGTAATGAGGAGGAGGAATTCACAAATACCAAGAAGGAGAAACTTTTTTTTGAGTGTCATATACTATTCCCTTATTATTGTAACCCCCTGAGGATTAACTTCATTTAACCAGGAATCATCTATAATGCTTTTAAAATCAAGATCAACCTTTTTGTCATGTCTATTAATCCAGCGGAGTTGATTCTCCATAGCAAAAACAAGCGATTGAGGTAAGGAAAGAGTATAAAAATGTCTGGTCCAGCTATAATCCATATAAGCTTCATCTAAATGGAAACGTTCCATCAGAATTGATTTACTGGATTTTTCATTATTTCTTAAATACTCAACGCCCTTTTTAATAGCACTTAGTAATGATATTGTTTGCTTATGATGGGTATCCAACCATCCTTTATCAGCAATCAATAGAAAGTAAAAGGGGTTACCCCTTTGCCCTTCCAGTATCGTATAATCGCCCTTCCAGTCCTGGGCAAGATTGTAAATATTGGGATTCCAGGAATAGACAGCGTCCACATTATCCGCTAGAAGGTTAGCTTCCATCTCTGGGGGATTCATATCGATTAGCTCTACTTGATCCATGGTTATCCCATTGAGAAGAAGATGACTTTCTAAGATATACTCTGAAGCACTGCCTCTGGTCGTACCAATGCGATGACCTAATAGGTCATTTATAGTATTGATGTCTGGATCATAGGGTATAAAGAATTCAATAATCTCAGCCGTACTTAGAACAGCAAGGATTCGAACATTATCAGCATAATTAGGATTCGAGAGAATAACTGAGTCTGAGGCTGTAGTAATTTTGGTATTTCCCGCTTTTAAGTCTTCAAAGGCTAATTTACCAGAATCAAACTCAATGAATCGAAGCTTCAAACCTTCCTCATTCATATATCCTAGTTGATCAGCGACATAGATAGGAGCTG
Source organism: Spirochaeta cellobiosiphila DSM 17781 (assembly GCF_000426705.1). Taxonomy (NCBI): domain Bacteria; kingdom Pseudomonadati; phylum Spirochaetota; class Spirochaetia; order Spirochaetales; family Spirochaetaceae; genus Spirochaeta; species Spirochaeta cellobiosiphila. The sequence goes on from NZ_KE384555.1 coordinate 213,889, forward strand.
ATACCTCACCTTTGTATAGGGATATTTCCAGGATATCCATCTCATTTGGTTTCTTTTGACATCCTAAGACAAGCATAAATAGTAAAGTAAAAGTCATTAACTTTGATATGAATTTATACTTTTTCATAAGCCAATTATAGGATCTCAATATTTATTTTGCAAAATATCAAAAATATTTGATTTTCTCCAATACATGCATATACTCAAAATTATACATGTTTTGTTCTCTTTCTGTTAAGGAGTTATAACTATGGATACTGGACAAATTAATGTCCTATTAGCCGATGATGATGAAGCAGATGTGGAACTTATGATTGATTTATTTGAAGAGTCAAAAATCAAACTTAATCTTTCTGTTGTGTCCGATGGTGTACAAGTCATGAACTTCGTTAGAAAAGTGGATCAGTATATTGATAGTAGTACCCCAGATCTAATTTTGCTAGATCTGAATATGCCTCGTAAAAGCGGAAGAGAAACACTTGAAGAGATTAAATCTGATTCTAAGCTCAGACATATTCCTGTTGTCATACTAACCACTTCAGATTCTAATATTGATATAGTAAAAAGTTATACATCTGGAGCCAGTTGCTATATAACCAAACCAGTAGGTTTGGAACAGCTAAGACAAGTGGTATCCTCTATAGAAAATTTTTGGTTTTCTATTGTTAAGTATCCACAACCTTAAGGAAAGTAAAATGGTTGTTGTAGATGAGAGACAGAATTTAGAGATCCTCCTTATAGATGACGATCAGGGAGATATATTCTTCTTAGAAGAAACCCTTTCAGAGATTCCCAATTACTCCTTTAAGGTACAATCTGCAGACTCTTTGAGCTCAGGGCTTCAAATCCTTCAATCAGCACCTATTCAATTGGTCTTTCTTGATTTACTACTCCCTGATTCGCAAAATCTGACATCCATTAAAAAGATTCGGGAAATATCTGATGATATCCCCATAATTGTGACCACAGGTATGGATAACTTATCCCTTTCCATGACAGCTATGGACGAAGGAGCCCAGTTCTATCTTGTTAAAGACAAGATTAATGTTGAACTATTGCTTCAGTCTATAACCTTTGCTTTAAATGCCAAGGAAACCTATCTCAACAGTCGACTCAACAATCAAATCAAACATCTAATGGATCAAAGCCTGGATGGTCAACTAGTCGTAGGACATGATAAAAGAATTGCCTATATGAATCCTGCCGCTACCAATATATCCCTCCAGGCAGATATTAATTTTGATACTTTGATAGAAGAGATCAAGAACAAGACTGTGGACAATCAATTGGAAGTACTAAATCATTATGGTGATAATCATATTTATGAGCTAAAAGAAGATAATATCGTTTGGGATGGAGCAGATGCCACCATGTATTCCTTAAGAGATGTCACTGAGCATATTCAGCAGAAAAGGCAATTGGCAGAGGCCCTGGACATGAATAAAAAACTTCTAAGAGAATTGAAGCATAGAGTCATTAACAGCTTTACCTTATTATCCAGTATGGTAAGTATTATGATGACGGATAAGAATTCTGCAGAAGCCAATTCCCCATTAGCAGAAATTGAAAAACGAATTGATGCGATGGCAGAACTCTACCATATCGTCTATATAAGCGATGATATTACATCCATGAGCCTTTACTTATATATGGATAATCTGACTAAACATATGACAGAGGATAGGGTTCAATTAACGAATCATACAGAAGATATTAACATTTCCTCAGCCAAAGCTTTATTGCTGGGATTAATATTCGTCGAACTCTTCACCAACTCTGTTAAACATGGTTTTCCCGATGGTCAAAAAGGTCATATTCATATCAATATTACCCAACAGGATGATAATGTGCATATCCTGTATAAAGATGATGGAATCGGATTACCTGAAGACTTTAACCCGGAAGAATCAGACTCTTATGGTATGACCGTCATCAGTGGTTTAACAAAGCAGCTAGAAGGGGAACATCAAATGTATAATGATAAAGGATTAACCTTTAAAATGAGTTTCCCCCTCCAGACAGATTAGGGATCCATCAAAGATATACTGCCATCACTGTTATAGAAAAACTCTCTTACCTTAACATTACGTTTGTGGTTTATTCCTCCAGATAGCTCACAATCATGATAGAAGAGGTACCATCTATTCTGGAATTCCACTATGGAATGGTGAGTTGTCCAGCCTAACACAGGATTCAGTATTCGTCCTCTGTAAGTAAAAGGACCTAAAGGATTAGTACTGGTAGCGTAAACCAAATAATGAGTTGTCCCTGTGCTATAGGAGAGATAATACAAATCTTTATATTTATGAACCCAGGGATCTTCAAAATAACGTCGATCCTCATCACCTGCTTTGAGAGGATTACCCTCTTCATCAAGAATTTGAATAGGAACAGGTGAATGAGCGACTTCCAGCATATTGTCTTTTAATTTAGCACCGATAGGACATAGTGCTTTTTCTTCAGGGCCTGGTTCTTTGTCGTCTGGATTAAAAGAGCCACTCCTCCAGTTTTCTAGTTGTCCCCCCCATAATCCTCCAGAATAGAGATATACAGATTTATCATCATCTTTAAATACAGCAGGATCAATAGAATACATTTCTTTAATAGGCTCTGGTTCTGCCTTAAAAGGTCCTCCAGGTTGGTCTGAAACAGCAACACCTACTCTAAATATATCTTCCTTATCTTTGGCTGGAAAATACAAATAATATTTGCCATCCTTCTCCATAGCATCTGGTGCCCACATTTGTTTTGTAGCCCAGGGAACTTGATCAACATGAAGAGCCAAGCCATGATCGACAACTTCTCCTGGAATGGAGTCCATACTAAAAACATGGTAATCTTCCATTTCATATTGAGTACCCAGGTCATCTTGATCTTTATCGATATCTCTATCATGGGATGGATATAAATAGACCCTACCCTGAAAAACCTTGGCAGAAGGATCTGCTGTGTACATATGAGTAATAAGGGGTTTATCTTGCATTAAGCCTCTCCTGATTCAAATAGAATAAAGCTAGTGTAAAAAGGATTGGCTAAGGTATATAGCGGTTAAAGAACCTCTTTGACTCTGGTGTTTTGCCTGTTCTGATCCTAGGGTAGTTCAACTATTAGTCACTAGGTATTTTCCCCTATGCTAGACCTTATTAGATAGTTTCCATTGTATGGCAAATTGTCTTAATTCACTAGAGGAGCGTAAGTTAAGCTTATTTTTCAAATGATCTTTATGGGTTTCAATGGTTTTTACTGATAGATTCAGCTTTTCGGCTATCTCCCGGGAACTGTAGCCAAATCCTATTAACTCAAAGACATGAAACTCTCTGTCACTCAAATCACTAACATCGGAAGGACTGTCCCTGGTTGAACTAGAAATCATCCGTTCCAATAAACGTTCCTTCACATCATCACTCACATATATCTTGCCTAGAAGAATTGATTCAATAGCATCAAATATCTTAGTGGGGGCAGCTTGCTTCATAACATACCCCTTAGCACCAGCATGAAGGGCTCTTTCAGCATAAAAGCTTTCATCATGCATCGACAGAACCAGGATCTTCAAATGGGGAAACTCCCTTAACAAGTCTTTGATAAGATCAAGACCATTAGAATCTTGTAAGCTTATATCAACTAGTATGATATCCGGAATCTCACGACGTACAACGGCCAAGGCTTCCCAGGAAGAGGCTACTTCTCCTAATATTCGCCAGTTCTCGACACTTTTAATTAGTTGTACAAGACCAGCTCTGAAAATAGGATGATCTTCAACGATAAGGATCTGTTTAATTAGATTGGAATAAGTGCTCATACGGCTCTCCTTTAGGTTTAATACAGGTAATTATGGTGCCTTCACCTTCTTGACTGTGGATATGAAGATAAGCCCCCAAAGCTTCAGCTCTATGACGCATAGAATGAAATCCTATCCCTTGAATATTCTTGATACTTTTTGTCTCAAAACCACAACCATCATCACTAATGGATAACTTAATATGGAATTCCGTTTCACTAATCTCTACCAGAATAGATTGGGAATGGCTATGTTTAATGGCATTTTGTAGCGCCTCTTGAGTGATTCGATAGAGATTAAGGCAATCAGACTCGTTGAGACGAGGTGAGATATCTTCCTGATAAAACTTTGTTACTACAGGAATCCCATATTGAATACTGACTTTCTGACATAGCTCCTCAATACCATATTGGAGACCACTCTCAGATAAAACTGTGGGAAATAAACTATGTGATACTTTACGGGTAATATCCAGGGTCTCATCCATCAACTGGGATATTCTCAAGGCATCATCTGCTAATTTGTTGTCCTGTTTGGCTAAGGTTCTTCCCAAGACTTGTGTCAACATGGACACCCCCCCCATACGCTGGCAGATATCGTCATGAAGCTCCTGACCGAATAAACGTCGCTCCCTGTCTGTAATTTGGAGAGTCAGGGCCTGGAGATCCTTATTTCTGTTGATTTCCTGTCTTAATTGATCGTTGAGGTATTTCAGTTCTTTGGTTCTCTCCTGGACTTTTTTTTCAAGAACCATACGAAAATCCTCTTTATGCTGGATAAACTGAATGCTATTAATAGCACTGCGAAGCTGTTGAGTCACAGCTAACAAATTCGATACAGGGATATGTTCTTTCTTCAGATAGACAACATATCCGAAGTGACTTGTTCCATGAAATAAGGACATAACCACTAAAGGATGGGTCATGGATCGATTTATCATTTCAGGGGGAAGTAGCTTTGTAGAGTCAAATAATTGGTTTATATAGGAAGCCCCTAAGGTATTATTTGTCTCATGTACATATATTAACTGAGATTGCGTTTGGGATATAGCCTTAACGATATACAATTCATCAATCATTAACTTGGATAACTGATCATCCAAAATAGCATAAAGACAGGGAAAATCAAAAGAAGTTAAGAGTTCACTAGTAGTTGAGAGAAGATTGCTAATATTGGTTTGATTAACTTCCAGCCTTTTTATGAGATTCTTATGATGAGCTTGATTTACCTGCCTCATCCAGCACTTTAAATAATCACTTAATACCTGGTAATTACCAGAGTGATACCTTTTTAACAGATCATCAAGTAAGTCATTTAGACTATATAGATCAAAGGGAATATCACTGAGCTTCCAATAATCAATTAATAAGTGTTCTAATTGGCTAAAGAGGTCCTTTACTTCAACGAGAGATAAGGATGAAGAGGTCATCTCCAGTGTTATTTTTATCAGATTACGACTGGTTAGAGAAAGATCTACTCTGTCATGCCAGTAATCAAGGATTTGTCTGGTAAAACTATCCTCACTGGAATGATTTAGACAACCACAGGATCTTCTAAGAAATAATTCAGATTCTAAAAGGATAAGATTATCGGGCATTTGGCCTTCATCAATCCAGTTAATCATGGCCTGAGCTGCTTCATGTCCCATAAGATAACAAGGTTGGGCTACCGTCGTAAGCTTAGGTTCATTTAATCGGGATTCTTCACTGTTATCGTATCCACATAGAGATATATCTTCTGGAACTCGATAACCTTTTTCTAAAAGAACATTCAATGCTCCCAAAGCCATATCATCGTTAGCCCCGATCACCCCATCAAAGGATACTTTTTTCTCTAGTATTTTAACCATTGCCTCAGCCCCAGAGGAGGAAAGGAAATTCCCATTTTTAACAACTAATGCCTCATTATATGGTAACTGATGCTTAATGAGAGCCTGTTTATACCCAGAAAGTCGATCTTGAGCCTCTTGATGTTTATCAGGACCAGATAAAAAAGCAATGTTTCTCCGCCCATGGTCCTCTATCAGATGCGTCACAATCTGCTCAATACTTCGGGCATTATCAGAGACAAGAGATGGGATACCAGGGACCGCCCCCCCTATACTTATGGTGGGTATATTCTGGGGAAAGGACGAATAGAAATCTCTTATGTACTCGATACTTGCAAAAGTACTTAAAGATCCTGTTATACCTATAATACCATCAAGTTCAGCTTCTCTGGCTAAGTCATACAGAAAGTTTGATTGTTGATCGAGAACCTGAGGAGAATCAATTCGTTCGCCTAAAAAATATATTAAAGATATACTGGACTTCTTAAAAGCACCTTCAATCCCTTTGCTGACAGTATATTGGTAATGTTCGTCAGGACTAGCTGAAAATACCCCCACCCTTTTCATGAGCAAATTGTATAGTGGTTATGGCTACAACACAAGAAGAAATCAAACTATTCCCTTATCAGTGAAATAACCTATAGATAAACCAGAACTTTTGCCAATTATCAAATCCGCAAAAGGGTTGAACAATAAGTCATCAATATTAGGAGGCTTATGGTGAAAAGATTACTATTATTCACACTTATCCTAAGTTTTACTGTCCTTACCAGTCCTTTAATGGCTGAAGGGCAACAGGATAAAAACAGTGGAAAAACAACCATAACATGGTGGGCTCTCTCTGGCGGCGGAGGAGCTGATGATGTTAGGGAAAAATGGAGAAAAGAACTTATTAGCACTTATGAAGCGTCTCATCCCAATGTCAACATAGAACTAACTATGATGGATGTGGAATCTTTCAAGCAAAAGATCCAGGTAGCTATCCCTGCGGGAAATGCTCCTGACCTATTTGCTTCTTGGGGTGGAGGGGTAATGAATGAGTATGCAAAAGCTGGTGCTTTAAAAGACATAACACCCTATGTAAAGAAAGAGCTAGCCCCTTACATTGGTGCTGGAGCTTTATCAGTATATAGCTATCAAGGTCATTATTATGGCGCTCCCTATGATATGGGTGCTGTAGGAATGTGGTACAACAAGAAAATTTTTAAAGAATTAGGCGTTGACGTTCCCAAAACCTGGCCTGAATTATTAAACATTGTCAAAAAAGCAAAAGCGGCTGGATATGTACCTGTTGCTTTAGGTGGTGGAGACAGATGGCCAACTCATTACTGGTGGGTATACCTTGCTATGAGAATGGGAGGTCAAGAAGCCTTTGATAGAGTGGTAAGCGGTCAAGGTTCCTTTAATGACAAATCCTTTGTTCAGGCAGGAGAAAAACTTCTCGAATTAGCAGCCCTAGATCCTTTTCAGGAAGGTTATTTAGGATCCACTTATGATAACGAATCAGCTCTTATGGGTAATGGTAAAGCAGCAATGGAACTTATGGGACAATGGGCTCCCGGTGTTCAAGAAGCTAACTCTGAAACTGGAAAAGGCTTAGGAGATGACTTAGGCTGGTTTAACTTCCCATCTATACCAGGAGGTAAAGGTAAGAACACTGATGTTATGGGAGGTGGCGGCGGTTATGTTCTTAGTGCTGATGCACCAGAAGAAGCCAAAGATTTCCTCAAGTTCTTTTTAACTAAAGAAAACAACATGGCAGCATACGAAGTGGAAGGAGTTATTCCGGTTGTTAAAGGTGCAGAAGCTGCCCTTGAAGGACAACCTAATGCTCAGAAGATAGTTCAAGCTGTACAAGGTGCTGATTATTATCAGCTGTACTATGATCAATATCTTCCCCCAGCTGTGGGTGAAGCAGTCAAGGATGCCGCAACTGGTATACTAGCAGGTTTATATACACCTGCAGAAGCTGCAGCACTTATTGATGCTACATGGCAATCGGAAAAGTAATATTATAAGAGCGGAATTCTATTCCGCTCTTTTCTAACAAAAGGGAACAATTCATGACACTACAAGATTCGACTTGGGATACTATCAAAAAGTATGGAGTAGTTATCATATTGGTAGGGCCAGCCTTAGTATTATTCACAAGCTTAGTGGTCTTTCCTGTGATTCAAGCTAGTTACTACTCATTATTCAAATGGAAGGGTTTAGGTCCTTTATCAGACTTTAGGGGAATTCAGAATTTCATCCGCATGTTTAAGGATCCCATCTTTATTAAGGCCTTATGGAACAATGTGTTAATTGTTGGTTTTTCTTTAGTCGTTCAACTGCCAATAGCCTTCACATTAGCGTTACTAATTGGAAGAGAATCTTATCCTACGGCTATTATTCACAGGGGAATATTCTTCTTTCCTTATATCCTGGCAGAGATAGCCATTGGGGTTATTTGGAAATTTATCTATGATCCAGAGTTTGGGATTCCTACTATCATTGCGAGTCTAATCTTTGGAGAAGGAACAAAGATCGGTCTACTGGGTAATTTGGATACAGCTTTTATGGCTATTTTCCTGGTTATCTTTTGGAAATATGTGGGATTCCACATGATCCTCTATGTAGCAGGATTACAAAACGTTCCTATTGAATTGGAAGAAGCTGCTCTCATTGATGGGGCTAGTAAAGCTCAAATTATCGGGAATGTTATTATTCCTTGTATGAAAGGAACCATTATCATTTCGGCTTTTCTATCAGTTGTGGGAGCTTTTAATATATTCGATGTGGTATGGGCTATGGGTCAAGGTGGTCCAGCTCATTCAACGGAAACACTCGTTACATACTTATATAACTTCGGCTTTAAGAGATTTGCATTTGGATATGGTAGTGCTGTAGCCATCGTAATATTTCTTATTTGCCTAGTCTTCAATCTGCTCTATCAAAAATACGTAGTAGGAGGTCAAAATGACTAATGATTTAAACCCATCCCAAAGGAAAAGAAATTCCTACTACAAACTAATATTAGGGACTGTGGTGTCTTTGATGATGGTCTTTCCCATCTATGCCGTGATAATCGCCGGTTTTAAGACAAATGGACAAATATTGGCAGACCCCTTCGGTTTACCTTCTCCTTTTACCTTAGATGCCTATCGAATGATTCTAGGTAAATCGGCACAGTTTTGGAATTTTTTATATAACTCCGTATTTATTGCCTTTATTGAAAATGTCATTGTCATTGTATTATCCATGACAGCTGGAATAGCTCTGACCAAATTACGCTTTAAAGGTCGTTTATTCATCTATAATTTCTTTCTTATGGGTATGCTATTTCCTCTAACAGTAGCAGTCCTTCCTTTGTATCTTCAAATGAGAAATTTGGGATTATTAGGCAGTAGATTAGGTGTTATCTTAGCAGAAGGGGCATTTGCCTTTCCTTTAAGTATTTTTATTTTTTCAGGATTCTTTAGGGATATTCCTAATGAACTACATGAAGCTTGTAAAATTGATGGGGGGACTATTTTTACTTTTCTCTTCAAAATAGTTATTCCTATTTCAACATCTGTTATTGCAACAGTCGCTATCATTACCTTTATTCAAAGTTGGAATCAATTTTTACTTCCTTTACTAGTATTGAATGAAGCCAGACAATTTACGATCCCAATGGGGATTATGCAATTCCAAGGCCAGTTCTCAACAGGTTGGAACCAGATTATGGCCTTCATTAGCTTGTCAATTATCCCAATGGCTATTTTCTACTTTGCGGCACAGAAATTTATCGTAGCTGGACTTACTGCAGGAAGTGTAAAAGGATAGTTAAGTTTTTATTACCTTATCTAGCATTATAACTTCCCATAACTAATACTTGTTATGGGGAGTTATAGTTATGTTACGAACGAAACGAATCAATACAAAATTTGTCTTATCACACGGAGCAATTCTGCTCTTTTTATTTATAGTATCCCTTCTTGTCTTTTTAGTATCCAACTCACAAAAGTTTGATGGGTTACGTATCAATTTAGCGGGGCGTCAACGGATGTTATCACAACGTATGACGAAGGAAATACTCCTATACTCAAAAAGAGAAACAGATCCAGATAAGATACAATTAACAATGACCATATTTGAAGAAACATTGAATGCACTCAAAGACGGAGGAAAGGCCCCTCTAGATACGGCCTTAAAAGATTATGTATATCTACCTCAAATGGAAACAAAAACTACTTTTGATCAACTTAAAATCGTTCAGGACCATTGGTTTATCTTTAAGGATATGTGTAATTCCTATATTACCAATAAAAATGAAACAGCTTATAATTATATTATAGCTAACAATATCCCTCTTTTATCAGAAATGAATACAGCGGTAGTCATGATGCAAGCGACATCAGAAGGGAAAACCCAACGTTTATTATTCATTATCATCATAGGGGTTAGCCTATCTGTAGTCACTTTTATCATTTCCCTTTTCATGACCAGATCTATAACAAGACCACTTATACATTTAGTAGGTATTCTTAAAGCTTATGAGAATGGACAACTAAATAAGGAGTTACCTTCTTCGATTTTGAATCGTAGTGATGAAGTAGGACAACTTGCCCAATCGTTGAACAACATGAATAAAAAAATAGGAGAGATTATTAAGATCGTTCATTCTGGAAGTAATGAAATGACAACGGCAAGCATGGAATTAGCCAGTGGTAATCAAGACCTGGCGGATAGATCTGAGGAACAAACAGATTTATTGGAAAAGACGACTATTGAAATTGGAGAACTGAACCAATCGATTAAGAATAATGCAGAGCACACTGATGCCGCAAAGGCTTTAGCACAGGAAGCCTTGGACAAATCAGTAAAAGGATCGGCAGCAGTCCATGACATAGACTCTTCAATGCAATCTATATCTCAAACGAGCAATCAAATTACCAGTATAATTGAAGTGATCAATAACATAGCATTTCAAACTAACTTGCTGGCTTTAAATGCAAGTATTGAAGCAGCAAGAGCAGGCGAACAGGGAAAAGGCTTTGCTGTTGTAGCTGTTGAGGTAAGAAAACTGGCAAAAAGATCAAATAAAGCGGCAGATGAAATATCTGATATCATCAAAAATAGTAGCAATAGAGTTAATGAAGGAGTTAAGATAACACAAACAGCACGTAAAGTCCTTGATGACATTAACCGATCTGTCAGTAAAGTAACTTCTCTGGTAAGTGATATTACTATTACCTCACAAAAACAGATTAACAGTGTTATCAAGATAGAAAAAACTGTAGAAAACCTCAATGATCATACCCAAAGAAATGCTGCCATGGTTGAAGAAACAGCTGCAGCAACAGAAGAGTTATCCTCCCAATCCCAGGAATTACGTAATACCATAAGCTACTTCAAAATAGATTGAATCAACTAATTGTTGATTATAGGTAACAAGTAGCTTATAGGCTTTTTTACCAAGCTTCTTTATACTCATCTTAATACTATGTTAGAAAAGGATAAGGCATCTATGAAAAAACGAAAAACTATCGCTCTTGTAGCCCACGATAATCGTAAGGAAGACTTGGTAGAATGGGTTTATTATAACTGGCAAAAACTTAAAAGTCATAAACTTGTCTGTACAGGAACAACAGGACGTCTAGTGACAGAAGCTTTTCTCAAGAAAACAGAGGCAACAGTTGATGTCCTTCCAGAAATAATCAAACTCAAAAGCGGCCCCCTGGGAGGAGATCAGCAACTTGGTTCGATGATAGCTACAGAGCAAATTGATATCATGATCTTTTTATGGGATCCAATGGAGCCACAACCTCATGATGTGGATGTAAAGGCCTTAGAAAGAATATCCGTTCTGTACAATATTCCCTTGGCTACAAATAGAGCCTCTGCAGACTTTTTAATTGCCTCAGAATTATTTGATACAGATTATAGACCAAAATCTAAAGATTATTCTGCTTATATCAATCGTAAAGTATGAAGCTCTTGAAGTCTATCGCCCCTGTACCTTCATAAAAGAAATAAAGAGGATAGACTCCTTCCAGATTCTGACTGGACACCATTATGGTCACCCATCTCTTTTGATTCTGTATATTCACAGGGATGATCGTAATGGGTTTTCCCTTCGCAAGAGAGGTAGACAAGATTAGATTTCCACTTGCTTTCCCTCTGATCTTTACTGATACACTATGAAGTCCTTGAAAAGTGAAGAACTTGAATCCCACCGAACTTCCGTCTCTTATATTCGCTATAAACTGATCAGGCGTATCCTCTCTATCCTTTCCCGACTGGGTGATATAAGGATGATCGTAAAGGAAGATCTTTCGAAGTGGTTTATCATATCGTGCCACACCTTTTGAAGAGCGAAGATGACAGGCGATACGGCTTTCATAGTATCCTTGACCAGATAGGGGTTTGCCGTTCAGACCACAACTAGAAAGAGGAGCTTGTAGAAAATGACCATCTTTAAAGATGATTTCCTCTGCACAAGCCTGCCTTGAATAGGAGTGTCTATTCGTATGACGATGATAAAAAATATACCATTTGTCCTTTATATTAAGGAGTCCCCCATGGGTGTTGCCCAGATAATTGAGGCCCTTCTTTTCTCTATCTATATCATTAAGATTGATGTCTCCCAAACTAACCAAAACACCACCAAATAGGTAGTCCTTATTTGGGTAATCACTATAAGCCCAGCATAATTCATGATTATGTACAGATGAATAGACAAAGTAATATTTATTATTGATTTTCCGGATAGAGCTTGCTTCAAAAAACTCATGACCTTGAAAAGAATCCACTCCGTCACTTGGGAATATAAGTTGAGGTTCTTCTTTAATTGTTAGCATGTCATTTTCCAAAGTAAGAACAGTACCACCCTTACATTTTAAGGGAACAAAACCAGTAAGAAAGGAAGGAATGTATTTAGCAAAACCAGAGTACAAATACACTTGTCCCTTATCAATAAATACAGCCGGATCAAAAGGAAGATAATCATTTTTTCTTCTTCCCCATAAAGTGCCGTCTTTATGGCTCACATGACCATGAAAATGAAAGGGGCCTTGAGGGATATCACTAACTGCGACGCCCATGATTCCAGAAAAACCAAGAGTATAATATAGATAATACCGTTTATCCTTACCATATACGACATCTGGAGCAAATAGTAAATTCAGGCCATGACGATTTCTGGGATCCTGATTCTTACGATAAATCACACCTTCATTAGTCCAATTACCCAGATCGTCCACTGGCGCAGAATAACAAACGTAGTCATTAAGACAAAATATGGATCCACCAAAACGATCATGAGAACCATAAAGATACACCCTATCACCAAAGACATAAGGCTCTCCATCAGGTATGTATTCATAACTAGGTAAAAAGGGATTAACTGATTGATTCAAAGTATTCTGATTAGTCATTCATCATGTCTTTATCATTCCTATGAAATAAAGAAACTCCCAGGAGAAATAAAGATACTCCCGGGAGTGAATTAGATTATATTAGTCTTCTTTTGTTTTTATTTTTTTGAAAACAAAGAAGGTTCTTAAACAAAGAAGTAAAGCAATAATAATATCTCCAATAATCAACCCTTTAACCCAAGGGGCCATAGTGAAAGAAACAGTAGAACCAGGAACAATTCCATTCATAGCATTACTATTCGCCACTGTGTACATTAGGTTATGAGCTACGCGTCGTAATTGATTAGCGACAGTAGGACTATTGACTTTATCTAAGGATTTGGAAGTTGAGAAGGTAATATAAATATCTGTCCCAGCAGCTATCCCTTGATTTCCATACATGTATTCATAGAGGTTGAAGTCACTTATAGCAAGTCCCTGGAATCCCCATTCATCACGTAAGACATTAGTCATCAATTCAGGTGAGCCACCTGCCCATGTAGCACCAATACGGTTAAAAGAACTCATTATCGCCATGGACGCTGGGATTTCTTTCTCAGCTAAGGTTCCCTTATCATCAGCGATGTACTTAATATTCGTTCGACTATTTTTGACGACCCATTCAAAAGGTTTAAGATAGATTTCTCTGAAGGCTTGTTCATTGGCCCATACAGAAACCCCATTGTTTACTCTGTTAGTTTCCTGGTCATTCATGGCAAAGTGTTTAATAAATGAGTAAACACCTTTACTAGCAGCCCCTTCAACAACAGACTGGGCTATTTTACCTGACAGAATAGGATCCTCAGAATAGTATTCAAAGTTTCTACCACCAAAGGGTGACCTATGAATATTTACAGCTGGAGCGTACCAGCCATTAACACCATTAGCAAGCGCTTCATTACCTATCATTTGTCCCATAGTAGATGCCATATCTTTGTTAAAAGTTCCAGAGATCATGACAGCTGAAGGATAGGCAATTCCACTAATCTTGGCGCCCATAAAAGAATTAATACCCGCTGGTCCATCTAAATCAACAGTAGCAGGTTTACCAACAGACTCAATAGCCCCGGTATTGTAAGCACTATTGACGACAATAGCAGCAACATCTTCAGGTTTGAGTTGATCAAGGAAGTCCTGCCAAAGGGGATCATCATAATCCCTGGCTCTCATATTGATTAAGTTAATACCATTTTGTTTACCTGTCGTAGGCATATGAGCTTCAGGATCAAGATTTTCAGCAATGGCCCATTCTTGGAATGATTGAATGATAGCTTCATTGGCAGTCATATCATCAACAGTGGGAGCTGTTGGAAAGGTACCTTCAAAGTCAGATCTTGACATATTGGTGATCTTACCAGCTTCCGGTTCATCAGTGAATAAATTCGATATTTGATCAAACTCATTTGTCACTTCAGAAGCATCTGAATTTCTATGATCATTGCCTGAATAAACAACAGTTTTCTTCACATCATAAGTTATTGGGGCTATACCTTCTTTTCTATTATGTGAGTCTGTTTGTACGAGGATTTCGTACTCCCCTTTATCCAGAACATAAGCCCGCTCTGTTTTATAATCATAGGAAGCCATATCTTCTACAGGAAAGGATAGACTAAGGATTTCAGATTCGTTTGGCTCAAGTAATTTTGTTTTAGCAAAATCTCCTAATACAACCTGGGCTTTTTCGATTCCACCATCATAATAGGGAGCATGATAATAGAGTTGTACTACATCTTTTCCCGCTCTATCTCCTGTGTTTGTCACTTCCACATCTACTTGAATTGTACCATCAACATTACCTAGTTCTTGATTAACGACTTTCCAGTCAAAGTCAGTGTAACTCAACCCATATCCGAAGGGATACACTACAGCCTCATCATAATCAATGAAACCTTCATTGGCTGCTGTTTCATAATATCGATAACCATAATAAATTCCTTCTTCATATTGAACAAAGAATCCATCACCAATAGCATTGTCTTCACTAATGTTGTTATATTGATAAAAACCAAAGTTCACAAAAGTGGGATCCTTTGTAAAATCTGAAGCAAATAAATCTACGGTTCTACCTGATGGATTTACCGTTCCATTAAGAACTTCACCTACAGCATAAAACCCAGTCTGACCTGGTGAACCAACATAAAGAATAGCATCAATATCAGGATCGTCTTCCAAAATGCCTAATTCCATTGAAGTACTAGCGTTTATTATGACAATAACTTTGTCAAAATTAGCTTTGGCTAAGGCTAGAAGATCCTTTTCGTCTTTGTTCAATTCCAATTGATGTTGACCTGATACATAATTAGGATCAGAGCCTTCCATATCAAGAGCTAAATCACCGCCTTCTCCACCACCCCGGCCAAAGACCAGGACTGCAGCATCATTATATTGATTAAAGCTAGCTACAGTACTATCAGTGAATTTTGAAACAGGCATTTCTCCTATTCGATAATTTGATTCTTCTGGCTTATCCATAACAATGTCAGCTTTTGGATTTTCATACTTTTTGACAGGGGCACCAAATTGATTTCTTCCCACATTATAAGATGCATATTCATCATACAGTGCGTAGACTTCAGGATTAATTACATAATGAGAGGCTTCCAATCCTGTCTTGAGATCAATTACGGTAAAGATATCTACCGATCCCGACCCGGAACCACCATAAACAGCATCGACAGAATCACGGCCCATAAGGGTTATTCTTGTTTGATCCGATTCTGATGTTGATAAAGGAAGAACTCCATTATTCTTTAATAAAACAATTCCTTCTGACTCAATGGTAGAAACAACTTCTTCTGCCGCAGTTTTGACTTCTTCATCAGAAGCATAATCACTACTGTAATATTGGCTATCCCAATCTTCAGTTCCTTCTGCCTGTGTAATAACGGCCTTACTTGTTCCTAAGTAAAGATCAGCATAACCACTCAATACATTAAATGCTATGTTGATAATTGCCGTTAAACCAATTACAAGCACTAGAGATATTATCCAACTACGTAGTAGCTGTTTTTTACTCTTTTCCTTTTTCATTAGCTCCTCCTCGTAAATATTTAGTTAAATCCAAAGGTTTTTTGTGAAATTTTATAACAAGTTATTGATATAGATCGCCCCAGTCGTCCAGGTAAATGGCTGACTAGACCGAATAGTCCATATCTCAAACGTCTATACAAATAGGGATCCTGGTATTTTACAGAACGCCATAGTTTATTTTTTTTATTTAGATTCTCTTCCTGCCTAGATCTAATGAGCAGGATACTTGATACGGTCATAATGATTTCAAGAAAATGGCGCATATAGCGTTTGAGCTTAGCATTAGTAAATTCGGTATTCAACATATGATCTATCATGATTTGATTGACTTTAAGCTGCTGATCTATGCGCTTAATCATCACCTGTTCATTAACAGACTGATCCTCCCGTCCAATGAAATATCTATAGAAATCAACATTGAGATAGTAGAGCTTTTTAACATAAGGTAAAGGAATGAAAGCAAATAGATTATCAACATAAAAAGTATGTTCAGGGAGTATTAATCCAGACTCAATCAGCAGTGCTCTTCTATATATTAAGGAGTGCATTAACAAATACTGACCTTTTCGAAAGGATTTAATGTCATTCCAGGTAAAGACTGTGTTCTGAGGTAACGCATTTGTATATCGTATGGTTTTCTTCATCTTAGCGCCTAACTTCTCGTAGACAAAATTACTAACCAGCATATCAATAGATTCACCTGATGAGTGTAATGATTTCAATTGAGTTAAAATCGTAGAAAGGGCAGATTCCTCAACCCAATCATCACTATCAACAACCTTAATATATTCACCAGTAGCGTTGGTGATGCCTGTGTTCACAGCACCACCATGCCCCTTATTATCTTGATTGACTAGTTTAACGATATGGGGATAACGTTGTTCATAGTCCTGTCCTATTTGAGATGTTTGATCTGTGGACCCATCATTAATGATTAAAACTTCTAAGACTTCATCGGTATCACTCAGTAAAGAATCTAAGCATTTACCCATATAATCTTGAGAATTATAACAAGGAACAATGACAGATAATAACTTCATAATACCTCTTAGGCCTCTTTTTCCTTAAAAATGATTTTGAATATAGGGAAGAAAACCCAAAAGGAAATAGCTGCATTAATGATCATGGTAATAAAGTCAGCCATCGCTTCTCCTGCGGATCCTAATCCAAGAGTATTCATAAGTAAGTTATAGATGGGGGCTTTATATAATCCCTGCAGGGCAGCCGCTAAAATAGTGATAACTATCCATGCGATAAAATACCAGAATGCTGATTTCCAAATATTATTATTCGATTTAAAAGTAATATTACGTTGAGCAAAAAAGTTAATGATTTGAGCTATGGCTAAAGTAATCTCGACAGCAAGGAAATAAGCTAATCCACCACCCCCACCATTCGCTATCGAACCTGCTGGGTAGTTAAATATATAGTATAGGCTTCCATCCAAATTGTGTCCTATAGGCCAGATTTGGAAGCTAGTATGCACGAGGCCAGTTCCTTCAAAAATACTTTTTAGAAGGGGCATCATTAACATTTGTAATAGAGTAACCCCATTACTCAAAATAAAAAATACAATAAATTGCGCTATAGTAGGATGCTTTTGTGTAAAGCCTGTCCACCATGCTTTAATTCCAGTGTTATTCATATCTTTTCTCTCTCTTGATAAGCTTGGGCTCATTTACTTATGAGCCTTTTTCAATTTTTTCTTTTCTTTAAAAAAGTGATTGAAACCTTTAAAGAAGTGTCCATTTACAACCATAAGAAGACCATCGATCATTGGAAGACTAAAAATCCCCCCTGTCATTCTAGCTATTCCTCGAAATGGCATATGATAAACAGACATAATAATCAGGTTGGCAGTCGCTCTTTGACCTATACACTTCAAAAACCAATGAGCAAAGATTATCAATCTAAAACTTAGACGGGCTACCCAGCTTTTGGCATATTGGCATTGGGCAATGGTGTCATTGTAACCAAGGGCTTTTTTTCTATTCCAAAGAGTGTCAGGACGGGGTTCTATTAAGAGTTCTTCATATTCCGCATCTCCTACATTGGCGACTTTGCCATTAAAATAAGAAGGAAGGTTTTCTTTCTTATAAGGAGAGGGAGCATCAGTACCCGTAATTTCTATTTTGTCCAATAGCTGTATATCTGCACTGGAAGAACCTATCATAATGGTATAACTACCAGATTCGATTTCCCAGGTTTGAGTTTTGACATTAAAGTAACGAAAAGCTTTGTCATCTAAAGGAATAGTTATATTAATACTTTGTCCTGGTTCTAGATGATTCTTAGAAAACCCTTTTAATTCTTTTGAAGGTCTGAATATCTGATCAGAAGGTCCTTTTATATATAGTTGTGAAATTTCAGAACCTTTGACTAAGCCTGTATTGCTTAAAGTAAAACTAACGGATGTTTGGGAAAGCTTCAAATCTTCATATTTGAATTGGGTATAACTCAAACCATATCCAAAGGGAAATAATACAGGAGTATTGCTTGTATCATAATATCGATATCCGACAAAAAGACCTTCACGGTATTCCACAGAGTTTTCCATTCCTGGAAAGTTAGACCTAGAGGAAACATCTTCATATTGAAAAGGATAAGATTCAGCTAATTTACCAGAGGGATTAACCTGACCAGTAATAACATTAAGGATCGCTCCTGCCCCAGCTTGTCCTGAAAGATAAGCATGTAACACTCCGGAGGCCTTATTAATCCAAGGCATTTCAACAGCTGATCCACTGGACAAAACAATGATAATGTTTTTATTGACCTGGGATAGTTCATGTAAAAGGTCAATTTGATTTTGGGGTAACTTCATGTTAGGCCGATCAAGACCTTCTACTTCACTATACTCATCTAGTCCTATGAATAAAATAACTTTGTCAGCCTTTTTCGCAAGTTGACAGGCTTTTCGAATGAGAGCGTTACTGGTTCCTCCATATCGTTTAAATCCTCTAGCATAGCCAACATAGTTTAATGAGCTTGAGGGGATTAAATCTAAAAAGGAGTCAAGTTTTGTTGGATTTACAATAGAAGACCCAGCACCCTGATAACGGGGTACATCAGCAAAGTCTCCAATAACAGCGACAGAGGTATTCTCTTTTAGAGGAAGAATATCCCCTTCATTCTTAAGCAATACTATAGACTCTTCAGCAGCCGTTTGAGCAAGCTTATGATGTTGTTCTATATCGACTGTAACATCTCGGTCTGACAAGGCTTTATTAGTATCATAAGTCAAAGTAAGCAGGCGGTTTACAGCTTCATCCAGGATAGACTCTTCAATTTTTCCTTCCTTTATAGCAAGAACGATATCTCTATCTGTTTCGCCTCCAGTTGTTGGCATTTCAAGTTCATTTCCTGCTCTCAAACCTTCAACTCTATCATTGCTTCCACCCCAGTCTGTTATAACACAGCCATCATAGTTCCAGTCTATTCGAAGAATATCCTGCATTAAATGAAGATTTTCATTGGTATAAAAACCATTCAGTTTGTTATAAGAGGACATTAAAGATTTAACTTGTCCTTCTTTTACGGCCATTTCAAAAGCTGTAAGGTATATCTCTCTTAGAGTCCTTTCATCAACAATAGTATCAATGGTCATCCGATTCATTTCCTGATTATTGACACTGAAATGTTTGACACAGGCAGAGACACCCTGAGATTGAATTCCACGAATCATTGACGAAGACAACTTACCTGCCAGGTAGGGATCTTCACTGAAGTACTCAAAGTTTCTACCACAGAGGGGGTTTCTCTTTATATTGATACCAGGACCTAATAAGACGTTTACTTTTTGACTTAATGCTTCTTCACCCAAAGCTTGACCGATTTGTTCACCCAGGTCCTCGTTCCAACTATTGGCTAATGTAGCGGCTGTAGGAAAACAAGTTGCTGGTAAACTCTCATTTAAACCTAGGTGATCTGCAGCAACTGCTTGTTTTCTTAAACCATGGGGACCATCTGACAAAAACAAATTGGGAATGTTTAAGCGGGGTATGTCCTGGGATTGCCAGAAGTCCTTACCTGACATAAGAGAAGCCTTCTCCTCTAATGTCATTTGATCAATAATTTCTTTATATTTCATAAGTTCCTATCTCTTCCTGGTTGGTTTGATGACTATAACATGGCTTTTTTCAGACAGCCATAAGCTTATTGTTAAGGGGGAGCAACCATTAGTTTAACCATAAACAAACAGTTACCCCCTACAACCAATTGTAGAGATAGAAAACAAAAATACTATTATTTTAATCTATCATTGATTCTACTTGTGATAAGGCAGCGGCGACGGTCTTATCCATATCGTAGTATCTATACTCACCTAAACGCCCACCAATGTGTACATCAGGAAGTGTATCGGCAAGAGCCTTATATTGCCTATAAAGTTCATTATTTTTTGTATCATTAATGGGATAGTATGGTTCATCCCCCAAAGACCACTCTTCACTATATTCATAACTGATGACTGTCTTTGGCTGCTGTCCAAAGTTAAAGTGCTTGTGCTCAATAATCCTGGTATAAGGTGTTGATTTATCTGTGTAATTCACAACTGCATTTCCCTGAAAATTAGGAATATCCAGGTACTGAGTGTCAAACCTGACTTTTCTATATTCAAGTGTTCCTAACTTGTAATCAAAAAAAGCGTCTATAGGTCCAGTGTAGATTATTTTTGAGGCTTGACTATTCCAATAGTCCCTATTTTCTAAATAATCCGTATTGGTTTTGACGTCTATATTTTCAATTAATTTTTCTATTAGGTAAGTGTAACCTTTTTTGGGGATCCCCTGATAAGGATGATTGAAATAATTATTATTGAATGTAAACCTAACAGGTAAGCGTTTAATAATAAAAGCTGGTAATTCAGAACACGAACGTCCCCACTGCTTTTCTGTATAGCCTTCAATCAATTTTTCAAAAATATCTTTTCCGACCAAATTGATGGCTTGTTCTTTTAGGTTTTTCGGTTCATCGGTAAAGTTATCTTTTCTTTGTTTCTCAATAATCTCCCTAGCCTCATCAGGAGTTTTGGCTCCCCACATCTGGTAGAAAGTATTCATATTAAAGGGGAGATTATAAAGTTCTCCATTATAATTAGCTATTGGACTATTTACATAATTGTTGAACTCCACAAATTCATTAACATAGTCCCACACAAGTTTATTATCTGTATGAAATATGTGAGCTCCATATTGGTGAATATGGATTCCTTCCCACTCTCTAGTATATATATTCCCACCAATGTGGTTTCTTTTTTCAATAATTAGGCATCGTTTTCCAGCCTTTGTTAATTCATGTGCCAGAACTGAACCATAAAGACCTGATCCGACAATTAAATAATCATACATCATTTCTACCCTTCTGTTTCTTTTTTAGGATAGTACCTATCCCTTTGAAGAAATGCCCATTGGCTATTAAAAGAATACCATCTACAGTCTGAAAAGAGATCTTGCCTCCGGTTAAAAGAGATAAGGCTCTAAAGGGCATGTTGTAAACAGATACTTTTAAGAAATTATAGGCTTTTCTCTGTCCTGTTCTTTCTAAAAGCCACATTATCAGTTGAAAGAACCGAAAAGAGATTCGTATGACAAGACCCTTTGCATAAATACATTGTGCAATCGAGTCGTTATAGTCCAATGGCCGATTACGATCCCATAAGGGGGAAGGTAAAGGATAACCCAATAGTTGTTCAAACTCATGGGAGGGAACATTTTGTATTTGACCAGATTGATAATGCTTCAAGCTGTGATTTGTATAAGTCTGTTGTTTTGAAGTCCCTGTTATGAATAGGCTATCGGTTAATTTTATATCTTGACTTGAGGAACCTATTAATATGTCGTAGGAAGATTCTTCAACCTCCCAGGAATTATTCTCTATATCAAAATATCGGAAACTTTTATCATCAAAAGATATTGTGATTTCTTTTGTTTCTCCCGGATTTATAAATACTTTCTTAAAACCTTTTAATTCTTTATATGGTCTAAATATGGCTTTACTCTGACAATGTATATATAATTGGGCTATTTCCATTCCCGGTACAGATCCAGTGTTGGTTATTTTAAAAGTCACCCCTTCAGAATTCACCTTTAAATCAGAGTATTCGTAACTAGTGTAACTTAGGCCAAAACCAAAGGGAAATAAAACATTTACATTTGCTGTGTCATAATAACGATATCCAATATAAACAGATTCGCGATATTCAACACTGGCTTCTTTTCCAGGAAAATGATTATAGGTTGGAGTATCTTCATAACGATAGGGATAAGTTTCAGCTAACTTACCAGAAGGGTTAACATCACCAGATATTATACGGAGTAATGCACGTGCTCCCGCTTGACCACTTAAATATCCATGCAATAGGCCTTTCACCTTAATGATCCATGGCATTTCAATCGCTGAACCGCTGGATAAGCAAACAACAATGTTTTCATTCACTTTGTATAAGGTGTTTAATAGTTCTATTTGATTTGAAGGTAACCTCATATCTTTACGATCTAGACCTTGTACTTCTGATAACTCATCTAAACCCAGGTAGAGAAGCACAACATCCGCCTTCTGAGCTAGCTCACAAGCGGTCTTTACTAACTTTTTTTGCGTCTTGCCATTACGTAAAAAACCTTGGGCATAACCAATACTAGTAATACCTGACTCAGCAAAGCATTCCAATGTATTTTCTAAAATTGTGGGATTGACCTGAGAAGACCCGGATCCCTGGTATCTTGCTTCTTTGGCAAAATCCCCTATAACAGCCACTTTTTTGTTATATTTAATGGGTAGAATATCGTCTTTGTTTTTAAGTAATACAATAGATTCTTCAGCCATTTTTTGAGAGATCCGATGATGTTTGGCTACATCAAAGGGCATACTAGGTGTTTTTCCTATTTGACTAGTTTTTAAAACCAAATCCAATACACGATCAACACATTCATCTAATTGTTCTTCAGCTAATTCATTAGATTTAATAGCATCGATGATTTGTCTATCTGTTTCTCCTCCAGAAGAAGGCATTTCCAATTCATTTCCCGCTTTTATTCCTTTAACGCGATCACTACTCCCACCCCAATCAGTAATAACACAACCATCATATTCCCATTCATCTCTTAATATGTTGACCATGATATGGAGGTTTTCATTTGTATATTCCCCATTCAATTTGTTATAAGAGGACATAATGGCTTTAGTTTTCCCTTCTTTAACAGCTATTTCAAATGCAGTTAGATAGATCTCTCTTAATGCTCTTTCATCTACGATGGTGTTAAGGGACATACTTCTTTCTTCTTGGTTTTTAGCACAATAATGTTTGACACAAGCAGAGATACCATGTGTTTGAACGCCACGAATATAACTTGCGGCTAATTTGCCAGCTAAATATGGGTCTTCACTGAAGTACTCAAAATTACGTCCACAGAGAGGGCTTCTCTTCATATTTATGCCTGGTCCTAGTAGGACATGAACATTTTGTGATACAGCTTCCTTTCCTAAATAAGATCCAACGGCTTCACTCAGCTCAATATTCCAACTATTCGCCACAGTAGCTTCAGTTGGAAAACAGGTAGCAGGAATTCCCTGATTGAATCCCATTTGACTTGAGGATACAGCTTGTTTTCGTATTCCATGGGGTCCATCTGCCAAAAAGATACTAGGAATTCCCAAAGAGAGAATATCCTGTGTCTGCCAAAAATCCTTACCAGACATAAGAGAGGCTTTCTGTTCCAATGTCATTTTTTTTATTATATGTTGATATTTAAGATTAGACATATTAGCTCATATACCCTGTTGCTTTATATAATTAAGGAACTGTTGTTCAACTTGATTCTTTATATCCCTCACACGTGTGACAAAATATACATTTAAGGGGATTTTTTCTTTTAATTTTACAACTTTTAAATTTTTATTAGGGAAGGTCTTTTCTACAAAATCTATAGAGATACCTACTAAGTGCTGGCTTTCACATAAACCATGAATGGCGGCCAAGTTTCCACTCTCATGGATGATAGAAGGAGAGAAACCTAGCTCAAGACATTTGTCTATAATACTATGATTCTTATCTGAATCTACAGTTTTAAGTGCTATTTTCTGATTTTCCAAATCTGCAATTGAGATTTCAGAAAGCTTGGCAAAAGGATGATCAAGAGCTACCACAACAACGATCTCTCCAGAAGACAAAAGCTCATATTCACAATTATCTAAGCCTTCATGTCCAAGAAGAATGGCAACATCTGCTTCTTCTTGAACGAGTTCATTTAAAGAATAATCATCGGGTATCTCTTTTATTTTCAATTGAATATGTGGTTGTTCCTTTGTAAACTCATATATTTTATTTAATGGAATCAGAGAGCTGATGGAATAACAGATCATCACTTGAAAAGCGCCTTGACTACCATTTAACAAACTGATTTCTTTTTGAATATCTTCCATTAAATAAAGAATATGACGGGCACGGGCATAGAGTAACTCTCCAGATTCAGTTGCTTCCATACCTTGAGTCCCTCTATAGAATAATTCAGTATCCAATTCTATCTCCAACTGCTTTATAGCTTTGCTTAAACCCTGAGGAGATATAAATATTTCTTTGGCTGCTGAAGTTATGCTTTTTCTTTCATATACCTTAATAAAACATTGAAGAGCCTTCGTATTCACATTAACAGTCTATGAGTATTTTCCTATTTTTGCCATAATCTTTTGGTTGGACCTGTCAACTGTTTATTGATCATCTCTGGGAAAATGAATGGAAAAAGTGGTTTTTTCTCCTGTTTCCAATTCCATATCCCCTTCTAGTTGTGAGACCAGAGCCTCTATAAGATCAGAACCTAATCCCCGGTGACCGTCCTGATAGGGTTTGCCATCGTTTGATATTCGAAGAAGTATCATATTCTGTTCCTGAAAACCTCCATTAAAAGATATTGTTCCTCCAGGTAACAGGCCATATTTAATAGCATTTGTGATTATTTCCGCAGTCAATATGCCCAAAGGGATTACTCTTTTGGCAGGTAATGTAAATTTATTCATATTATTCTCAACTGCAACAGGGAATTGGCAGACTGAGGACAATATCATTGTTGTGATTTCCGTTAAGTATTGAGGAATCTCAATCTGAGATAAATCACTACTTTTATACAAAGTATCATGGACATTTTGAATGGCAATGATACGAGCACTCAAATCTTTTAATGTCTGCTCTGTATAAGGACCACCTTCATCAGTAATTAAACTTATAATGTGATTAATAAGAGCCAGATTGTTCTTTACACGGTGATGAATTTCTTGAATTAACAACTTTCTTTCTTTACTGGTCTTTTCGAGTTTTTTATTTAATTCTTGAAGATTATCATTTTGAATACCTAAAGATTTGTTGTATTTTTGTTGTTGATACATAAAACTCAAAACCCAGGTGATAGCACTGAAGGTAAGGAACAGACCTATAAGAAGTCCAGACTGCTTTTGAAAATTTCTTATATCCGGATTTCGATCCATCACCATAGTAAAATACAAAGGAAAAGCATTTAGCTGTTGAATCCCTTGTGTGTATTTTTTGAATGATCGAATATGAGTACCACCTGTTAATGAAGAAGCTACCTTTTCCTCCCCATTGTATATCTCTATATCTGCAAAAGATTTTGTTTGCTTATAATTACGCTCTAATAAAAGACTAAACTTAGCATCCCATAAACTGATATTGAATATATTGGACATTGATGGATCTTCCGGTGAAGGAAAAAGACTTTGGTCATTAAGACCTATTTCGAATAGATATTTGATATATCCTTGTTCATCAAATATAACACGACTCAAATGAATATAATTATCGACATCATGGTTTCCCTGAAGTAAAACAAAATCCACCTGGTTATTACTATGGTACTGGCTTAGCAAAGTGTAAACTTCATTACTATCAGGAGAAAAGACACTCTTCCACAATACTTGACCTGTGCCATTAAAAACTTTGAGATAGGATATCTCTGGATGAAGTATTAGCTCTTGTCTAAGAAATTCCAGACCTTGATCAGTGAGACTTTGATTATTCATATAGACTAAATAACGAAGAAAACTATCAGCAGTAAGTAAACTATTATTTATTTGGGAGCTCATTAGCTGGAGAAGATGTTCCATGTCGGCATTTGTCTTTCTTTCCAATGCTGACCACAGGTTCTTGATAGACAAAGAAACAATTATAATTGTTGTCACAGTTAACATAAGGGTCAACAGGTACCGCATTTTGTTTACCAAGTTTTACTCCTGCAGATAGGCTCCAATGGAAAGTTGCTTTATAAATTGACCTTCTAAATTACGTACTTCCTTTTGAGTCTGATTTAAGTCATCTTTTTGGGGAGCTGTTACAATTATGCCATGTGATTGAGCACTATTTATAGCTTCTATTTGAGCCAATTGTGCTTGCTTTCTTTGTTCCAAAACGATTTTATTCCAAGTACTAACAAACTCATTTTTCTGTTGTGTACTTAATTTTTTCCAAAACTTAACAGAAACAATAGGGACATATTGGGCAAAGTATTCATAATCGGTAAAGGCATATTTAATGCCTCCTTCCCACAGATTTGCACTGTTAATGGTTTCAAAGGTGGTTAATATCCCATCGATGGAATGATCCTTTATACGGGGAATCAGATCAGGCCAAGCAATGATTACGCCTTGAGCACCCAGGGCATTAATTCGTAATCTGTTGGCTTCTCCTCCTGCTACTCGAATCTTTAACCCTTTCAAGTCTTTAAAACTCTTTATTTGTTTTCTTGTTGTAAAGATATGAGCTGGGCCTAAATCCATCCAAAGACCAGGAACAATAACTCCCAGATTACCCTCAATCTTATTCAGTAACAACTGACCTTTATCACTCTCCAAAAACTCATCATAATCTTTACTATTTTTACCCCAGAACTGAGGAAGGAGGAAATAACTGATATCGGGAACATAACGATCGAGTTGCCATGTACCAGGAACGGCCATTTCCAAACTGCCACGAGCTAATGCAGTTATCACTTCCTGATCTCTGAATAGTTGAGCAGAATCATAAAATTGGACCTTATATTCTGGTCCTAATATGTCAGATATTTCCTGGGCAAATAGTGCAACACCTTTGGTTTGTACATGGTTTTGAGTATTTTCGACAGATATACGAAATAGAATCTGTCTCTGATTGTAGGCACTGCTCAACAAAAGCAGGAAGAGAGATAGTAAGATAATGGTTTTCTTTTTAGATAAGTCCATAAAAAAATCCATAAAATAACTCCATTTCCCTTATCTATCAACTAATCCTAATGACTGTGATATGTAAATACAAGTCTACTTCAGTAAAAGATTGTTTTCCCCCCACAGACAACAGACTAATTAAATGTTAACATAATTAATATGCCTAGGTATTCAAATCATCATCACACATCAATCCAATCTGCTGAGAAACTCGCTGATACTATATTAAAAAAGGTATATGGTGCTGCTAGAAAAGAAAAATGGGGAACTGCTTTTATGCAAATAGCATGGACAGCTGGACCTGTTACCTACCTGGGATTACAAGGGGGGTATTATGTAGCTTATGGCAAGACTGCATCTCCAGAAGTATTTATATATTTTGCTGGATATACTGTCATTGCAGGTATATTTGCTTTAATCTCTAAGTTTATTTACAACATGACAGCAGGGGATAGTAGAGAGGAAGAAAGAAATTCCCTGGAAAGGGTTTTTAACCTTCTGCCCAAAAGAATTGCAGAAATCAGGGATTTGCAATTGACAAATCTTGATGAAAAGGGCCGTAACATATTAGGGGCAAAATACCTGTTGGAGAATCCTGATGCAGATGCCTATGCCTTAGCAACAGCTATGTACGATCTAACAAATGATCTAGAAATATCAGAGATTATGGCCCATGCCGAGACTTATCGTCAAAATGGACTCTTATCTAGAGCAAAAGAAAAGAGAGAACGGATAAAAATCCTGCTGGAACCACACATGGAGCAAATAAAAGCATCCTCCGAAGAAGTGACACGCTTAATATTGAACAGAGTAAATGGTGTAGGACCGGATAAAAATGTTGGAAGAATGAGAACCAGAGGGTTTATTTCCAGGGTCTTATCGGCAGCTGAGAATGATGATTTAAATTTAATGACGCTTTCAGATTCTGAAGAAGTGTGTATCTTGGCCTTTGAGCTTATATGCAGTAGACAATATCCTTACTTTCATGCCCATTATATCGGGCACAAAGCCTATACAATCGCAGCGAAGAGATTGGAGATAGCAAGAAGAGAGTATGGATCAGCCATATATAAACGCAATAGTTACTTAAGAATACTGGCAGAACGACTGTACCGAGAAAGTGCAAAGAATACTCATATAAAGGGTATTCATAAGGTTATAGCCTCTCTGCCCAATATTAGATCATCCCAAATACTTCAAGAGAAAATTGTAGCAACACTCAAGGAAAATATCCATAATAAAAGCTACTCAGCTTCAAAGTTAAGAGCAGATTTAGATATATATCAGAGACTTCGTCGAGCAGGTTTAAAAACAAAACAGGCACATAAAAAATTCCAGACTACATGGATTAATTATGTAAAGATGCTTCAGGAAATGGATCGTAGTGAACACCCCCTTTCAAAACTACATCTGATGCATAAAAAGAATAAAGGAAAGGGAGTATACCTAACAGAAAAATCCATAGGTCTGCACCAAAAGCAGATAATACCTATGGTTCAACTTTTCGAACAAAAACTGGAAGAATTCACATTAGAACATGAAACAGCAGAGGTCAAAGTAAATGATCAAAAAGAACTAGCCGTAGATTTACTTTTGATTATAGATAAATATATTCCCTTAAGCCCACCCAGAACACAACGAACTATTGAAGATACACGGTCAGCGTACTTAAATTATATTTTCCGTGACACCAGTATATCCATGAGGCAACCTTGGGGATTATCATTAATCTCAGGTATAAAATATTCACGCCAACAGGCAATACATAGCGTTATAAGTAGACTCATTGAATATGATCGCTTAAAGCTAACAAAAGAGGATATCCCCTATCTTATAGAAAACTATGATGGAGATATGACTTTTCTAGAAGAACAGATGAATCAGGAACAACAAAGCTGGACATCTGATTTTGATATCCCGGAACCTATTGTCGTTCCCGTCTTAAATGAAATTAAAAGGCAAGACTCTTGATTAATAAGAAAAAAGTCATTAACATCGCTAGAATATGAATTACATTAATATAAATTTTACAACGACTACGACAACTCTAACTATACCCATTGCGGGCTAGAGGTCGTACAAATATATACGAAAACCCCGCATAGCGGGGTTTTTTTAGGTCCTGACCTATAACCTTGTTGTGCGTGACAATAAGGAGCATTATTATGAAAAACCATTTACAATTAGGGAAGGAACTAGACCTCTTTATACAATCACCAACTGTAGGTAAAGGTTTGCCATTACTAACAGAAAAAGGTAATTGTATTAAGAGAAGCATGATTAAATTGGTAGAAGAACTAGAGGAAAAGAATGGCTATCTCTTGACTAGTACTCCCTTAATGGCAAGTAAAAACCTGTATGAGATATCAGGACACTGGGACCTGTATAAAGAAGACATGTTTGTACTGGAAGCCGGTCCAGAAGACTATTATGCTTTGAGGCCTATGACATGTCCTTTTCAATTCCAATTATATCTTAGAAAAAAACATAGTTATAAAGAACTGCCTATTCGTTATTCCGAAACTTCTACTTTATTTAGAAATGAACCTACAGGATCTATTCATGGACTAAATAGGATTAGGCAATTCACTTTATCTGATGGACATATTATCTGCAGATTTGACCAAATTGAAAAAGAATTTCTTAATTGCCTGGATATTATTAATACCATAATGGCTAAACTAGACTTTAAAAACTTCTGGTTTAGATTCTCAACAAGAGATCCTCAAAAGAAAAACAAATATATAGAAAATGACTCAGCTTGGGAAAAATCTGAGTCCTTACTAAAATCCTTTTTGGTAAAACATAATATTTCCTATTCTGATGGAAAAGGAGAAGCCGCATTTTATGGGCCTAAACTGGATATCCAAATGAAAGATGCTGAAGGGCGCGAAGAAACTCTTTTTACATTACAACTAGACTTTGCACTAGCAGAACGTTTCGGAATGACCTACACTGATGAAAACAACAAAGAAGAGCATCCGTATATAATCCATAGATCCAGCATTGGGTGTTATGAGCGGACATTAGCCCATTTATTGGAAATTCATCAAGGTGCCCTCCCCTTTTGGTTAATGCCTACACAGATAATGATAATACCTGTGAATGATAAGCACCTTGATTATGCACTTAAAGTACAGGATTTTTTAACTGATAGTAAATTTCGAGTTGAAATAGATAAGAGAACCGAGACCTTGGGTAAACGCATACGCGAAGCAGTAAAAATACGTACTCCCTATCTGATCATTATTGGTGAGAAAGAAATAGCAACAAAGACAATTAATGTAAGAAAAAGAGGACAGAAGGATTCTACCCAAATAACTTTAGATCAGTTCAAACAGATGTTAAAGAATCAATACTGAATTAATTATATGTGGATCAGATCCTATTAATAAAATCTCAACTTAGAAGTTAGGACATCTAAATATTGACTATAGAATAGGGACTTCATGTAAGCCAATGAACAAAACCATAGAAAAAAGTCCCATCTTAGAAAACTAAAGATGTCCTAAATTAACAGGTTTCCAAAATGTTCAAATTTGATTAAATTGATATTTAACAATGTATAGTGACAAAATAAATTAAAAAAAATGCTCTCTTCTAGGATAGCCTAAAGAGTTCTTAGCTAATAGTCACAATTCATTAATGAAATGTAATCAAGAGGCAGAATAAAAGTTTTAGATTTCAGCGAATAGGACTATGGAGGTTTTATGAAACTTAGAGGTAAAGTTCTGCTCCCTACAGCAATTGTCATGATTGCAGGACTTATGGTTGTCTTTTTAACAATGGTAACAAGTGTTATAAAAGAAATTGAAACAATACATGAAAGGGAATTAAAGCAGTTAACGGATGTAACAACGAATAAAGCAGAAACATGGCTTGAAGAACGAAGGGCTAATATTGAAACAATAGCCCAGATGAATGATCTTATTATTCCCCTTGAAGCGAAGGTATCAACACAAGAATTAGCCAAAATCAATAATAAGTTAAAACGTTTAACCGTTATTATGAATGATTTTGACACATTGGGAATCCTTAACAAAGAAGGAATAGCTATTGCCCATAGTGAGGCAAGTCAGGTGGGATCATTAAATCTAAGTAGTAGAGACTACTTTAAGGAAGCTATCAAAGGGAATTTGGCTATCTCCAAGGTTTTGGTTAGTAAGGTATCCCAAAAACCCGTATTTGTAATAGCCTCACCACTTAAAGATGGTGATAACATTATCGGTATTATCTATGGAGCTATCAAATTAAGTAATTTTACTCAATCAGCAGTTGATACCATCCAAATTGGGGATGATGGGTATGCCTATATGGTTGATGATAAAGGAGTTATGATAGCCCACCGTAATAGTGCATCAATCCTCAAGGATAACATAACAGATAGTGATTTCGGAAGAGAAATTATGTCACAGAAAGAAGGAATAATAGATTACAAATTTGAGAATGAACGTATTCTCGCTGGCTATAACCTTGTTCCCATTACAGGCTGGAAATTAATAACAAGAGTTACTTACAATGATATGTTTGCCTCACTAAAAGAATTAACCATTACTATGAGTATCATTATGGCGTTAATTCTTATCGTGATGTTAATAGTTCAATTTGTCCTTGTGCGGTCCATTGTTAAACGAGTTCAAGCCATGGTATTAAATCTCAAAGATTTGTCAGAAGGGGAAGGGGATTTAACAAAACGACTTCTTATACAAGGATCTGATGAAATCGATCAAATGGCAGATTATGTCAATAAGACAATGACACGTATCGAGGATATGGTTAAACAAATAAAAGAAGAGACCCTATCCTTGGCAGATATTGACACAGATCTATCTTCCAATATGACTGAAACAGCCTCAGCAATTAATGAGATTACCGCTAATATTGAAAGTGTAAATGTACGTATTATTAATCAATCCGCAGGTGTTGAAGAAATGCACGCAACATTAGATGCCATAGGGGATGGAATTGAACACCTTGACTATCGTATTGATGAACAGATAAAAAACATATCAGATTCTTCTGCCGCCGTAGAACAAATGGCGGCAAATATCAACTCTGTTAACCAGAGTCTCCAAACGAATGCTGCTTCTATGCAAGAATTGCAGTCAGCATCTGAGTCTGGTTATCAATCTATTGGAGAACTTTCCAATATTTTCCAACTTATCATCAAAGAATCCGCAGGTTTGGAAGAAGCAAGTACAATAATCCAGGATATCGCATCTCAAACCAATTTACTCGCTATGAACGCAGCAATAGAAGCAGCTCATGCAGGTAATACAGGAAGAGGTTTTGCTGTTGTAGCTGAAGAAATCCGTAAATTAGCAGAAAATTCAGGATCCCAAGGTAGTAAAATTAGTCAAGCCTTAACTTCCCTTAAAGATAGCATAGATAAAATTGGTTCTGCTTTGGATTCTACACAAGGTAAGTTTAATTCAGTATATCTTTTGAGTCAGAAAACAGTAGAACAGGAAAGTATCATCAAACAAGCGATGGATGAGCAAGTAACAGGCAGTAAAGAGGTATTACACTCATTAACAGCCATACAAAGTCAAAGTGATGATGTCCGTGATTCCTCAAAAGAAATGTTGGTTGGAGCCAAGCAAGTTCTTGAAGAAATCTCTCACTTAACAGAAGTAACAGAAGAAATCCGCCTCAGCATTAATGAAATGGCAACTGGTGCCGTACAAATAAATAAATCGGTAGAATATGTCAGAGAATTAACGCACCAAACTAGCGACAGTGTAGGAACTTTAAATAATCAAGTTTCTAAATTTGTGACAAAATAACACGCCCCTATAGGGAGAGAAACATCTCTCCCTCCCCTTCTGATTGCAATATAAGAAATATTCACAGTTTTTTTAATCATAATACTGGATATAAGAACCACAAAACTATATATTGACTGGCCAAAGATATATCTAATAAGAAAAGTACAAAAGAATTATTAATGAGGTTATTGTTAAGTGATTATTAAAACAAGGAACTACTTAGTAAGAGAGTTTCTTAATATCGCATCTCCCTATCTTGAACAAGATACATATATATGTCGTGATTTCTATAAAATGAGGACAGGAAAATTTTTTGGTTTAAAAGGATTCTATTATGAAGATTATAGAAATAGTGAGCCATTAAAAGCTCTGAATAACTTACCTGGCAGTTCAAAAACATTACTAAAATTACAATCAGCCCGCTTCTATTCTTATATTATGGAATCCCAACCTAAGGCTAGAAAGATTCGATTATCCCTGAATAAAAAAGAAATAAAAGTGGAAGTATGTACACCAGGTCAGATAATCCAGGATATAAAATCACAACAACAACATTGGCTACAAGATAATCATCTAAGAATGTCAATTGATGATGTAACATTTAATCATGACACTAATTCAGATACCATTTATTTACAGATTACCAATGAATCCACATCTAAACAAGGAACCCATCACACAAATGACATTTCTATATCCAGTAGCGAATATGAATACTTAGTTTATACCTTAGATTCAAAAATAAAGAAGCTAAAGATGATTTTAGACAAAGATGGTTTTATAATAAAAGCAGACAGAGCACTTCCTCAATGGAGGATTGAAAAGATGTAGGCAAGATCAGAGCCATAAACTCTTTATTTTTAAGCGTGGCTCTTGTTATTCACTCAAGAACTCAGCTCTTAGATGAAGAGCTGAGTCTAGGCTACTAATTTATTTAACTAATACTTTAGATTCAACAGCTTGTTGTTTTTTGTAGCGATACTTAAAAAAATCAGTTGAGTGTATAAGACATTCAATGGAGAATAACATAAAACTTATACCAATAGTTGCCTCTGTGAACTCGTTGAATCGATTGTAGTCAAATGTCCCCTCAATTAATGAAGGAAAAAACCTAAAGGTCTTTCCAATAAACCAAGAACCAGCACCCCACATGATTAGTTGAAGTGATGGAATAGGAAGATAGATTTTATGGAAGAATACTCGTACCTTTTTAATAAGAGTTAATAAGGGAAGCAGAAAGAAAGGCAACATTTGTAACAAAGACTGGAATCTTTTGGCGATGAAGCTAGATTCAAAAAAACCCATATTGTGTATGTTAGTTTCATTTTGAACATTTTGCATAGGGCCTTCAAAATGACGAAATTCCTTTACCTGATATTGTTCAGGAAGTTGAACATTAAAGATTCTCTGTCCCCAACTAATTTCTTCACCAAAGGCTATAAATGCAACTAAAGCCCAGCATATTATAAAAAAATAGGCACCTTTTTTTTGCTCCCTTAGCTCTTTTGATTTAATTGTAAAAACTGTAAACAAAATAGATGCTAATAGAAAACCAATAGTACCAGTAGTTTCAATTAGCCCATCTTCATTTGTTAAATTACTGAAGAAAATGGGATGATTAAACGCAAATACAACAACAAAAACGTAAAATATGGCAGAAATACCATACCAAAATAAAATTTTATTAAATTCAGATTTTTCTTTCATAACGAACTCCTGGAGGGGGATATTATGTAAGAGGTAAGAAAAGATCCATGATTTTAGATCAGAGTTTAGACATATGTTATATTTTCATTAGTTTATTAATATTATGTTAATAATTCAGATATCAGCTATAAAGTCTTCATTGACAATATCTATTTAATTATTCACCATTAAATTATGTTTTTTGATAGTACTTATGGGAAGATTTATTACGATATTCAGGGAGAAGGCCCAGACCTTGTCCTTCTGCATGGAACCCCGTTTTCTTCAGCGGTCTGGAGTGAGATACTAAAGGAATTGAAACCTTATTATAGAATATATATTTACGATCTTCTGGGTTATGGACAATCAGAAAAAGTAGGAAATGTCTCATTAGATATACAGAATAAAGCTTTCGTTGAATTAATGCTGTATTGGAATTTACAATCACCTTATGCTGTTGCACATGACTTTGGAGGAGCTACATTGTTACGCTCAATTATTATTAACCAACTAGCTATTAGTAAAATGTTGCTTTTTGATGTAGTGGCCTTATCTCCTTGGGGTTCCCCTTTTGTTAAGCATGTAAAGCATCATGAAGAAGTTTTCAACCAAATACCAAATTACATTCATAAAGCAATGGTCCAGGCTTATATTAGAGACGCTCTATACAAACCATTTACTGATGAGGATTTAGATATTCTTGTAGAACCTTGGCTAGGGGAAGAGGGCAAAAAAGCTTTTTACCGTCAGATTGCGCAAATGGATCAAAAATATACTGATGATATCAGAGAAGGACTAGCAAACATCAATATTCCAACTCATATATTATGGGCGGAACAAGACAATTGGATTCCCATTGAGAAAGGTAGAGAACTCGCTCAACTGATTCCTTCTGCCAGTTTTACCGGTGTAAGTTCCTCCAATCATCTTATGCAATGGGACCAACCACAAGTTATTTTGAAAGCTATTAGAGACTTTCTTCCAAGCTATGAATAACGACTAGAGAAATTACTAAATATATTGTCCTCCTCATAAATTACTTATAGACTTGAAATATGAAATTGCTTTATGAAAATCAAGAGCTTCTCATCAGATTGGCTATCCTCATTGGTCTAGTTATTTTAATTGAAATATTATTAAAAAAACTTGTTAAGAAAGATAGGGCTATTTTTCTTAAATACTTCTCTAGAGTCGTTTTAATATTACTGACAGGAATTATCATCAGCAGTAGTTTACCTGAGGATACTGATATAATGTCCATACTTATTTTTGAATTAGTACTGGCTATCATTATTCAAATCCCTCTTTGGTCTATTACCCATGCCTTTAAAGTTAACTATCCTTCCGAAAAGAATAAACCTAATACGCTTGTTTTAGCCTTAAGGACATTATTTATAATATTGTCTCTTTCCATATTAGTTTGGACTTACTTTAGAAGTGATTCTAATTTATTACCTATTCGATACACAAATTATATATTGATAGCTAATATCTTTATTCTTCTTTTTAACAGCATCTGGTGTGTATCTGAAACCAGAAAGATAATAGACACACTCCAAAGAAAGAGCAATAAGATACTAAATAATCTTGTTTTATCAGCCTTTTCTGGTCCTGTCCGGATCTTATTAATCGCTTTAAGTTTTTATGGGATGAGTCCTTTATTAGATTCGAGCTTTTTTCTATTC
This sequence comes from Spirochaeta cellobiosiphila DSM 17781, assembly GCF_000426705.1. Classification (NCBI taxonomy): domain Bacteria; kingdom Pseudomonadati; phylum Spirochaetota; class Spirochaetia; order Spirochaetales; family Spirochaetaceae; genus Spirochaeta; species Spirochaeta cellobiosiphila. The sequence goes on from NZ_KE384555.1 coordinate 250,248, forward strand.
ACAACATATAAAACAGGTTCTAGTGTATTACTCACAATATCTTTCTTTTTGTTTTTTTATCGTTTATCTGAAAATATTGGACATTCCTTCAGCCAATTATCGGAGTCAAAGGATAATGATTTTGACAGAACTCAAGTTGAGATCATCAGATTTAGCCTTAGAATCTTCCTCATCTTGCTTACCACTTTTATTGTCATCCAACAGATTACAGGTAAAAATTTAAACTCACTCCTAGCAGGCTTGGGAATTGGTGGTATTGCTATTGCCTTTGGAGTGCAGGACGTTCTAAAAAATATATTCGGTAGCTTCATGATATTTGCAGATAAACCTTTTAAATTAGGAGAAAGAATACTCATTGAAGACTATGATGGTATTATTGAGAACATAGGCTTTCGTAGTACTCGTCTGAGAACAATGGATGGGAACTTAGTCGTTATACCCAATGAAAAAGTGGCCTCAGTATCAATAGAGAATGTCGGAAAAAGAGAGACAATACGCAAACTTATTGACCTTAAAGTTCCCTACAACACTCCTATGTCCAAAATCAATCTTCTACTAACAAGACTAAGAGAACTTATGGACAATCATGAAGGGATGATAGAAGAGTTTCCCCCTCGTGTCTATTTTAATGAATTAGGCAAAGATGCTCTGAATATTAGAGTACTTTTCTGGTATAGCCCACCAGTTTATTGGGACTTTATGAATTTTTGTGAAATGATAAATATGAAAATTGTGAGTATTTTCGAAGATTTAGAGATTGAATTCGCCTATCCGACGACTACAAATATAATTCAAGGCAAGGAATGAAATGAAGGAAGTTAAAACAAAACGTATTGATGGTTATCTCCACAGAATTATACAAATCGAAGGAGATCAAAACAAAATTAACTATACGCTTCAGCCCATAGGCTGGGAGTTTAAACCTCGGGATTTCTTTCAAATACTAATGGGGGCGGCTATATTGGCTATCCCATTAGCTTTTACAGGTGAGGTTTGGGATCTAGGAAAAGATTTGTCCATGACACGTGTTGTATGGATTGGTATTACTACAATAACAATCCTTGGATTATATGTTTACTTCAATATGTACCGTTTTCATTTACGTAACTATATCCCGCATTTTTTAATTAGAATCTGCTTAATCTACCTTGGATCCTTAACAGTTGTTACAATAATTTTGCTTCTCATTGATAAGGCGCCCTTCTTAACAGCACCACAAATAGCTATCAAAAGAATAGTTATAATTGGCTTTGCCAGTTCTATGAGTGCAACTGTTACAGATAGTTTAAAGTAATACAAATCCCCTTTAATAGACATAAATAGACTTTTCATTTTTTTTAATATTTAAATATAAAATATCTATTGACCAAAAAATGACCGATGGTTATATTTTCTATATCAAAAATATGACCGTTGGTTATTTTTTAAGGAGAGGATATGCATGATGCTGACAAAATAGCGAGGAAACACGAAGCTAAACGCGAACTGATTCTTGATGCAGCTATGCAACTCATACGGGAAACAGGATTTGATGATCTCACAATGAAGGATATTGCAAATAAATGCTCCTTGAGTAAAGGAACATTATATATATACTTTAAAAGTAAAGATGAGATTCTCGAATCCTTATTCTTAACAGCAGGTAATCGCTTCTTGATCTATGTCAAAGAACATACCAAGGAGGTAATGACCGGACTACAAAAATTGATGGTAATATGGGAAGCATATCTTCAGTTTTATGGGACATCAGATGATATCCTATTAATTGCAGGTATAAAGAATTATATGGATCCAACTTTCCCTGTAGTACTACCCCAAAATAACCAATCAAAATCATCTCCTCTCTACCTACTATATGAGTTCTTAGTGGAAGTAATTGAGTCCGGACACAAGGATGGAACCATAGAAAAAGGAGTCAATGCAGAGGGTATAGCAAAGGCTGTCCTCATTGTTCATGGAGCTATTCTTGACATTGTTCAAAGATTGCCAAAATCAGATGAGGACAAAATAAAAAAAGTTATCATGGAAATAAGATCCATCTTTATGATTTTTCTTCGTGGGATTGTCCCAGATAACGTAGACCGATCAGAATTAAATCTTATTGATATTGATATGGTCTAAATGTTTTTACAGAAAGGAGAATAGAGGTTAATGAAAAAACTATTCAAATGGCCAAAACTAAACGTGGTCGTTGTATTGTTGATAACAGCTTTTTTTGGTTATCAACTCAAAAATGTTGCCCTCGACAACAATAACTATCGATTTGTACCAGAAACAGATCAATCACGTGTTATTGCTGATTATATTGAGGAGACTTTCGGATCTCAGGTATTTGTATTAATAGCCTTAGATCGTCATTACGATTCAGTGTTTGAAGCTGATTTCCTTCAGAAAATCAAAGAATTTGATGATAAGGCAGAGCTTATAACAGATGTAGAGTCTGTTGATTCTGTATTATCAACTGATTACATAACATCAGAAGGAGATTCCATAGTTGTACAACCCATAGTCTCCGAAGACTTTGATGGATCAGCAAAGGAAGTAAATGAAGCAAAACATAGAGTTGTATCATGGGAAATGTACAAAAATGCGCTTGTCTCTGATGACTTAACTTCTACACAGATAATTGTTAAGTTTGGAATCAAACAAAATGAAGCAGGTAATCCGGAGAGCCTGGAAGCTTTAGAAAGTGTCCATCAATTAGCTAAAGATATTTTTGAACCAAATACTACTGTCTATATTACGGGAATGCCAGTATTTAATTCAGATATTAACAAGGCCATGTCTGCAGACATTAAGTTGTTAATTCCCATTGTAGCTATTGTGGTGATCTTTGTTCTTTTCTTATCCTTTAAAAGAGGATTTGCGGTTGTCATTCCTCTTATAACTGTTTTGATTGCCACGATATGGTCTATGGGAGCTATGCCACTATTCCATGTCAAATTATCGGTGATATCCACTGTTCTGCCAGTCATACTGATAGCTGTGGGGAGTGCCTATGGAATTCACGTTGTTACTCACTACATTGATGATAGAGAACTAAAGAGTAAACTAACAAGAAAAGAACATGATGAGTTAGTTCTAGAACTTGTATCAAAGATAGGCAAACCTGTATCTTTGGCTGCACTAACGACATTTACAGGATTTGTATCCTTTTGTTTCACAAATGTGCTTCCCATTAGAGAATTTGGTATCTTCTCAAGTTTCGGAGTTATTGCCTCCTTTATTGTGGCTATGACTTTTATTCCTAGTTTATTCCTTATTATTGGACCCAGGCCCTTGAAGAAGAAATTGTTTTCCAAATCAAAAAACAATGATGAAGAAGATGAATCAACAAAAGCCATTGCCAAGGTTTTTATAGCTATTACACGAAAAAAACACACAGTACTTTTTTTAGCCGTAGTAATCGTAGTGGTATCTCTTTTTGGTGTATCAAAACTCATTATTGATAATGTTCTAGTTGAGTACTTTAAAGACGGAACAGATGTTGTTCTGGCAGATAAATTTGTTAGGGAAAAATTTGGAGGATCCAAAGTTGTTAGTGTCATAATCAAATCAGAAAAAGCTGGGGGCGTACTTGACCCTGAAGTCCTTGAATCAGTAGATAGTCTAGAGCAATATTTGGATGAAAAGATTCCAGAAGTTGGAAAAGTTACCTCTTTCACAGATCTAGTGAAACGGATGAACCAAGTTTACAATGCTGACGAAAGTCCTGATGGTCTAAAACCAGTAGAAGCCCCAACAGTCCAAGACGACTTTGGTTTTGGATCTTTTGATTCTTTTGGTTTTGAAAGTAGTGATGATTTCTCCGCAACCACTACTACAGAGCCAGAAGTAGTAGCTACAGATAATACAGACACTATCACTTTGGATCCACTTGATGTTAAAACATTAGTGGAAACCTTAAATGATGCTTCCCTTAATAGAGGACACTACACAATGAATGCAGAGGAATTATTAACTTTGCTTCGTGAAAAAGTAAATTATGAGGGAGCGACCTATTATGAGATACCTACAGATCCTCAAAAGTATGGTAAGAAAACTACAGAGGAACTCAAGAGCATTGTATCCAACTATATGCTTCTATTGTCAGGAGATATAAGCAGCTATTCCAATGATCCTCTTGAGCCAACATCCATTAGAATGAATGTACTAATGAAAACAAAAGGGCAGATAGACACGCAAAGAGTAGTAGACGCTATTAATGCTTATGTAGATGCAGAATTCCCTGAAACAGTTTCTGTTGAAGTGGGAGGAATGGCCTTGGTAGAAGCTGCTTTAAGTCGATTGGTTGTATACTCCCAACTTACTTCGGTAATCATAGCACTCATTAGTGTATTCATCATTATATGGGTATCTTATCGATCAGTGATTGCTGGATTAATAGGAGTAATTCCTCTATCGATCTCCATACTTATGAACTTCGCCATTATGGGTTTCTTTGGTATTAAGCTGAATATTGGAACAGCTTTGGTAGCTAGTATCTCTATAGGGATTGGTATTGATTATATCATCCATTATCTTGATTCCTATTATAGAGAACGTAAAGCAGCCAATGGTAAGGACTTCTTAGCTAAAACTTTTACCTCCTCCGGTAAGGCAATCATTATAAACGCCGTATCTGTAGGAGCTGGTTTTGCTGTTCTCATACTCTCTAAGTTCAATATCCTATCCCAATTGGGAATACTCATTGCCTTCACTATGTTCTCAAGTTCTCTCATTGCATTAAGCCTATTACCAGTAATTCTAAACTGGTTTAAACCATCATTTCTTGATAAGGAGTTTTAACATGAAGAAGTTTTTCTTAATAAGCAGTTTACTAATTGCTTCACAGTTTGCTTTTGCACAGCAGTCAGCTGAACAAATCATTGATGCCTCACGGAATCGTATTGATGCAAAGACTACATCAACAAGATCAACAATGATTCTTACAGCTAAAGATGGCTCTACAACAGAGCGCATGATTGATGAGTATACCAGTGATGCCAAAGATGGCAGTAATCGTGGTGTCATAATGTTTCAAAAACCAGCAAGTGTCGCAGGAACACGTTTTTTAACATTGGAAGTTAAAGACGGTGATGACAATAAATGGATATATTTACCAGCACTTGGTAAAGTTAGAAGAATTAGTTCTTCAGAAGGGTCAAGCAGCTTTGTAGGTACAGACTTTTCCTATGATGATTTATCAGCCCTTGATAGAGATGTTAATAAAGATACCCATACTCTTCTAGGTAGTGACTCATTAGACGGTAACGACTGTTGGTTAATCCAATCTGTTCCCAAAGAATCTTATCAATATGCAAAAGTAAAAATTTGGGTAGACAAAAATACTAAGGCAACTCGTAAGATGGAACTGTATGATGACAAAGGGGATATGGTCAAATTATTCCAAGTACTTAAATTCGAGACGGTTCAAGGTTGGGTAACGCCCATGGAAATGAAAATGACCACAATAAAGTCCAATACAAGTACAACCATTAAAGTTGATATCATCAAGTACGATCAACCCATTCCTGATGCTGTATTTACTACTAACTACCTTGCAACAGGGAGAGCTAGATAATGAGAATACCTAGGATTTTGACCATTGTAAGCCTATTCCTTGCAGCGTCTGGTCTAGCAGGTGCTCAGGATTTTGGCTTCGGAGATACAGCTACTACTGATTCAAGCAGTAGTAGCACAGCACCAGCAGTAGAGGTATCAGGGAAAGTGACTTCCTCTACCACTTTATTTGCTGATAATTTTGATTCTATTGATGAAGTGGGAGATGCCTCAATTGGTGACTTATTCACTGGAGAACTAAAGTTCTCAGCCACAGGGAGTAATGTAGATGGTGTCATTGATTTGGATGTTAACCAGGAGGATGAATTATTCTCTATTAATGAGGCTTATCTAACAGCCTATTATGGAAAACTTGATGTTGAAACAGGTATAAAGAAAATCATCTGGGGAAAAGCAGACAGTGATGGACCTCTAAGCGTTATCAATCCTGTTGACTACAGTGACATGACTGTAACCGATAACTTAGAAAGAAGAATAGGTGTTCCTCTACTCCATATGTCTTATGCTTTAGGGATGTTCTCTAAGTTAGAAGGAGTGTTTGTTCCTTATGCGAAACAAGATAATTATGATGAGAGCGGAGTTTGGAAACCAGGAAGAATTGCACTATTAGAAAGCTATGTTGCAGATCCTAGTGTAACAGTAAATGGATTGAATAAAGACACATCCACCCTACAGTACTCCCAAGGAGGAGTAAGATTCACTACAACAGTAGGAACTTCTGATATAGGATTCCAATATTATTATGGTGTGCTGACCTCTCCTAGTGCTCATTTCACATCACAAACATCGATTGATCTTGAATATAACCGCTATCATCAGATAGGGGCAGACTACGCTTCTGTTTGGGCAGGATTTAATGTACGTGCTGAATTGGCAGGTTTTATTACAGAAGATTTGGACGGAGATGATGGTGCTGTGAAAAACCCTTTTCTAGTGGGTAACTTTGGATTTGACAGAGATCTTTGGGGAGGAGTCAACCTCAACTTACAAGGGGATCTTCGTTATAGATTAATGGATGATCAAATTACTGATAACGCTTCAGATAGTGAATACGACACAGATCTAACAAAAACCACTATACGTGCCAAATTGAACAAAAAGTTCAATAAGGATGAGTTTGAAACAAAACTAACCACAGTGTATGAAGTGGAAGATGCAGATTATTACATCATCCCAGGGTTTGTATGGTCCAAAGGGGAAACAGAATTAGAAGCAGTTTATGGAATCTTTGGTGGTGATGAAGATGGTCAACTCGGTTATTACGACAACAATGACTACTTCAAGATATCCTTATCCTATTCCTTCTAATAATATGATTAATAAAGCTGTTGTCTCTACTGGAGACAACAGCCTACTCATTTAAATAAACGCCTGTTGATAGGCTGTAGATGTGTATAGACAGAATAATACAATAAAAGTGATGATTTAATATTAGGATAACCACACCCAGATTCCCATTTAAACACTGTAACCCTTGAAACAAAAAGTTTTTCAACTAGTGGCTCCTGTGTTAATTCGGTATTTATTCTAAGAGGGTAGTGTTTTTTTGTGGTGGAGATACTCAGCAATAAAGGACCCAAAAAGAAAACCTAAGTCAATATTCTTTATCCATATAACTTTTTGAGATTGTAGGGCTTTGGTTGTAAAATTCCATACCCCCTTAATACCTACCTCTACCAGTTGATCCAAACAAGATTGAGCCAGATCATCATTCACAGCCAGAACAGCTACTTCCATTGGATTTTCTTTCACGTATTTTTTTAAATTGCTCATAGGATATACGGGAATACCATTGATATGAGACTTTCTTATTTTACTATCAAAAGCAGCTTTTATGGAGATTCCATAATATTTGAACTTAGGGTATTCCATTAAAGCCCGGCCAATAGCGCCCAAACCAACAAGTATAACTTCAAACCTGGAATCTAAACCCAATAGATTCCCCAAGGCCTCCTCTAAATCCCTACATAAATAGCCTTTCTTAGGCCAACCCTTAACATTTAAGTACTCCAAATCTTTTCGGACCTGAATAGAGGTAATATGAAGAGAACGAGAGAGAAGAGAGGTTGATATATATTCTTGACCTTCCTGCAAGGCTAAAGTCACTTTTCTCAGATAACCGGGCATTCTACGAAGAGTGGGCAGAGGTAAACGATCTTGTACATCCATAGCTCATTATATTACAAGTTTCTCAATTGATAAATAAATAGTTATTATCTGGATATTGACATATCCTTTCACTATTCATATTATTTTATAGATATTATTTTATAGATACTAAATATCTAATTAGGACACAAAAGATGGAGAGAACCAAGATTGCCATTTGCATGGGAAGTTCATGCTTTTCCAGAGGCAATAGGACAAACTTAGGCGTCATTCAGGAATGGATGGAAAGTAATAAGGCCAATGACAGATTTGAGTTAACAGGGCGTTTATGTTGTGAACAATGCAGCAAGGGTCCCATTATTGAAATCAATGATAAAGCAATAAAGGTTGAAAGCATAGAACACCTCCATCAACTACTAGAGAAAAACTATGACTAAAACTTCACCTATATTTACAGTGGAAGCAGAATGCCAGGACTGTTATAAATGCGTTCGCCATTGTCCAGTCAAAGCCATTCAAGTCAAAAATGCCAGCGCAGTAATCTTAACCGATCAATGTATACTATGTGCCAAATGTGTTCAGGTTTGTCCTTCCCATGCAAAACGTATACGAGATGATAGTTATAGTGTTGAAGAGTTATTAAGAAATAAAAAGGCAATTGCCCTACTGGCACCATCTATTGTTAATACTGATACAAACTCAAAACAAGGGGATCTCTATCAAATGTTAGCAGAGGTAGGTTTTACCCATTTCAGCTTTGTATCCAATGGAGCAAACCTTACCACAAAATATATCAAAGGCTTTCTCTCCAGGGAGGAGGCCAAAGGAACAACCTGGGCATCTTCAGCCTGTCCTGCCATAGTTCGCTATTTATCCATGTATCAGGATCAAAGTAATATCAATATTTTACCAATCCCGTCTCCCCTCCTCATTCAAAGTCAGGTGGTTAAGGAACTGCATCCTCAAAAGGCTATTGTATTTATTGGTCCTTGCGCCGCCAAGAAGTGGGAATCAGATGAGTATCCCCAATACATAGATAAAGCCCTTACAATTGATGAATTTATACAGCTCCATAACCGGATGAGGAAGGGAGACTTTCCTTTACGAAAGAAATGTACATCCCTGGATCGATACCAAGGAACAGGAACCCAATATCCCCTGCCAGGAGGGATGATGACCGCTTTAGGGGAGGATAGGGACATAACCATGGGTGCCCAAAGCTTATCTGGTATCAGTTTTATTAAAGATTGTTTGGAAAATTACACTAATGATGATTCACAAACAATGTTTCTCGATCTTTTAAGCTGTCAAGGAGGTTGTATGGAAGGTCATTGCACATCCACAAAAACAAGCTTTCTTCAACGTAGTTTATTAAAAGATAAAGAACAAAAGAAAAACAACCCTGCCCTGTTAAAACAAGAAACTATTACCCTACCAAAGCATGCATGGCCTATATTAACAAAACCTGACATTCAAACAGATTATGTTAAGATACAGGAATTTCTGAAAAGCATCGGTAAGTATACCAAGGAAGATGAAAAAGATTGTGGAGGATGTGGTTACAACTCCTGTTACGACTTTGCCAGAATGAGTATCAACGGACAAGGGGAACCTAATATGTGCGTTAGTTACCTTCGGAAAGTAGCGGAGAAGAAAGCCGTAGCCCTGCTTCACACCATTCCTTGCGGTGTCGTTATTATTGACAAAAAACTAAACATCGTTGAATCGAATCATCTCTTTCTACAGTACTTTGCTCCCGAAGCAGCAAAGGTTATTGATGATACATCACACCAGCTATTAGAAGGACGTCCCTTAAATAAGTTTGTTCAACTGGAACAATTCTTTGGACTCGTCCTAAGGGACAATAGATTCATATCAAGCAAAAGCTTAAAGGCCAAAGGTAAGGTCTATAACTACTCCCTGTTTCCCATAGAAAATAACAGGATAGCCGGAGGAATATTTCAAGACATTACCCAGGTATTTGTCCAGAGAGAAAACATCATTAACAAAGCCAAATCAGTGCTGGAGACAAACGTACAGACCGTACAACAGATAGCATTTCTCTTGGGAGAAAATGCCTCAGCTAGTGAAGTCATGCTTAATTCTATTATTGAATCCTTTTCAACCTCCAGCGAAAGTGCTAACTAATGACAGACCGATTTTTTGTAGATGTGGCTTCCAATATATGTACGAAGTCAGGAGAAATGGCCGCAGGGGACACTTTTGTCTCCACAAGAGATAAGGAAAGTGGGGAAATTATTTCTGTTCTATCAGATGGTTTAGGGTCAGGAATCAAAGCAAATGTACTATCCACCTTAACAACCCAGATAGCCCTAAAAATGTCCTTGGCTCAACATAAAATAGATCAGTGTGCGAAACTAATCTACCGCAGTCTTCCCAGTTGTAGTTCACGGAAGATCAGCTATGCCACCTTCTCGATTATAAAAGTAGGAAAAAAGGACTTTACCTCTCTCATTGAATATGAAAATCCACCTGCCCTTGTTTTTAGAGGAGATACTATTCTCCACCTAGATCAGGAAGTTCAAAAGTTCGACAGACCCCAGAGCTATCCAACTCATATTAGTAAACGCGAATTTCAGCCCCAAAGGGGTGATCGAATTATATTGTTTTCCGATGGGGTAACCCAGGCTGGGATGGGAAACAAAGCGACCCCCTTTGGATGGCAGAATCCCATACCATTTATTCAGGACATTATAAGAAAAAACCCCACCATTTCGGCCCGTAAATTAAGCGAAATGATGGTCAACAAAGCTAGGTATTATGATACTTATAAAGCCAAGGATGACATTAGTTGTGCAGTCGTTTACTTTCGCAAACCCCGGAGAGTCCTCCTTGTATCCGGTCCTCCCTTTGAGTCCCAAAGGGATCCTCTTCTCGCACAAAAGCTTAAAGACTTCAAAGGTAAAAAGGTAATATCCGGAGGCACCACAGCCCAAATTATCAGCAGAGAATGGCAAGTTCCTGTTACGGTAGATCTCCATATGGGGAACCACAAGCTCCCTCCCTGCTCCCACATGGAAGGAATCAACCTGGTTACAGAAGGAATCCTAACCTTAGCTCGCACAGTGGAGTATCTTGAGGAACCGAACAAGCAAAACAAAGATTCCGGGGATCCGGCTATGAAACTTATAGAACTACTGTTGGAAAGTGATGAAATATTTCTTCTAGGAGGGACAAGGATCAATAATGCCCATCAAGATCCCAGTATGCCAGTAGAATTAGAAATAAGACGTAATATACTCAAGAAACTAAAAGATGTTCTCAAAAACAAATATACCAAATCAGTTCAAATTGAATACTTGTAGGGAGTGACCATATGAAAGTAGAAATATGTCTAGGAACAACCTGCTACCTCTTGGGAGCAGCAGATCTATTAGAGGAATTAAAAGAACTTAATCAGACCCAGTCTTTTGAGCTCAAAGGAACAAACTGTCTACAGGCCTGTAAACTAAGAGATCAATATGGAGCACCTCCCTATATCAAGATAGATGGTCAAATTCTGGGAAACGCTCATATAGACATGGTACGCAGCAATGGATAGAAGATCCAGTCTCATAAGAAGAGAAGTCCTATGCCAAACGGCTAAGGGACTTCTTGCGGGAAAGCCCGAAGAGCTACATAAGATACCCTTCCATATCACCAACAATAATGAAAGCATTAACAGATGCTGTATTCATCATGATAGAGCGGTTATCAGAGCACGGATTATATCAGCCCTGGGATTTAAATATGACCAAATATCTGATGAGACCATCCTAAGCGAATTGTGGGAAAATATACCTGAAGACATGGACCAGGTATCCCCCCAGATCAGCATACTACCCGAAGCTTGCAGCACCTGCCCGGAACAAGAACTATTAGTAACCGATCTTTGCCGCACTTGTCTGGACAAGAGTTGTCAATCCCTTTGTCCAAAGGACGCCATAAGCTTTCATCCCAAAGCCTTCATTGACCAGGACAAATGTATTAAATGTGGTAAATGTCAATCTGGCTGTGCCTATGGTGCCATTGTAAAAACCAAGATCCCTTGTCAGGAAGCTTGTCCTGTCAAAGCGATAGAGCGAAACCATAACGAACCAGCCAGGATTGATCCAGATAAATGCATTGACTGTGGAAAATGTCTAATATCCTGTCCTTTTGGAGCACCAGTAAGTCCTTCTTACATGGGAATGGTTGCCAAGAAATTATTTCAAAAAGAGGTCCCTATGGTAGCCATGTTAGCACCATCTATACAAGGCCAACTTCCCGGGACCTACAAGCAACTCCTTAATAGCTTATACCTACTAGGCTTTGATTATGTAACAGAAGTGGCCTCAGGGGCGATCGAGACCATAAAAGCAGAAGGACAAGAATTGACAGAACAACTAGAAGAAGGGAAAGGTTTTATGACTTCCTCCTGTTGTCCCGTATATCAGCGCTTAGCCCATATTCATATACCTGATATGGTTAATCATATCAGTGAGACCCCCTCGCCTCTAACATTCACAGGACGTCAATGGAAGAATAAAAACATTTTCCGGGTCTTTATTGGCCCCTGTCTGGGCAAAAAGAGAGAAGCCCGTCTTAATGGTTCTGCTGAAGCTGTTCTGACGTTTGAAGAATTAGGAGCACTTCTCGTAGCTAAGGGAATACAAGTAGAAGAGCAATGGGATAATACACTCCAGGAGACATGGAATACAGCTCCTAGAGAAGGACACAATTTTGCTGCTTCAGGTGGAGTCAGTAAAGCAGTGGCTGAGGCCACTGGAATCAAGGATGACAGAATACAGAAGCTAGAAGGAATAGATCGAAAAGCTGTTCTTATACTCAATAGCTATGCGAAACGTCCCGGAACTGTGAACTTCGACTTTCTGGAAGTTATGGCCTGTCAAGAGGGCTGTGTAGGAGGTCCAGGGAATATATGTTCTTCGAAAATATTAAAGAGATCCCTGGAAGAATTCACTGAAAGTACAGTCAAATCTTAATGGATATTGAAATCTTAAATCTATTAGGCTATCTTTTGAGAAAAACAGATCAGTAGGAGTAAGAAATGATAGATAAAATCAAAAGTATTATTGAAACGAAGTACACTGACTACGATATCAAAGTCGAACAAGAAGAAGACAAAGAAAAGGATAAAGACAAAAAAACATTAACTGCGATGAAGGGCTTCGCAAAAGGTTTCGAAATAGAATTAAAAAAAGAGGAAGAACACCCCCAAATATCCTTCACTAGTAAGATCAGAAATTACGCATTATTACTAGCCATTGGAATTGCCGTTGTATTAATGTTTATATACGGAAGCCGTATGCTCATTGCCATGGGATTAGTATCAAATACAGGAAGGACTTTAAGAGCCTTTTATGTCATACCTGCAGTTATTTTTCTCATACCATCATTTATAGTCATTTTTGGAGCCCTTAAGTTTATCAACCCTGTAGACAAAGAACTCCTTAATGAAGTCAAAGAAACTTTGAAAAAAGAAGGCATTGAAAGTCAAATTGATTAACCAGATGAGAATAACTCATTACTTGGTTAATTGTTGTAATATTTCATCAGCCCTATCTGGAGTCACCACTTCATAGGGCACATCAATATAGGAAGCTAGTTTCTTGCCCTGGGTATATTCATAAGCTGTTTTTGCGGCTATATAGCCCTGGGATATACCATTCTGGAAAATGGTAACTTGAAGACTCCCTTCTTTAAGCAGGCGAAGAGCCTCCTCAGTAGCATCAACACCACCAAATAAAAGTCCCCCATCTTTACCCGCTTCCTTGTAAGCGGATATAGCCCCGATGACCATTTCATCATTGTTAGCCATAATTATATCAATTGGTAAACCGGCCTCTATCCAATTTACACTTATATCATAGGCCTGTTTTCGATCCCAAAAGGCTGATTCTTCTACAATGAGACGCAGATCAGGATAAGAATCCAGTACTTCATGAAACCCTTCTGTTCTCATACGAGCCCCTTCAGCATTGGGGTCTCCCACAAAGATAGCCACATTTCCTTGACCTTTCGCTAATTCTGCTAGATAAGCAGCCTGAGCCTTTCCCATAGCCTTTTCCTCAGAAGCAACAAAAGTATCATAGGAAGATCCTATGGAACTATTAACGACAATAAGGGGAACCCCTGCCTTTTTACAGGCCTCCGATATGGGTGCGGTTCCTTCTGAATCCACTGCTCTTATCAATATGGCCTGATATCCCATCGTCAGGAAATCATTTACATCCTTAATCTGAGTCTCCATATCGTTGTCAGCGATACGAATATCAAACAGGGTATTTGTATTTTCCTTATCATAATTATCAATACCCAGTTTTATATAGTATTGAAAAGCTTCTACAGAGATTACGGATACTCCTATTTTTACATTTTCTTTTGCCCTCTCAGAACTGCCCCCGCAAAAGACAGGCAATACCCACATAACCATAAAAAGAAAACTAAGGGTGAATATCTTTTTTTCTTTTATCATAATGAGTTCCAGCCTCCTTATTATCAATCATAAGTTATGGGAGAGTGGCCTTCAAACTTTTTATCATTCCATAACAATAAAAATGTGCATTTTTTACTTCTCTCTCTTAGACTTGATAAGGAGAAAGTCAAACAAGTGTGAGGACAATAGATGAGGTTAAAGGTCAGGACAAAACTTATTTTAGGTTTTATGGTTTTAATATTTATATCACTTTTTATGGGAATATCAGGTTCAATGGGCATACGAAGGATCATTGATCAGACCAATGTGAGCACTATCTCCAATAATATAATTATTAATGCTCAAGAGGCATTAACTAATTCCCTTAGCTATACCCTAACTAATGACTATAACTATTATGCAAATATCAAAACGAATTATAAAAATGTAATAGCTCAAGTTAAGGCTATTGATCCTTTAATCACAGAAGAAGAAAGAAAAGAAACAAAATTGTTAAGTGATAATATGACTTCCTATAATTCTGAGAATCAAGATTATTTTAATATTAACTATCAACTTATGGCAGCGGAACACATTCGAACAGAAATATTTAATGAACTTCAGGAAAAAATGAACTCCTTTCTACAAAAAGAAAACGATGAGAACAGGACATTTATGTTCGTTATTCAAAACCTCTTATTCCACATCAATACAGAAGTACTTCTATCAGATGAAAACAATGTCAATATTCTGGATCAGGAATGGGCGGAGCACTTTAAAGAACTAGAGGTAAATCTAAATTTAACAGCTCGTAGCTGGACTACCCCTTCTAACCTGGCATTCCTAAAAGAAGTACGTGAGGGAATAGATATTTACCGATACAACCTTAGCTTGAGCAGGCAATATGTAGCATCCCAAAACAGGATCATTGAAGAGCAAGCTATTGCAGCAGAGAAAGTTATAAATAGTGCAAAAGATTTTCAATCAAGTGTAACAGCCAATATTAAAAGTGCTGCTAAAAATAACTCCATATTAACAGTAATATTATCCCTTCTGGCTCTTGTTATTGGAATTGCAATAACTACCGTTATAACAGAATCGCTCCTTAAGCAATTAGGAGGAGAACCGTATAATATACAGATGGTAACCTCACGCATAGCCAGTGGTGACCTTAATATTGATTTTCCCAGTAGGGATCTTACTGGCGTGTATGGATCCATGCAGACCATGACCCATGCTTTAAAGGACATAGTAATAACCATAAGCCAGGCTTCCAGTAGAATCACGGCCAATAGTGAACAAATAGCCTCCTCAGCACAGCAAATATCAACAGGAACAACAGAACAGGCAGCAAATATGGAAGAAGTAGCCGCAGCTGTAGAAGAACTAAATTCCAACATACAGCAAAACAGCAATAATGCAGTAGAATCGAATCGAATGGCTCAAAAAGTCGCCAATGATTCCATTGAAGGTAATGAAGCTGTTCTGGATACGGTTAACGCCATGAAGGAAATAGCAACAAAGATATCCATCATCGAAGAGATCGCACGTAGCACAAATCTACTTGCTCTAAACGCAGCCATTGAAGCAGCCAGAGCAGGTGATGCAGGCAAAGGGTTTGCTGTAGTAGCCACTGAGGTACGTAAACTCGCCGAAACCAGTGGATCCTCTGCCAAAGAAATCACCAATATTTCCAAAAATAGTACAGTGAGGGCTGCGGCTGCTCAAAAGAAAATATCAGAGATCGTACCTGCCATGCAGACAACTGCTACCCTCATAGAAGAAATTTCTGTAGCCAGCACCGAACAAAGTAAAGGGGCGGACCAAATCAACAGCGCGATCAATCAACTGGATTCGGTGGTGCAACAAAACGCATCCTCCTCAGAACAATTAGCTTCAATGGCTGATGAACTTCTATCACAAGCCACAAACATGAGGGAAACTATTGCTTTCTTCAAGATCGACGAACAATATGGAGTCACGAATCAAAGTCCCAATCAGAAAGAAATAAAGACCCATGAGTCTAAAAAACTTATGCCTCCTCAAGAAAGCAAAAAGAAAGAACCAATAAATATTGAATTAGAAGAGAAACCAACCCCTGTAAAGCCTAAAGCAACCGAGCCCCCTGCTCCAACGCCCCGCCCAGTGGTACCTCCTACTCCTAAAATGGATAAAGAAGAAGAGGTTATCACCGGCTTTAAATACGACGTATCTGAGGCAGAAAATGATGACTTCGAAGATTTCTAAAACTTATAAACGAAAGACTTTAGCCTCCTTGCTATTGATTAGCTAATTAAAATAATCAATAATTGCAATTCGGAGGATACAATGGCAGGACTATCAGGTAGCGGCTGTGAACTACTCATACCAGAATCAGAATTAAAACCAATACAAGAAATCGAAAAGAGTCTGATAAAACAGTACCGTAAACAATTATGGACTCCTTTTGTAAAAGGGATCAAAGAATTTCAAATGGTGCAGGAAGGAGATTCCATTGCCGTAGCCATATCGGGAGGTAAGGACAGCTTACTGCTGGCTAAATTATTCCAGGAATTCCACCGTCATAGTGGTACGAAGTTTGATCTCCATTTTATATCCATGGATCCTGGCTTCCATACGACTAACAGGGATCAACTTATGTTTAATTGTAGTCACCTGGGAATTCCCGTTCAGATATTCAACAAGCAAGTCTTTGAAGTGGTTGATGAAATCGCTAATGATTATCCCTGTTATCTCTGTGCCCGTATGCGCCGAGGTGCCCTCTATGCCAAGGCAGAAGAATTAGGCTGTAATAAAGTCGCTCTGGGTCACCATTTTGATGATGTTATTGAGACTATCATGATGAATATTCTCTGTTCTGGTAAATACCAAACCATGATGCCTAAGCTCAAATCCCAGAACTTTAACAATATGGAACTCATCCGTCCTCTCTATTATGTCAGAGAAGAGGACATAAAAACCTTTTCAAAACAAAGTGGTTTAAATCCCATGAATTGTGGTTGTATTGTTGCTGCGAAGAAAACCTCCAGCAAACGGCGAGAAGTAAAGGAACTAATTGCCCAATTAGGTAATACCTTCAAAGATGTGGATAAGAGTATCTTTATGTCCAGCAAAAACATCTTTACCGATGCAATCATAGGCTGGTCCAATAAGGGTGAAAAGAAGACATTTC
Organism: Spirochaeta cellobiosiphila DSM 17781; assembly: GCF_000426705.1. Lineage (NCBI taxonomy): Bacteria > Pseudomonadati > Spirochaetota > Spirochaetia > Spirochaetales > Spirochaetaceae > Spirochaeta > Spirochaeta cellobiosiphila. The sequence goes on from NZ_KE384555.1 coordinate 267,509, forward strand.
TTGATGAATACTAAGCATTGACCTAACTTGGTTCAACCAGTCAAAAAAGGGGGAAGCAACTTAGAAAAATTCCCCGTTTATATTGTAAAAATAATAGCAAAAAGGCCCTAACAAAGGGGCTTTTTTATTAAAAAGGATGTCTCGATTTATGGTTTTAATCTTGACATAATGACTAATAATATGACAAAAATACAACTATAAGACCTTTTGTATACGCATTGCTATCACTTTATAATATAAAGAATTAATCCACACTTCTTACAATTTTATTAAGGAATTAAACAGCAATATCCTATCCTAATTGAATAGACCCGTATCAAAGAATTACAAGCTATTTTTACAGAAAAAGGGAGGCTACATGAAAATTAAGGGTAAATTTATACTGCCAAACAGCATCATTCTCGTTATAGGTCTAGCGATAGTCTTTATGGGAATCATGATCCCCGTTAGTAACGAGATTGAGCACATGCACCAATTAGAGATCGAAAGACAAACAGATTTGGCATCCACAAATGCAGATTCATGGATTAATGATAATAGAAAACTTATATATTTGTTATCACAAACCCAGGATATTTTAATTCCCTTTCAGAATTCTTCCACAGCTGAAGACATTAGGGGTTTAGATAAAAAACTCCAAGACTGGAACCAGAGACTGAATTACTTTGATACAATTGGCGTTGTGAACAAAGAAGGCCTAGTAGTTGCTTTCAATGATGAAGAACAAGTTGGAGTGTTGAATTTAGCCACAAGAGATTACTTCAGGAAAGCCATAAAGGGACAAGAAGCTATCTCTGATGTGATATTGAGCAAGGTAAGTAATTTACCTGTCTTTGTTCTGGCCGCGCCAATCAAGCAGAATGGTAAAGTAGAAGGGGTACTTATAGCGACCGTTCCCTTGGAAAAGTACAACAAAGAAGTGGTTGACCTTATGCAACTAGGGACAGATGGATTTGCCTATATGGTAGATCACAATGGTGTTGTTATCTCCCATAAAGACAATGATAAAGTAATGAATCAGAACATTAGTAATTATGATTACGGGAAGGAGATTCTTAATAAAGACTCCGGTCTAGTGGACTATACTCTGGATGGGGAACGTTATATTGCAGGATATAAAAAGATTTTCAGTACTGGCTGGCGCATAGTAGCTGAAGTTGCTTATTCTGATATGTTTTCTTCTTTATTAAAATTAAGATCTATTATGCTCTTCACCATGGGTCTGGTTCTTATCTCCATGTTGGGAGTACAGATTCTTATCTCAAGTATCATGGTGAAACGTATTAAAACTATGGCCCTTAACCTTCAGGATATTGCCGAAGGAGAGGGAGACCTCACAAAGCGATTGAAAATTAAAGGTTCAGATGAACTAGATCTAATGGGTGAATACATTAACAGAACAATGATCCGTATTGGCAACATGGTTAGGCAAATAAAAGAGGAAGGTCACTCCCTCTCTAATATTGATTCAGATTTAACAGCTAATATGACCCAAACGGCTTCAGCTATTAATGAGATTACAGCGAACATTGAAAGCATTAATTCCCGAATTCTCAACCAATCAGCTGGTGTGGAAGAAATGCATGCCACCTTGAATGCCGTGGGAGAAGGGATAAAACATTTAGATATACGAATTGACGAACAAATTAAAAATATTAGTAACTCTTCTTCAGCCGTAGAAGAGATGACCGCTAATATTAGTTCTGTTCACCATAGTCTTCAAGCCAATGCCATTACTATGGAAGAGCTGCAGTCAGCTTCTGAATCTGGTTACAAATCAATAGGAGAATTATCACAAATCTTTGATTCGATAGTACAGGAATCGGTAGGATTGGAAGAAGCGAGTAACATCATTCAGGATATGGCTTCCCAGACTAATCTATTAGCAATGAATGCGGCTATCGAAGCTGCCCACGCTGGTAATACTGGTCGTGGTTTTGCCGTAGTAGCTCAAGAAATACGTAAACTGGCCGAAAACTCTGGTTCCCAGGGAAGTAAAATCAGTCACTCCCTATCAGCCCTTAAGGAAAGCATAGACAAAATTGGTGTGGCTCTCGTATCTACGAAGGATAAGTTCGATGTAGTGCATAATTTAAGTCAAAAGACAGTTGAACAGGAAAACATGATAAAATCAGCAATGGATGAACAGGTAACGGCTAACGAAGAAGTGTTACAATCTCTAACGGTTATCCAATCACAAAGTGATAAAGTTAGTAATTCATCAAAGGAAATGCTAGCGGGAGCTAATCAAGTACTGGAGGAAATATCACATCTAGCTGAAGTAACCGATGAGATACGTTTAAGTATAAATGAGATGGCCACAGGAACTGTTCAAATAAACCAGTCCGTTGAATTTGTCAGAGAACTAACCCATAAAACCAGTGACAGTGTGAAATCATTGAATAAGCAAGTCTCTCAATTTATCATTGAGTAGCTTAATAAAGTGGGGAGAGGAAGGATTAAAACCCCCTCCCCCTTTTAAGACTGTTCTTTTACCTTCTATTCTTTTTGGCAATGATCTTAAGACCTTCCAGAATGAGCCAGGGTTCTTTTTCAGTAAAGCGGTCTGTTAATTTGGCCACCACATTAGCACGGCCACCGGTCGCAATGACAGGAACATCCTTACCTATTTCTTTTTTAATACGATCAATCATGTTCTCTACAAGACTGGTATAACCATAAATAACTCCAGACTGAATCGATTGAATGGTATTACGTCCCAGGACTTTCTCTGGTGGTTCCAGCCACACTTGGGGAAGCTGTGCAGTATGAGAGGACAGGGCTTCCGCAGCAGATTGAAAACCTGGAGCAATAGCTACTCCCAGGAATTCCCCCTCATCAGACAAACCTGTAAAAGTCAGGGCTGTACCGAAGTCAACAACAATACAGGAAGATTTAAAGCGTTCATAAGCAGCTACACAATTACAGATGATATCTGTGCCCAGTTCGGATGGATTGGCAATATTAATCTTGATACCCGTCTTGACACCAGGACCTACAATTAATGGCTCTTGACCTGCTAAGCCTCTGGTCATTTCCTGAATCTTCCCTGTTAAAGAAGGAACAACAGAACTCATGATAACCTGATCGAGGTCAGTACCAACTATGTTTTCTTCACGAAGGAGATCCCTAAAGAGAACAGAATATTCATCAGGCATCTTAAAAGGATCTGTTCGCAGCCGCCATTGGCGGACCCAACGATCCTCGTCACAGATTCCAAAAACAATATTTGAGTTGCCTATATCAATAGCTAATAGCATTTATTCCTCCAGTGCTTCCAGGGATGATCCTGACCTGCGATCAATTCCTTTCCATGCTAAGATGACAGCTGTGGATATTATCGCAGCGGCTGCCGCTTCTGCAACACTGTTACCTGCCAGAACACCAAGTATTACAGCCCAGGGAATAGCTCCAAATACGGCTAGGGCAGATAATACAAGAATAGAGTTCACATAGCTTCCTACAATAGCAGAGACAACCACTGCAACTCCTTCGAACTTCCCCTGGAATAACCGATAGGCTCCCCAGGTAGCTAATCCAATAAGAATACGGGGGGCAACAGAAATCAAAGGATTAGTAAAATAGGGATCGATAGGACCTGTTGACCCAATAGAGGCTTGAATTAAACTAAACACACCAAAGATCAATCCAGTAATCATACCGACTATGGGCCCTTCTAAAATGGCCCCTATAATAACCGGCACATGCATAATAGTTAGAGAAGCTCCTGAAAACCATGGAATAAACCCTAGATGGGTTATTCCCATAATGATAGAAATAGCAGACATAACACTGGCTACAACAATCTTTCTAAGTCCACTGTTTGATTTGTTCATAGAATAACACTCCTAACTTCCCTTCAACAGAGAAGATTTTTATCAATATAAGAAGAATAAGAAGGATGGTAGTATTAAACATCCATCTATAATCAGCAGGACATTTGGCAATGACTCGTAAGCGGGTTCTTTTACCACTAGTATCATAACCTCTGGCTTCCATAGCTTCGATGAGATGTTCAGAACGCTCTAAAGCATTAATAAATAAAGGAATAATCAGAGGGAAGCGACCTGTTATATTCTGGAGAAAACCTTTCTTTTTTCCTAAGTCTGTCCCTCTGGCCTTCTGAGCCATAGTCAATCGATCCAGTTCTTCTGCCAACAGGGGAATAAAGCGAAAAGTTAAGGTAATGATCAACCCCACGGTATGAGTGGGAAGTCCTTTTTTCTCCAGGGGATAGAGAATCTCCTGAACCGCATGGGAGAGATCCGCCGTGTCCAATACCCTAGTGAATAACCGGAATAAGAAGAGGACATTAATCAAGCGAAACACAAAATGACAGAACAAGTTTATATCGTAGGTAGAAAACTCAATAAAAGCCCAGTGATACCAGATAGTAGTAGAGTCATCTACAACCACAAAAAGAGTCTGAAAAAGTCCTAAGAGAAGGATGACAATCCAATACTTACCAATAGCAGCAAAAGTCCCTGAAAGGGATACAGTACTTTGACTATAGAGGTATCCCAGATAAAGGAAAATCAGAGGTGACCCCAGATAAGGTGAGGCCACAAAGGCCGACACCATCAGGACAATCAAGACAAAAAGCTTTGTACCAGGACTATGATCATGAATGCTTTTAGTAGGCATATTCTGCTCCTAAAAGCTTATCCCATTGCTTCCAATCTGCTATCATGGGAAGATCTAATCCTTTCTGCCGGAGATAATTACTGAGCTCAGCCCCTGGAGGGAGGTCCAAGGCAGGCCAGTTCTGAACAAAAAACTCCTGAGGAGTTTTTATAACCTGAGCTTGTCCCTGGGCCAAATAAAGGATTCTGTCACCTCTGGCTGCGGTTTCCATATGATGGGTAGCAATTATCAGGGTAGTCCCTCCTTCCTGCAGCCTATCCAACATAGCTTCCATTTCTTCCATGGCCATAGGATCTAATCCGGCTCCCGGTTCATCCAGAAGGAGGAGGTCCGGCTTTAAGGCGAGGACACCGGCGATAGCGGCTTTTCTTTTTTCACCACCACTGAGGGTTCTTACCTTACGATCTTTGAAGAGCTTAAAAGGTAATCCAGCCATTTCCATAGCGTCCCTAACCCTGAGGGCAAGCTCTTTTCCTTTGATCCCTTGATTGGAGGGACCAAAGGCCACATCATCCCCTACATAGTTCTTGAATAACTGGAAAGCAGGGTTCTGCATAACCAATCCCTTCACCATGGTTGTATCATTCCACACTAAGGAGCCCTCCAGGGATGTTTTTACCCCCCCTAAGAAATGAAGCAAGGTTGATTTCCCTGCCCCCGTTTCTCCTGTCAGGATCAGTCTTTCCCCTTTATAGAGTGATAAGTGATCCAGATGAATACCATGTTCTGAATTGGGATATTGGTAATGAAGCCCTTCAATGACTCCCAAGAGAGGTCTTGAAGGGGCTTCTTCTGTGGGGAACTGGAAAGAGGTCTGTCGAAGCTTCTGATAAAGTTGGGCACTAAAGTCTTTTAATTCCAATGGTATGGGTTTGAAGTTCAACGCTCTGCCCCTGTCTATCCAGGGAAAAGTTTTGTAGGGAAGTTGATCCAAATCTGGAAGGGTTAATAAATCCCGGGGGGTAAAAAGCCCTTGCAGAACACCTTTATGTATTAGAATGACCTGATCAGCACGAAGTAATTCATCCAAATGATGTGTCACACTAATGATGGTCCCCCCAGCCTCTCTATATTCATCCAGGAGATGCAATAACTCTTTTCTTGCTTGAGGATTCAACATAGAAGAGGCCTCATCCAGGATAAGACAATCAGGATTAATGACTAAAGCACCAGCCAGAGCCACCCGTTGCTGTTGCCCTGCAGATATTTGATCTGTTCGGGCTTTACGGTATTCACTCATATGAACATCATCAAGAACTGTTGAGATCTGTTCTTCCATACGTTCTGTGGGCCAGCAGAGGTTTTCCATAGCAAAGGCGACATCCTCTTCTACTATTGAAGATACGATTTGGTTCTCAGGAGCCTGGAAGACCATGGCTATCTTTTGACGGATAAGAACTAAATCATGACTATCCTGAGGATTTAAACCTTCGACAGTAATGCTTCCCTTATCTGGTTGAACCAGACCATTAATCATGCGAATGAGAGTACTTTTGCCACTTCCATTAGTGCCTGCGACACAATAATAGCGACCCTTTTCGATATCAAAATTGATATTATCCAAGACAGGAGTGTCCTGATGAGAGTAGTATTTAGATACTTGGCGTATCTCTATAAAAGCCATTTTTCTCTCCTCTGAGACAGAGGAGACAGGTTAGGCAACCAATCTATTATTATCATATTAACCTCACGTCCCGGTCCGTTTCGGATCCAAGCGTTATGGATTTAAACTAATAGAAAGGTCGCACTTCGTCAAGAATCAAACAGGATACCCACGAGGTGTTATGATGACATCCCCCCATCTGCGGCTTTGACTATTACCTATAATGACAGTGGAGTTCATATTCATATTTTCATACAATGCAGACATTTGCTCTAATGTACTGATCTGAATATCACAGGCTTCCCTATAGGCAGCTGTCACCATTCCCACAGGAGTCTGAGGAGACCGGGATTGAAGGAAGATTTGCCGTGCTTCTTCTATAAGGGAGACACGTTTCTTACTCTTTGGATTGTATAAGACAGTCACAAAATCCCCTTGGCTTGCCAATTCTAATCTTTTGACAATAAGGGATCTCTCAGTAAGAAGATCACTTAAAGAGATCACCGCGTAGTCATGCATGAGGGGAGCCCCTAATAAAGCAGCACAGGAATTAGCTGCTGTGATTCCCGGGACAACCTGGATATCCCTGCCCAGTCCCCCCCCCTTTTTCCAAAGTTCATAGGCTAGTCCTGCCATACCATAGACTCCGGAATCCCCACTGGATACAATGGCTACGGAGCGTCCTGTGAGAGCCTGATCGACAGCATACTTCACCCTGTCAATTTCTTTGGTCATTCCCGAAGTGAAGCATTCTTTATTCTCTATTAATGGTCCTAAAAGATTAAGATACTTTCCATATCCTACGATAAGTTCAGACTCTTCCAGAGCTGTTCTAGCTGCAGGAATAATATAATCACCATCACCCGGTCCTATTCCGATCACATACAATTTAGGTTTTATCACGTATCTCTTCCTCTTCCTCTGCCACAGCTATGGTAACATCTTTATAGATTTGTTTAGATAGCACCAGATGGCCTCGTCTGGAGGCTAAAAGGGCACAAGGTTCCGCCACAGCTCTCACCCCTAACTGGCGCAGGGATACAGGATTGTCTTGAAACTCACCGGGACAATGATTGATTTCCTCTTTAGTATAGAACTTGAGGGGAATAGCTAATTCATGGAAATACCCAAGTAATCCTGCTTCGATTTTCTTTACTTCAAAGCTTCCCCCCAAACGAAGGGAAGAGAGGGGAATATTGTGTGCGTCCAGTGTCTGTTCTACAGCTTCTTTTATTTGGGCTGCAGGAGTGCCTTTTCTACAGCCAATACCGATCGTTCTAAAGCGGTTTGTATCACTGGCTGTTGTTATGACAGCTTCTGCATCCAGGATAGTGGCCACCTGAGAAGCCAGACCGTTCGCCCCTCCTTCATGACCAGATAAGAGACTGATGGCATAACGTTGGGCATCGTCCACAACAACCACTGCAGGATCGGAATATTTAGACTGGATATAGGGCGCAATCATACGGACGACAATCCCTGTAGCCATCACAAAGATAAGCCCCTCATACTGGGTGAAGAAGAATTCCATATGAGCCTTTAACCAGCCCTTTTCCAAGGAATGATGATGTACACAATTCTCCATAGTCTGTTGTAATAACAGTCCTGTGGTATAAGCTGATTTGGTTATGGTGATGACTCCAATCTTCATGAATTATCCTTTTGGTGACCTGTTCTATAACCATGGGAGAACTGGCCATCATAGAGTTTGGACATTTCATAAAAGAAAGGTTCTTCCTGGGCACGTAGAACATGACCTACCATTACCAGAGCATGTTTATGAATCCCTTCCCTACTCACCTCTTTCTCTATGGAACCTAAAGTACTGGGAATAATCTTTTGATCCTCCCATGACACCCGGTACAAGACATAACAGGGAGTATCAGCGGGATAATACTCCTTTAATTGCTCTGTGAGCCTTCCTATCTGATTCACAGACAGGAAGAGAACCAAAGTAGCCCCAGTTCTGGCGAATGCTTTAATATCCTGTCCTTCAGGAACAGGAGTTCTCCCGGCTAAACGAGTGAGTACAACAGACTGGCTAACTCCTGGTAAGGTTAACTCCTGACATAAAGCGGCAGCCCCAGCCTGGAAGGAACTGACTCCAGGTACCACTTCATGGTCTAATCCCTGTGACCGGCAGTAATCTATCTGCTCCTGAATGGCTCCATAAATACTGGGATCACCAGTGTGAAGGCGGACAATGAGTCCTTCCTTCCGGGCATGTTCCTCATAGATACTAGTGACTTCCTCATAATTAAGGGAAGCTGAGTTATAGATTTGAGCCTTTGGGGAGGCATAGGCAAGGAGCTTTTCATTAACAAGAGAGCCAGCCCAAATGATAATATCAGCCTGTTGAAGCAGACGATGCCCTTTTAATGTTATTAGTTCGGGATCACCAGGTCCGGCACCTACAAAGGATATCTTCATTCTCCTTTCTCCTGAGAAGGGACATGAATAATGGCTGTAGAGAGGTAAGCCTCTTCCTGATGAATATCGTTTAAAGAGGGGAAAATCTTTTCTCCTTCTAATCCCACTCGACTAACAAGGGCACAATGATCTGTTAAATCTAATCTGGCCATGAGTTCCTGAAACTCCTTCAAGCGATTAGAAACTTTATAGATTACAATCGTATCAAAGTAACTTAAGAGTCCTTCAATCTCATCCAGGTTACGAGGAAGAGGAATGAGAGCCATCTTCTGTTTGCCGATGACCAGTTCCTTATCCAAAACAGCGGCAGCGGCATTCATAGTGGATATACCCGGAACAGTGTTGACTTCGATATGATCAGACTTATCCAGAAGAGCTTTCTTCAAGTAAGTCCATGTACTATAGATAGAAGGATCCCCTAGTGTGATAAAGGCCCCTGTCTTGCCCTGAGGTAATAAGGTGAGGATCTGGTCAGCAGCGTCCTTCCATTTGCGAGCTAATAAGGTTTTATCCAATACCATAGGGAACTCCAGTTCCTTGATTTTAGAAGGTTCAACCCCTGCCTTAAGGACGATATCCAAGGCTAGGGAATCTGATTTAATTCGAGCCTTGGGAGCAAATACAATATCCGCTTCTTCTAAGAGACGTTTAGCCTTAAGGGTAAGAAGCTCTGCTTCTCCCGGCCCTATCCCTATCCCGTAGAGACGGGTAATAGGATCATGATGCATAATTTGTTATCCTTTAATTCGGGTATATTATTAAGACGGTATAGGGTGTATTCCTCTGTTGCTAGACTGATGTCTTTACATAACCAGACAGAAACATTCTCCCAGCCTTTCTTCAATAACTCCTGACTAATGTTATGGGGTGTATTCTTTGGGTCTGTCAAAAAAATAGCCCCCTTCTGAATATTTAAATTCTGTGCCTGTGAAGTTAGACTCTGGCCGTGACAACTCACCAAGTCCATATCCTGCCATTCGATCCCTAAATGAGAACAAGCCACCTGATAAGCACTAATTCCGGGAATCACTCGATATTGCTCTGGGGAAAAACGCTTTCTCACTCGTTTTAAAAGACTGTGATATCCTGGATCACCTGTCACTAAGAGGGCACAATTATATTCCTCTGCCAGAGTATCCAAAGAATTAAGTAATTCCTTTATAGAGCCTTTTAGAGGAACAAGTTGTTTATGATGTTCCTCCCGGTACATTTCAAGGAGCCGGGGCGATCCCAGAAGAACCTCCGCATCTTTAATACACTGGATGGCTTTAGGCAATACATAATCCTTGTGTCCAGGTCCCGTTCCTATTACATAAAAGCCTGGCATAAGGCCTCCAGTGTAAGTTCAGAATTGGACCACCCTAAGGGTCGGCCTTTTAGGTCCAGCACAATGGTTTCCAGATGATATCTATGTGCCTCTTCTCCCTTATTCGTTAGATACTTATCCAAACGTTCATAACAACGCTTTTGAGCCCTTTGGGCAATATAGTTAAAGCAGGAATTAAGATGCCAATTCTCAATCAAAGTAACCGCTTCTTCAGCTAAAGACAAATCAAGAATCTGTCTCACTTGCTCAGAGCTTCCCCCTGCTAAAGCTAAACAGGCGGCAATAGTCTCTAATCGGGCATCTCCATATTGGCTATGGGTATTAAACATTCCCGCAGCCACCTTCGTCAGTTTACCAATATGAAAGGGTATTAATAGCTCAGTAATACCACGCCTTAAACATTGTTCAAGGGCAAAGCCAATAAAATCGCCCACAGAGAGGGCCGCCTCATCAGGAATATGAGTTTGACCTAAGAACTTATCCCCTACGTACCCACTGCAGATAACTAAAGATTGCCTCTGGGTAGCTGTAGCCCTTATAACGATTCCCAGAGAAGTCAAAAAGGCCTTTTCCGAATAGGGTTCCACCACGCCTGTGGTTCCAATAATGGATATTCCTCCCTGAACACCGACCTTTGGATTCCAGGTTTTAAGGGCCATCTCTACTCCTTCAGGAGCAGAGATTTGAATATTCACCCCCCTATTTATTTGGTTTTCGTTCAGGAGAGTCATCACTTCTTGGTAGATCATCTTACGGGGAACAGGGTTAATAGCCGCTTCTCCTGGAGGGATAGGCAAACCTTCTCCAGTCACCATACCAATCCCAGTGCCTCCAGTTAGTTGAATACCTTCTATATGATTCCAACTTACTTGAGCTGTTATTTCGATACCATTTGTGTCATCTTTATCATCACCCGAATCTTTTACCACTGTAACAAGAGCATACTCTGAGTTTAATTCTGAGTGTGCAAGAGGTATGGTTATGGTTTTACCACTATAGACACGGCTACTGGAAGGAAGGGTTACTGAGACATCTTTCTGGGTTTTACCTAAGATTAATAATTGAAGAGCCGCTTTAACTGCAGCCTGGGCAGTAGTGCCTGTGGTATACCCCCGGCGTTTCCCTTCAACAGAACCGAGAACTTCCTTGTAATTCACAGGCTTACCTGTTTGCCAATACGATCAAACCATTAACGATAGCCGCGGCTATGGGACTGCCGCCTCTCTCACTAAGATTGGTAATATGGGTATAGTTCTTATGAGATAATTCTACTTTCGACTCAAGAGCCCCTACAAAGCCAACAGGCACCCCTACAATCAAAGAAGGAGTTACCAGACCTTCATCAATCATTTCCATGAGAGTGAAGAGAGCCGTAGGAGCATTACCAATGGCAACCACAGCCTCATTAAGAACGGATCCTGCTTTCCTCATGGCCAGTGCGGAACGGGTTGTGTCCTGATGTTTGACGGCTTCTACCACTTCCGGATCATTTAGAAAACACAAAACCTGATTCTGGGGAATGAGCTGTTTTCGAATCCCTGTTCGTACCATCTCCACATCAGTGACAACAGCACGCCCCCTCTTAATAGCATCCACACCAGTCATAATGGCTTCATGAGTCATATTGAATGTCTTGGCAAATTCCACATCGCCCGTCGTATGGGCAATTCTTATGATGATTTCCCTTTGTTCTGGAGTGACATCGAGAACACCTAGACGATCTTCTATAATCTGAAAACTTTTATTTGTTATACTTTGGCCATTCATGAATGCTCCTTATTCTTTGTGATCCCAGCAACTTTGAAGAAAACCTTCCAGCACCTGGGGATTTGTTGCAAAATGCAGATGTAAATATCCTGCCCAGGTTTGATAGCGAAACAAGCCATCAGGGACAACTTCCGGACTATCTTCCTTGGTTAAATCCAGCATGTGATTCAACTCTTCAGTGGTATTCTCCCTCTGTGACCAATGGAACAAATGCCCCGTGAGGGATTGTCCCTTTGGCCCCATCCAGGAATCTGCTTTTAATTCTCCTGTATAATATCCTAAAGCACGAAGGCCTTTCTTCATAATCGTCCGCCCAGGAAACACTCCGACCATGGGATACTCCTCTCCTTCCTGGGTTACCAGGCTATCCAGAAGGTACATTAATCCACCGCATTCCCCCCAGATAGGTCTGTTATTGAGAGCCCAATCCTTAATGCTTCTACGCATGCTAGTATTCTGGGATAACTGATGGGCAAAAACTTCCGGATAACCTCCCCCTAAGTATAAACCATCTATTCCCGGGGGAAGAGCATCCTCTTCCATCGGACTAAAGGGAACGAGCTGAGCCCCAAAATGACCAAACATATCCAGGTTGTCCTGATAATAAAAATGAAAAGCCTTATCCAAAGCGTAGGCTATTTTGACAGGATAAGTTTTGGGGGGGCCAGGTGATGATTCATAAACAGGACCTAAAGGTGGAGCTCCTTCAGCTATTTCCTTAATCAAAGACCAATTAATATAAGGTTCCACCAACTCTAATAAAGCATCATAATGGGGAATATAGTCATAATCTTCCCAGGCAGGAATCAAGCCCAGATGCCTTTCAGGAAGGGTTAATTCTTTTTTTACGGGTATGCTTCCTACAACAGGAAGACCTGTCGCCTTTTCCACAGCTCTAATGACGAGAGCTTCATGACGAGTACTGGCAACACGATTTAAGAGAAAACCTGCTACATTAACGTCCGGGTCAAAGACTTTATACCCTAAGGCTAGGGCCCCAGCTGAACGAGCCATGGATTTGACATCCAGAATCACTATAACCGGGGCTTTTAAGGTTTTGGCAATATGAGCCGCGCTTCCCCTTTCATCTAATGAGCCAGCCCCATCGTACAACCCCATAACTCCTTCTATAATATTAAGTTGTGCTCCTTCAGCGTGTTTTTGAAAGAGAGCTTTAACTTGTTCACCAGACATCAATCTACTATCCAGATTAGCACAACTTCTACCAGTGGCCATAGCATGATAAGAGGGGTCGATATAGTCGGGACCGCACTTAAAGGACTGGACCTTCAGCGACCGTTGCCAATACCTTTCGATGAGGGTGCTAAGGAGGGTTTTTCCGGAACCAGAGCGGTCAGCACTAATTACAATACGGGGATAATTCTTATTTATGGAGTCTACCATCTCTTTTAACTTAGAAAAGGAATCAAGATTTTGTCAATCGTTCTTTTCTACCTAGACTAATCCTACTTATATCCAGTAGTGTTGGTAACACAAACATTCCATTATAGGGGAATCCAGTGAGAATCTGGAGCGATCCCGTCACTGTAAGTCACCCTGTGGTGATAAGTCAGGCTACCTATAGGGAATGAATAATAACAATCTTCGCGGAAGGAGAGTTATTACCCGTCGCTTTTTGGACTAAGGTAGTCTCTTGTCCCGTATAAAGGAAGTTCCATGAATAAATCAGTTATCTTATATTTGCTTCCCTTATTATTTCTGATAGGAGTGGGTATGAGTTCATGTCAAAGCAATAAATATACTTCAAGCAATAAGGAAAAACCTGTTATTGTCATAGCGGCTTTTGGGAGTAGCTATGAGAGTGGCCAGAAAAATCTTGAAGACTTTGATATAGCAATGAGAAAAGCCTTTCCCCATAATGAAGTGACATGGGGATTCACATCTTCCTTTATTGTTAAAAAACTTTTAAAACAAGGCAAAACCACTCTCTTTGCGAGTGAAGTTCCTATTCGAAAGATTGATCAAACGCTAGAAGATTTAAGTCTGGTTGGTAAGAAAAATATTGTCATCATTAATTTTCTTCTTATGGTTGGATCGGAATATAGACAAGTAATGACTTCTCATTCTTCTGAATTAAATATCAAATACGTTCATCCCCTCCTCTACTATCCTGAAAACATGCCAAAGATTATAAAGGCCCTGGAATCAGAATTCGGAGATAAGGATGAACTCACTGTCATTTGTGCTCATGGTAATGAAAAACATCCAGAATATAACAAAGACTTCGTACAAATGAATAATTACCTAAAGGAGCATTATTCCCATAGCTATGTGGCCGTTATGGAAGGGAATCCAGAGTTTGAAGAAGTGAAAGAAGTGGCCCAAAAGAATGACTTTAAGGCTGTCCGCTTCATTGCTTTCATGCTGACCTATGGGGACCATATGTCAAATGATGTCATGGGGGAAGAAGAGGATTCCTGGAAAAACCAACTAGGACTTCCTGCTACAGCCACAGGAGGTTTGGCAAGCATAACTCCTATCCAAAAAATATTCATTGATAAAACAAAATCAGCCATCAAGGAATTCTAATGGAATCCTTTAAAACAACGGCTTTCATACTAGTCATCCTCCTTAGCCCTTTTATTCTCTTTGGAGGAGGACAACAAACACAGGATGAATCAGAGTCCCAAGATCAGCTACAGTTTGTAGACGGAGAAGGATCGACTGTCCCTGTTAAACTCCCTGTGGACAGAATCGTAGTCTTAAACTCAGGGCTAAGCTCCTTAATTGTGTCCTTAGGGCAATCAGATAAAATTGTTGGCCGTGATTCTTATTCAACCTTTCCCTCCTCATTAAAAGGAATACCTGTTGTAGGAAAGAATTCTGCCCATCCCAATATGGAAAGGATATTAAGCTTGAATCCCCAGGTGGTTCTGGCAGATGCTATGTTCAAAGATGAGCTGATTGCAAAACTCCAGAGCTTAGGAATATCTGTACTGATAGAACAAACGAGCGCTCCCTCTCTGACAGCAGATATGATTACCAGATATGGAGCTTTACTGGATTGCAGGGATAGGGCAAAGGAAATCGTTAACTACCTGGCAAAACAGGACAAACTCATCGCTGACAAAGTGAATGAGGGGCAATCTTTATACAAGGGAAAAGGGAAGATTTATTTTGAATTACGTAAAGACTATCATTCCAATTCCCGACTATCCACTTCCCAACAATACCTGGATAGGGCGGGAGGCATTAATATAGCAGCAGACAGGGAAGTCTCTGTACCCGTTCTTAGTCCTGAGTATATTGTGGATGTGGATCCGGATATCATCATTCGCAGGGCAAGTGGAGATCTTAGTGCTAAGACAATGAAAGAGCTGCGCTCTTCCCTTATGAGACGACCTGGGATTGCAAAAACAACAGCAGTACAGCAGGAAAGGGTGTTTGTTATTAAGGCAGATTTATTTCTAACAGACCGTTATCCAACGGCTATTTACTATATAGCTTCCTGGTTATACCCCGAAGCCTTTGCCGATAAGTCACCAGAACAATATAATGCAGAAGTAATGGACTTTCTATTTGGTTCAGGAGTTACCAATCAAACAGCAGAGATCTACAGTTACCCTTAAGAGGGAACAAAACTTTTTATTATTACCACTCCTGGCCTTTCTTGTTCTTCTAGCACTAATACTAGGTTTATCTGTGGGATCTGTCCTGCTCAATCAATGGGGAATAATTCAAGATCTATTCACAGGAAAATCTTTTGTCCCTCCTTCTGTGGATCTTAATCACCATTATATAATATGGGATATTCGTCTACCTCGTGTATTGCTAGCCCTATTAAGCGGAATGGGATTAGGCATCGCAGGAGCGTCTATGCAGGGGATACTGCGCAATCCTTTAGCCAGTCCTTATACGCTTGGGATATCATCAGCCGCTGGTTTTGGAGCCTCTTTATCTATATTACTCAAGAACTTTGTCCAGACTAATTTAGCTTTAGAATACCATATCTTCATGATATTCTGTTCTTTCTTCTTTGCTCTGGGAGCCTTGGCTATTGTTCTTGTAATGAGTAGAAAGAAAGGATTTAAACCTTCCATCATGATCCTAAGCGGGATATCTATGATGTATCTGTTCTCAGCGGGAACTTCTCTTATTCAATTTATGGCCTCCAACGACCAGTTAGCCCAAATCGTCTTTTGGCTAATGGGAAGTCTAATGAGCGCTGATTGGACCAAAGTAAGCCTATTGTCTGCTGTATTGCTACTGGTTACTCCCTTTTTAATTAAAATGTCATGGAGTTATAACTTACTTTCTTCAGGAGAAGAAGTGGCACAAACCCTGGGGATCAACCCTGGGCGCGTTATGATTATAACAGCTTTGTTGTCCGCTTTTTTAACGGCAACTATCATTAGTTTTTGTGGGGTTATCGGATTCATCGGCCTCGTAGCCCCTCATATGATCAGATTACTTATGGGTGGAGATTATCGTCTTATTATACCAGGTTCTGCCTTAGGGGGAGCTTTGATATTAAGTTTGTCTGATACCTTATCACGAAGCTTGTTTGCCCCTATGGAGCTCCCTATTGGTGTTGTAACAGCCTTTATTGGGGTGCCTTTCTTTATATCCCTCCTTATGCAGAGAAGGATGAGTTAATTCATGAAGCTAGAGACGGCGAACTTATCTATCTACTACAAACAGGTTGAGGCCCTTCAGAGGATAAACATGAATTTATCCCGGCCTGGTGTGTATGGGATCGTTGGTGAAAACGGATCTGGAAAGTCCACCTTACTCAAAAGTCTCTGTGGTCTGTGTCAACCTTCCTCGGGAGATATTCTTTATACCAACAAAGCATTAAAAGATATTCCCTTGGCAGAGAGAGCCAAATTATGGGCCTATGTACCTCAACGTAGTCATTATGATAGAAGCATGCAGGTATATGATTATCTAATACTGGGACGTAAGCCTTATTTTACATGGACCCCATCTACTAATGATCATAATAGGGTTAAATCAGTTCTAAGCTTATATGAACTAGATCATATTGCTTCAAGAACCATGAGCCAGATCAGTGGTGGAGAAAGACAGAGAGTGGTAATAGGAAGAACAATTCTGCAGGATACTCCCTATGTATATCTCGATGAACCTACAAATAACCTAGATATCAAACATCAGCTCCTACTAATGAAACAACTCCAGCACTATGCAGAACAGGGTAAGATTGTGGTGATGGCTGTTCATGATCTCAATCTAGCCCTGCGTTATTGTGACCATATCTATATATTAGCGAAGGGTGCACTTCTGGCAGAAGGAAAACCAGAAGAGGTTTTGACAGAAAAGAATCTGAATGAAGCCTTACAAATAAAAGGACAGATACATAGGGATGATAAGGGGAAGATTTATCTATATCCTGAGATTGATATGTAACTATTCTGCTCATCAATGGTATAATTCCATAGATTCATATAAAGGAACTATTTAATTGAGTGATAAGAAATCTACTTCAGAACATAAGAGATCATCATTAATAACTTACCTACCAATTTTGTCTGTTATTATATTGATCATTATTTTTAACAGTACCCTGGTAGCCCAGGGTGAATATAAACTGGACACCTTCTTTACTATATTTCTCAGTATATTTTTAGAGGCTCTTCCTTTTTTATTACTGGGAACACTTTTATCATCAGCAATAGAAATCTTAGTATCAAAAGATTTCTTTGAACGTATGCTGCCCAAAAATCCTTATCTGGGCATTATTGTGGCCTCCTTCATGGGGATCTTTATGCCCATATGCGAATGTGCCATTGTCCCCTTAACAGGACGTTTAGTGAAAAAAGGGGTACCCCTCTATATCGCTACGACCTTATTACTTAGTGTACCAATTCTTAATCCACTTGTTCTATTAAGTACTTATTATGCCTTTAGAACCAGCTTATCCATGTTGTTTCTACGTGTCATAGGAGGAGTGATTATTGCCAATATCATTGGGATATTAACAATGATCTTCTTCCGCAAGAAAGGAGCAGAAATGCTTCTGAACAAAGAGAATCCTTTTGAAATACATAATCACAGCCATGACCATTCAAAGGAAAACAAATTAAGCGCTATCCTAGATCATACCTTTGAAGAGTTTTTTGATGTGGGTAAATATTTCATAATGGGAGCCTTACTCTCAGCGGCGTTTCAAACCTACCTACCTAGATCCATATTATACGGCGTAGGGGCAACCCCTATTCTTTCTGTCCTTATCATGGTTTTAGTAGCCTTTGTCTTATCGGTATGTTCGGAAGCGGACGCATTTATTGCACGATCCTATATGGGACAATTCAGTTATGGCTCAATCTTATCCTTTCTGACTCTGGGTCCCATGATAGATATAAAAAATACCCTCATGTTAGCAGGACGGTTTAAACGAGGTTATGTCCTTTTCCTTATGGCGTCCATATTTATCTTGAACATTGCTTTTGGAATCATTGTTAATTATTTGATATAGGAGAATTAAATGAAAATTGATATAGATAAGTTAATCAAAATTCTGATTACAGGCTGTCTGGCGATTTACTTGTTCTTTTTGGTAAGCACACAGGTGAGTCACCAATTCCTCCATCCCAGAATGGATAAGTATTTGGTTATTGCGATTGTTCTATTAGGTATATTGACCATTACCCAGTTAAACAAAATATTTGCCTCCCAGACCAGTCCCAGAAGATATAGCTTAATACTTTTTGTATTACCCCTCACTGTTGGCTTCCAAACAGAGCCTGCCTCCCTACAGAGTTCTATTGCCCAAAATCGGGGAGTTAAGGTTAGTCAGGGAACAACTGTGTTTTCAGATAGTAGTCTCCAGACCCCTTCCCTTGATGAACAGCTCGCCTCTGTCAATCAGTATCTGAATAGCAATACTCAGACACAAAACATTCCGGCAGTACCACAACAAAACAAGGTTTCCCAGTATTTTGATCAGCCCCAAGTAAATACAGATGGACTGTTGGAAATAACACCTTCTAACTATATGAACACCATGTATAGTATCTTTGAGGATCCGGAAGCTAAAAAAGGACAAAGGATCAAGTTAAGCGGCTTTGTTATGAGAGCAGATGAGCTAACAAAGGAGCAATTCATCTTGTCTCGTTTAACGATAACTTGTTGTGTAGCCGATGCCTCTCTTGTGGGATTAGTCTGTGAATATCCTGATGCTGATTCTGTATTTCCCGAAGAAGGTTGGTTTGAAATAGAAGGAACTCTGACTATTGATGATGTGGATACCATGCCTTTTCCTATCATTAAGATAGCTCAATACAAGACAATCGCCCAACCGGCCCCCTCTAATCAGTATGTATTTTAGAGACTTCAAGGGAAATCCCCCACTGTATGGACAGGATATTATTCCCAGATAACCTTTCCCATATCGCTAATGTCATAGCCCCCTAGTCCTGAGATTTCTTCCTGAAATTCTGGATTGTTCAAGATGGCCAGGATGGCCTGATAGGGGGAAGTATCTTTATGTTCTTTGAAAAAGATCATATCGTAGGATTCAGTCTGGAGGGGAATAAAGTCAATACCAGCGACCAGGGCAGCACCCTTTTCACTACCGGGAGCTGTATCAACCATTCCCCGACAGACCATACTGGCCGCTGCTGAATGGGAGGTCACTATACGATCATATCCTCTGATATCTGACTTGGGAATTTGCAAGATTCTGAGCTTTTCATCAAGAAGCACCCTAGTACCACTTCCTTTTTCCCTATTCACCATAGTGACTCCTTTCTGTTGTAGGCTTACCCAGTCCGTAATATTTTTGGGATTACCTTTTTTGACATACAGGCCCTGGATTCTTTTAACAAGATGCACAATACAGACATCCATTCCTGGAAGCATTTTCTGAACATAAGGTAGATTATAAGTATTAGAATGTCCTTCCCATAAATGTGCTGTAGCAACATTGACCTCATCATGATAGAGAGAAAACAAACCATTATAGCTGCCCTTATAGGACCTAACAGCCCTAATTGAGGGAGTATAAGCTTCTAAGCAGCGGGTTAGGATATCCAGGATTATATCTTGCCCGCAGATAATAATATCTCCTGAACCGGCTGGAGTCCTTATCTGTTGATCTATGACGGGGGGCTGATTCTGTTTTAAAGCTTCAACGGCAGCCTTATCAATACGGATCTTCCTTCCCACCTTAAAAGACTGTAATTCTCCCCTTTTTATCATCTCATAGACGGTATTCTTGGCTATTTTTAAGTATTCTGCTACTTCTTTTGGGGTTAAAGACATATCACTCATTTTCAGTCCTTAAGGAATGGGCTTTGAATAAACAATAAACCTCATTACCGAGAGCTAAATTCATGTTTATGATAGCCGTTTGAGTTACTTCAGCGGCTAAGGTTACACCTGCATCAATAAAACAATAGACACCATCACCTTTCTCAACGAATCTTGTAATGACACCTTTCAACTGATTTTGCATAGAAATACCCTGAATAAATTGGATAGAAAGGGCAATCTCTCTTGGGTGTATGACAACAGAGAATTCCTTTTTGTCCACAAAGGGAGTTTTTATCATTACTGAAGGGGCGTCCTTCAGAAGACAGTTATAAACACCATCCTTAGCTTCCTCTGTCAAGGCGACCAAATTAAGGACATTCACTAACTCATGCCCTTCTTGAGAAAATCCCCCCTGGCCAAAGAGTTCATAGACAGAGCCATGCCCTACACACTGTCCCTTATTTATGAGATAAACATGATTAGTCAATCTTTGAATATCTGGCAAATCATGACTGATGACTAAAAGCGGGATATTAAGCTCCCTTTGTAATCGCCTTAGATAAGCAAGAATCACATGACGTAATGTATTATCAACAGCATTAAAAGGTTCATCTAATAGTAATAATTCAGGAGAGGTAAGAAGAGCTCTTCCTATGGCCACTCTTTGTTGTTCTCCCCCTGAGATCTCTACTGGCATAGACTTAAGCAAGGGACCAAGATCTAATAATTCGACTACTTTATTCAAAGATACCCTGTTAGTGGTCGTATATTTTTGACCAAAAGTTAGATTCTTCTCTATATTCATATGGGGAAACAGTAACTTCTCTTGAAAGACAACGCCCATCCGTCGCTGATAGGGAGGGACAAAAATCTTTTTCTCAACATCCACTAAGGGACGATCGTTCAAATAAATATGCCCCGTTTGAGGATGGTCAAGACCAGCCAGAAGACGGAAGAAGGTAGTCTTGCCTGCCCCTGAAGGACCATAAATTCCCAGAACATCTTCCTCAAACTGTCCTTCCAAGTGAAGAAGAAAATCTCTTCTAGGTAGTTCCACACTAAAATCAAGACTCATAAATACCAGCTCCTCGATTCTTTAATTGCTTATTAAGATAGGAAGATAAAAACAGGGAGCAAAAAGAAATCCCAATAGATATAAGAACTAATATGGCCGCATCCGAGTCTCGCCCAGGAATCTGAAGCAACGCATAGACAGCTAGAGGAATGGTACGTGTTTTCCCTTCAATATTCCCTGCGAAGGTCATGGTGGCTCCAAATTCACCTAAACTTCGAGCAAAACCAAGAATCATACCATTAACGATACCCGGTAGAACCAAAGGTAAGGTTATCCGAAAGAAGACCTGCCATCTATTGGCACCTAAAGTTAGAGCCGCCCTTTCTAATTTTGGATCGATCATATCCATGGAGATACGGATACTTCTTGTTATGAGAGGAAAGGAAACCACCATAGAAGCGATCACAGCAGCCACAGAAGTAAAAGCAATTCTTATATGGAATATCTCAAAAAGGATGGCCCCAATAAAACCTTTTTTCCCAAGAATGAGCAGAAGTAAATACCCCGTGGTTACAGGGGGCATAACCAGAGGCAGATTAATAAATCCATCAAGTAAAGTCTTTCCCTTAAAGTTCCATCTAGCCATGATATAAACCACGGCCAGAGCGAAGGGGAGATTGAACACAGTAGATAAGATTCCCACCTTAATAGACAACAATAAAGCAGAAAGGACATGGGATACATTCATAAGCGTACCAGACTACTTTGAGAAACCATACTTGGCATACACAGCACTAGCTGCTTCTGATTCCATTAGAAATGTATAGAAGCCCTTCGCCGCTTCTGAACGATCCTTTAAATAACCACAAAAGTATGTCACAGGGGTATGGGAATCTTCAGGAAAGTACCCGACGATCTTAACATCTTCTGATTTTTTAGCATCCGTTTCATAAACAATGCCAAAATCAGCTTCCCCCAATTCGACAACACGTAAGGCAGCACGTACATCCGCTCCCGGGAGGATTCGATCTTTTACCTGTGTGTACCAGTTGTAGTTAGTGAGAGCCTCCAGGGCATATTTACCAGCAGGGACATGTTCTGGATCACCCATGGACAAGTAGCCAGTAAATAAGGAAGGAAAGTCAGTACCCTTTTCCAGAGAAACTTCTGAGACCTCAGAATTCTCTGGAGCAATAAGGACTAGACGATTTTTGACAAAAGAGTCGCTTTCAGCCATAACATCAAGACTCAAAGCATAGTCCATCCATTTTTTAGAAGCAGAAATGTAAACATCAACTTCAGCGCCGTTTTCCATTTGTTTTGCTAATGTCCCACTGGATGCAGGATTTGATTTGATTTCGATACCAGTCTTTTCCTGATATAACACAGCCAGTTCTTCAATAATGTCCGTCGTACTAGCCGCATTAAACACTATAATAGATTTGGTCTGTGTCTCTGTTCTGGCTTCTTTTGAGCCACCGGCAAATACAGAAAAACAGGCCAAAAACATTATAGTAACCAGGACTTCCTTTTGTTTTTTGTACATAGTAACCACTCCTCAAATTAGTATGTCCAATAAGCTACAATAACTATGCCAAACTGTTTTTTTACTTCAAAATCAAGGGAAATAACCAATAACCCCCTCTTTTAGACGTGATATAACATAACGTAACAGAACGTAACGTAATTTAAAGTGACGATAAAGAAGAATGAATCAGGAAGAAATGACAAAAAAGAAGAGTTAATGTCCTGTTCTTGTGTGCTTATAAAAAAAGTCAGTCTCCTGAGAGACTGACTTATAAGACGATAATAAGAATGGTTAACATTCAGGAGTACGAACAGATACATTCACAGCAAGACCACCTAAAGAAGTCTCTTTGTATTTCGTATTCATATCCTTGGCTGTCTCCCACATAGATTTAATAACACTATCCAAACTCACAATGGCTTTGGAAGGATCCTTGCTTATGGCCATATGCGCAGCCGTTATGGCTTTAACAGCTCCCATACTATTCCGTTCAATACAAGGGATCTGAACGAGTCCTCCAATGGGATCACAAGTAAGCCCCAAATGATGTTCCATTGCAATTTCGGCAGCCATTAAAGATTGACGGGGACTGCCTCCCATTCCCTCTGTAAGGGCGGCGGCGGCCATAGCTGAGGAAACTCCTATCTCAGCTTGACACCCTCCCATGGCAGCTGAAATAGTGGCGGAATCTTTAAATATTCCCCCCACAACTCCCGCAACAAGAAGGAAATCATTGATCTCTTTGTTACTGACTTTTAAGCCGGAAAAGGCTATATAATATAATAATACAGCAGGAATAACCCCTGAAGATCCATTTGTGGGTGAAGTAACTATGCGACCAAAAGAAGCATTTTCCTCATTAACAGCCATAGCAAAAGCACTAATTAGCTTGAGAACCTGATCAAAACTTTTAGGAGCCTTTTTGATTTGATTAATCCAACCTTCAACAGATTGATCGCACTCTTGGCATCCAATAATAGGTTGCACCATTGATCTGGCATGTCTGACAACACCCAATGGACCGGGCAGCTTTCCTACTTTTGTGCATCCCTGGAAAACAGAATCAATCATCACCGACCATATATTCTCCAGTTCAGAGTCTAATTGAGGATATCTGCTAGCCTCATTGGCCCGGGCGATTTCAGCAATCGAAAATCCTGTCACGTCACAATGGGCCAGAACATCCAAACCAGACTTTATGGGATAGGGAACGCTGACAACATCATCATGGGGAAGCTCCCCCTCTTGAACAACAAAGCCACCTCCTATGGAATAATAGGTTTGGGTATTAATGGTATTGTGATCCTTGTCATAAGCAGTGAAGATCATCCCATTAGGATGGTAAGGAAGACTCTGACTCTTGAGAAGAGCTATGTCATTATTCAAATCGAAGTCTATATTTTTTACGGCTCCCAGATGAAGTTGCTTCCCTATTTGAATCTCCTGGGGTACCCTTTGAACGTCATCCACATTAACAGTAACAGGATCTGCGTTGACCAGCCCCATAAGGACAGCAATATCCGTTCCATGGCCTAAACCAGTAAGGGCAAGAGATCCATAAAGGTCAACTTGAAGAGATTCCACTTCCTCTATCTGATCATTTATCTTTAAATCATTCTGGAATCTCTGAGCGGCACGCCAAGGTCCCAAAGTATGAGAACTAGAGGGTCCAATGCCTATCTTAAAGATTTCCAGAACACTAGCGATTGTGTCATTCTGTATGTTCATGACTTACTATAATATTAGGAACCTGTTTTGCCTATAGAATCATCACCTTTGGATGAAAAAAGGTTCCATATGAGGTTAGTGAAGGAAGAGAAAGAAAATCATTTTCCTTGGGATCTAGACTATTGATGCCCACCCCTCCCAAAGGACCAGAAGCATGAAGGACATGGTTATTGCCCAAATAGAGGGCGACATAACCAGAATAAAAGATCAGATCAGCAGGCTTTAACTCATCTCGGGAAACAGGAACAAAGGGGTATTTAAACTCGGCATCTCTATAAATAATAGAACCACTTAGTAAATACACCAGGGAACAGAGCCCTGAGCCATCCATTCCCTGGAGAGAACGCCCACCCTGACGATACTGAACCCCTTTAAACTCTAAGGCTTTATCTACAATTTGTTTTCGCTTTTCATCTTCCGCCATCGGCCTTGTGAGCTCTGATAGTTGCTTTATATGATCTGTGCGAATCCAGCCAGAACCACCTGTTAAAAGTTGAACCTCCAGCCACCCTTCTTTCTTCTCACCATTTAATAAGATAAAAGAACTGGCAGGAAGACATTCTATAAGGGGACTATCATAATGAGGTTCCCTAAGGACATCTCCATAACTAGAGAGAACCATAGCCAGGTTTTCCGTTTCATCCTGAGTACACGGGATAATATCCTTTGACCGAATCCACCCGGGATAACCATAGTAAGTTCTAAGCCAAAGCCATTCTCCATGATCTTCCAACAGGTACAAAGGAGACCCCATACAAACCTGATCTACTCTTGCAGCGTTTTCTTTAGCTTCTGAAAATAAATCAGCTAAAGGGACAGAAACAATATAATCAGCAAGGGACCATAAACGGGAGTCATTAATCTGTTCAAACTCTATCATATTTTATTTTCCTCATTATTAATTCACTTATAAATGCTACAGGATATACAAGATAAAGATCTATATATAATCGTAGAATAATGAGGGGCTATATTTTAGGAAAATCTCTTACCATCTCCCATTGATTGATATAATTATCTAAATTTAATTCCTGAAAAAGCTTATCCATATAAGAATTGGCCTCAACATTACTGATTGTGAATTCTTCTCCATTACACAAATCAGAAATACGTTTTAAGAGTGTCTGTACAACAGAAATAGAGGGGTAATCAGGAGATACACCTAGTTGAAGCACTCTCTTATTAACTTTATTAATAATAAAATAGCCTGCAACCTGATTGTCTATCTTAAGATATTGAAAGAGGAACAAGTCCTTTCTTGTTTCAAAGGTATCAAAGCTATTCTGCCAGGTAGGTACATAGCTGCAGAACTCTTCCGTATTAAAAGAGGAAAGGCCCTCTTCATTACTCACAAAATCACCAGTTATCGAGCAAGGTTCAATATTCCTTGTTTTATAGATTCTTAAAAACCTTGTCCTTTTAAATCCCTTCTTCTCGTATAATCTTTGTGCGGGAATATTATGTTCCAGAACTTCCAAATAAAACCTGTCAATTGGCGAAGATTGAACATTAAGAATCAATTGGTCCAGTAGCTTTGATCCAATATGTCTTTTTTGCCAGGAAGGAATAACCCCAGTAGCAATATCATAAATGCAGGACTGTCCATTAATAGTTCTCATTCCTATTAAACAAAAACCAGCTAGAACTCCCTCATCAATACACCCTATAGAATGTTGTGGAGAGTAGTTCATTGTCTCTAACATTATAGAGAAATCCTCCAGGGACAGTTGTATTTTAACTTCATACTGACTAAACGCTTCCCTAAAAGCATTCCAAATAACAGATACTTCAATGTCTGCTAAATTATTAAATTCCATTTACAAACCTCTAGATCCAAAAGTCTGATGCTATCTCTATTAAGTTTCCCTCGGGATCGGCAATCATTGCAGACCTCATACTCCAAGGTTCATCCCGAGGAGCATAGATGGGCTGAGCACCTTTTTCACAAAATCTATTATAGGTATCGTCAACATTATGGGAAGGACCTACATTAATGGATAATTCAAAACTACCATTTAACTTCTTTGGATAATCAGGAGTCTGTCCTAATAACTTTGGTAATTGAGCCCTTTCATACATAGCGAAGCGTATTCCTTCATGAACAAACTCCGCATATGGTCCTTCGCCTGACCAATTAATACCAAGACCGATAACGTCTCGATAAAAAGCTACCATTGCTTCTAAATCTTCAACAAATAATCCGATGAGATCAAATTTGATTTTCATAAAGCCTCCTTGAGATTTATGATACACAATGGAGCACAATTTTGCTTTACTTTTTTGGAATACAAATATTCCCCTATTCTAATGACATAGATCCTTTGTATTCACAATAAATAATATCCCCACAGTCCCTTGCAGATTCTTAAAAGAATGGCGTTGCCCTTTACCTGTGATGAGCATATCCCCCTTCTGGATAATTTGTTCTTCTTGATTTTCTATAACTTGAAAAGATCCTTCTACAACAAGGCAAAGTTCATAATTATCAATATGATAATGAGTGCCAATAACAGCATGAGCCTCCACTTCAATCAGTCCCGTTAAGCCAAAGGGGTAATCAAGATCGTCCGTAGGTACGACCTTATTCAATATGGCTTTACCAGTCCCTCCATGAAGTCCAAAAGCTTCCAAAATAGTTAAATCTTCTTTTTTGATTATCATCGTGAATCTCCTTATCACACAGAATAAGGGATAAATAGGGACAACATATGGTCTACTTTCTTTCCATTATTTTTACAGAATGTTCCCAGATGGCCTGTTTGAGTTTTACCGGATGAACAACCTGTGCATGACTGCCAAATCCTAAAACCCAGCGTAATAGGAAAGAATAATCAGTATATCCCCTTTCGAATAAAATATGCTCCTTATCATACTCACTATAGGAAGCGATACCAAATTCTTCAGCAATAATATATTCAACGGACTTATCAAAAATAATTTGAACCTTATTTTCTTCAGTGAAGTATTCTTCCAAGTTAAGGTCTTTAGAAGACTTTAAGCGGAGAGTAAAATGTTCCTCTCCTTCTTCAATATCCCACATACGTCGTATTTTAAAAAGTCGATAGTCATTGGCACCCAAACAGTAGGCATACAAATACCAATCATCCCATCGATATAGGATAAAATAAGGCTCAACAGATCTTACCAAACGTCCTTTGCCAGAAAAGTAATCAAAACGAAGTAAATGATTATTCTTAATACTTTGTCGTAATAGGCTAAATTTATCTTGGATATCAGGTTTATAGTGGGAACTTAGATTTATATCTATAGAGCTCTGTTTCTGGGCACCCATTGCTAGAAAACGTTGTATTAAGGGATTACCCTTTGAAGAGGGGAATACAGAACCCAGTCCAGATAAACCTGATAAGATATCTTCTAACTCGTCTTTTTTTAGGAATATTCTATCTAAGGAATACCCCTCCAGTAATCTGATCCCACCATGGCGCCCCAACTGGCTGTAGAGAGGGATACCCGCTCTGTTTAAAGCCTCTATATCTCTTTGTATCGTCTTAGTTGATACTTCAAATTCCTTTGCCAAAGCTTTGATTGTTACTTGTTCATTATTGAGTAAAGTAGTGAGAATAGAGAACATTCGTTCGAGCTTGTAGGACAATTATTCCTTACCGAAAGCCAACTTGGCAGCTAG
Source organism: Spirochaeta cellobiosiphila DSM 17781 (assembly GCF_000426705.1). NCBI lineage: Bacteria > Pseudomonadati > Spirochaetota > Spirochaetia > Spirochaetales > Spirochaetaceae > Spirochaeta > Spirochaeta cellobiosiphila. The sequence continues at coordinate 295,432 of NZ_KE384555.1, forward strand.
ACCCAAAAACAACAGACCAAAACCTTTTTGGATTCTATTCATAAGCTGAGAAGATTCTGTAAACAGCTGTTTAAAAGAATGAGCCAGAAGACCATACACAAGGAACACAAGCAAGGTAATGCCCATAAAGAACAGACTTAATATCATCATTTGAATCTCATAGTTTGATGAATCGGATGCCATAAACTGAGGAAGAAAGGACAAAAAGAACAGAGTTAATTTGGGATTGAGTAGATTAATAAGAACCGCTTTCCCTATGATGCCAAGGGAGGACTGGGAGCTCGTCTTCACGTCCACATTAAAACCTTTGCTACGAATCATACCTATTCCCAAATAGATAAGGTAAGCCACCCCAATATATTTGATGGTAGAAAATAACAAAGCACTCGTATGTAAAAGGGCAGTTAATCCAAAAACTCCTGCTAATAAATGGGGAACGATTCCCAAGGTACATCCTACTGCAGCCAAAATAGTGTCTTTTTTAGCAGAAGATAAACCCTTAGATAGTGTATATAAAACACCAGTTCCCGGCATAACAACAACAATAAATGAGGTGATAATAAAACTCCAACTAATCATAAACTTAATGATAACGACTGTATAATCATCTTGTCCACCACTTAGAATATTTATATTATGTGACCATGAATAAAAATAGGTCTCATAGTATTTTACTACTACTTAATACCCAGGGCCTTCTCTTTGAAGGAGCGGGTATCCTAGATATATTCCACCAGGCAAATCACTACTCTGGCCAAGAATTGTATAAGATTACCATTATGGGCACAGAACCGGAGCCTCTGGTTCATGGCCGGGCTGGTTATCAGATATTAGCGGACACCACAATTGAGGAATGGGACCTCAAAGAAAACCAGTTTGATACCCTTATAGTAACGGGAAGTGGCAGGCAAGAAATCTTTAGATCAGAAATCATTGATTGGATTAAAAATTCCCGTAAATATTTCAAAAGAATTGTCTCAGTATGTTCCGGAGCTATTCTCCTGGCAGAAGCAGGTCTACTTAAAGGGAAAAAAGCAACGACCCATTGGCAGCTCTTGGATCAATTAGCTCAATATCCTGAGGTAACAGTAAAAGATGATCCGATCTATGTAAAAGATGGATCCATATGGACCTCAGCAGGCGCCAGCTCTGGATTTGATATCACCCTGGCGATAGTAGAGGAAGACTATGGTTTTGAATTGGCCAAAAAAGTAGCCCAATATCTGGTGCTCTACCTAAGACGTCCTGGAGGGCAATCCCAATTTAGTACCCTTCTCACTCATCAGGTTAATATGGACAGTCCTATAAAAAAGGCCCAGGATTATATACAGGATCATCTAGGCCAAAGCTTGAAGGTTGAAGATATCGCAGACATCGTTCATATGAGCCCAAGGCATTTTGCGAGAGCCTTTAAAAAAGAAGTAGGACTACCTCCGGGGCAATATATAGAGAAGCTTCGTCTGGACAGAGCTAAAGTTCAGTTAGAGCAATCCACAGATACCGTTGATATTATCGCTTCTGATTGCGGCTTCGAAACCCCACTAAGCTTAAGACGTTTGTTTGATAAATATCTCAAAATAACCCCAAAAGAATACCGGAATCGTTTTGGCAGAATATGAACTATTAATGTCATTTTTGCCATAGTTTTTTTTCTTTATATTGAACTCAACAAGGAGTTCACAATGATAAAGATTGGAATTAATGGATTCGGAAGAATCGGAAGAAGCGTTCTAAGGGCTGCCCTTAAGAGAACAGATTTGGAAGTGGTAGCCGTTAATGATCTAACCGATAGTGCTACCTTAGCCCACCTTTTTGAATATGATACCGTATTAGGAACCTATAGAGGTGAAGTGTCTAGTACAGATCAGGCTCTTATCGTTGATGGTAAAAGCATTCATGTCATAGCAGAAAAAGATCCTGCCCTCATTCCTTGGTCAGACTATGGTGTAGATATAGTATTGGAAGCCACTGGTTTCTTTAATAGTAAAGAAGCAGCAGCAGTGCACATAACAAAAGGGGGAGCAAAAAGGGTTATCATTACAGCTCCTGCCAAAGGGGCTGATTTAACCACTGTAATGGGTGTTAATAATGACCAATATGATCCCCAAAAACACCTGGTAGTCTCTAATGGATCCTGTACCACTAATGCTTTGGCTCCTATTGTCAAAGTCATCAATGATAAGCTTGGTATTGAAAATGGTCTTATGCTAACAACCCATGCCTACACCAATAGCCAGGCCTTGTTGGATAAACCAATGAATAATCTCAGAGGAGCACGGGCAGCAGCAGAATCAATTATCCCCTACTCCAGTGGAGCGGCTAAAGCCATAGGTTTGGTTATCCCTGAATTAGACGGCAAATTAACAGGCTATGCCTTAAGAGTGCCCGTTCCTGTTGTATCAGCACTAGATATAACAGTAACTGTTAAAAGAGATACAAACATAGAAGAAGTGAACAAAGTACTTAAAGAAGCAGCTGATTCAGATCTTAAGGGCATTATGGAATACAATATAAAGCCACTAGTGTCCCGTGACCACCAGGGAAATAATCACTCAACGATTATCGATAGCCTATCCACAACGATGTCCGGACCAAGGCTTCTAAAAATCTTATCCTGGTACGACAATGAATGGGGATTTTCTAACCGCTTACTAGACCTATCTGCTTATATAGCTTCCAAAGGATTATAATAGGAGTTAAGAAGAGGCCACCTACGCCTCTTCTTCTCTGATCTTGTCTTTGACAACAATGGGTCACTGTTATATAGTGTACATATTGAACATATACACTATATAACAGTGAGAATATCATGGACATCATTATCAAGAACAATAGCCAGCAACCTCTGTATGAACAGATTCGTACCCAAATCAAAAGCCAGATTATGGAAGGAATCCTTATGGCAGGGGACATATTGCCCTCTATAAGGGGAATGGCTAAAGATCTTCATATTAGCGTAATCACTGTACAGAAAGCCTACGAACAATTAAATCAGGACGGATTCATAGAAACCATTATTGGTAAAGGAAGCTTTGTTGCTTCACAGAACCCCCAAATGTACAGAGAAGAACAGCTAAGAAAGATCGAACATCATATAGAAAAAGCTGTCCAATTGAGTCAATCCTCAGGGGTTAAGACTGAAGAACTTGTGAGAATGATCAAGATATTCCGTCAGGAGTTTGACAAATGATAGATTCAATAGTCATTCAGGATCTCGTAAAAAAATACAAAAACTTCCAATTGGGACCTATCGACTTTACTCTTCCCCAAGGGAGCATCACAGGTATTATAGGTGAAAACGGCGCAGGAAAAACCAGCTGTCTTAAGGCTATCTTAAACCTCAATCATCCCCCTAATGGTTCTGTTAAGTTCTGGGGACAGTCCCTGGACAATGAAGGGCCTAAACTCAAGAATGACATGGCTGTCATTATGGACAATAACAGTTTTCCTGATTATGTGAATCCTCTCCAATTATCCCGGATATTGGCACCAGCTTACCTTAATTGGAATCAAAAGCAATACCTATCCTATCTTAGGGATTGGCAACTCCCTATAGACAGGCCCCTGGGTAAATACTCGAAGGGAATGAAAGTACAATTATCCCTGGTAGTAGCCTTATCCCATCAGGCGCGACTCCTCATACTGGACGAGCCTTCTAACGGATTGGACCCCCTCATGCGCTCAAAACTATTGGATATTCTATTAGATTTTGTACAAAATCCAGATCATTCGGTTCTCCTTTCCTCCCACATGACAGAGGACTTGGAAAAGATAGCAGACAGGATACTGTTTCTACACAAGGGGCAGATTGTATTTCATGAAAACAAAGACAAGCTTCGCTATGATTATGGATTAATCTCTTGCAGCAAGAAGGATTTCCTATCAATAAAACCAGAAGAACTATTAGCCTATAAAGAAGAAACTTACCAATATCAGGGACTGACCATCAATCGAAAACAGTTTCAGGATAGGCATCCCCAAATAATGGTGGAAAACCCCCATTTGGATCAATTCATGGATCTTATCATCAAAGGAGATCAACCCTCATGAAAAGTTTACTAATCAAAGACTTCTACAGTCTCAGAAGACAAACCTTAGCCATCGTCACATTACTCTTATTTTTGCTTGGGATTGTGATTTTCTTAGACAAGGACCCTGGATCCTATACGATTATTGCAACCCTGATGAGTACTTTAATGATCAGTGGAGTCTTTGTTCAGGAAGAGAGAATGCAATGGCTAAGCTTCGCCTTAACAATGCCCATAGAGCGTAGAGACTACATTAGGGGCAAGTACATTCTTATCCTAATCCTTGCAGGAGGAGGATGTCTGTGGGGTAATCTCTTGGTCCTGTTTACAGGGCACATTCAGGGGGCTCTTTGGATGTCCCTCGTCGCTCTTTGTATGGCCATTGGAATCGGTAGCGGGATTATTCCTCTTACTCTTCTATGGGGAAGCGACTATAGTCGTTATATCATAATCCTATCCAGTTTAACATTTATCGGTCTAACCCTGGGGATCATATCTCCCTACTATTTTCTTAGTTCTGCCGCTCAAGACATCAAAGTGACTAGAGCTCTTCTATTCAGTCCTCTCTGGACCATAGTGTTTTCTCTTGTTTGTTATAAATTCAGTGTTCACATCTTTAAGAACAAAGAAATATAGAAACCCTCTTGACCAATACCCCCTATAAGACTACCCTTAATTGTGCATATGCACACTTAAGGAGTAGAAAATGAAAATAGCCCTACCTACAAATGATGGTATTAATGTGGAAGAACATTTTGGTCATTCTAAGAAATTCTTATTATGTGAAGTTGACGGAAAGCAAGTATTGAGCTCAAAAGAACTTGATCCCCCTGAACATGTTCCCGGATCTTTTCCTAAATTCCTCCATGAGCAAGGGGCTGATGTGATCATTACAGGAGGAATGGGACAGAGAGCTGTCGCCCTTTTCGAAGCACAAGACATCCAAGTTATCCTGGGAGCTTCTGGAGATATAGGGGAAAACATCAGTAAATTTATGGAAGGAGAACTAGTATCTAATGGATCAAGCTGTTCCCATAACCACGATCACAGTCACGATCATGAACATCACCATGAGAACTGTAGCCACCATTAGAATGGCTTGTCCTATCCTCTCTACCCGGTTATGATCATCGAGAAAATTAACAAGAGGAGTCACCATGCCGGGTAGAAAAAAATCAAGACATTGCCGCCCCCTTCAGGGAGGACGTAACTTTAAGCCTTCTGGTATACCAGCAAGATTTCTAGAAAAAGTACTCCTTGAAATAGATGAGTTTGAAGCGATAAGGCTTTGTGATTATGAAGGATTAAATCAAATAGAGGCCGCTGAGAGAATGTCCATATCAAGAGGAACAATACAGCGGCTATTAAGTTCAGGACGATCAAAGGTGCTCGATGTTATCTTACATCAAAAAGAACTCATCATCCCTGATGAATCCTAATTAATCTTCGAAATGTTCATAAGCATCGATGATATCGAGGTAAACCCCATCAAAGGATGCGGCCAGTATCTTATCCAAGTAGGCATCACTATCACCATAGATAATACTTTGCCAGTCTTGACTCCAATAACGAACTTTATAATTCCCTTTCCAATCAGGATTTTCCTTATCCAGCCATAAAGGAGAACGGGAGGACCAGGAAGATTTCCAATAGTATCGATAGTCTTCTGCTTCTCCTATACTCATATAGGCAATAACAAGACGCTTACCACCATTGGCTTTTGTCTTTAAACTATTGATCTCAGAGGCGCTAAGCTCAGTGTCTTGGGAACCGTCATAGAATAAATCCATAATAATTACATCATAATTGGTATTAGCAAGAGCATCTAAAAAAACAGATTTGCTTGTAAAAGCACTATTTTCTGTGGGATTTAAAAGGTAAAGAAAATTCTTAGCCTCTCCTAAACTAGTTATGTCATTGCTATTAACCTTATAGGGATGAACAGGATAGGAAGGAATATGATCAAGCTCCCTGTGATCCGCAGCAAAAGAGAGATAACCCTTTGCGTTGTTTTGGGCATATGAGTCATCTATTTTTGCAGTAGTAGACACATAATCTGTTACCAGAGGAATAATATCCTGACTCTTCGCTATGTCCATATAGGTGATCATTTCCTCTCTATCAGAGGTGGGGGTCCCTTCGTCATCATTTTCATATCCATAGAATAAGTCTTCCCGCCCTACACCATCTATAGCCTGGGTATAATTTTTATCTGCACTGGTAGTGTTATCATAAACGAGTAATTCATGTCCATTCTGGGGAATGACAATAAAATCAGAATCAGAGCTTCTGCCATAAAGGCTTATGTCTTCCACAAAGTCCCGCATAGCTTGCCGGAACGATTCTGGATTATCCAGAGCAGAAGAGCTCTCAGAATCGTGGCTTTGACAACTTGCCATAAAAAATAAACCACAAAGGCCTAAAGTTATAAACTGTCTTTTCATAGTCGTTTAAATATAACCACTTCTGTCAAAATAACAAATTTATTGTTTGTTACTGGAGATAGATCAAAAAGGTCAGACCTTTTAGGTAAAAACCTCAGACGTTTTCGTATAAAAGGTCTGACAAAATAGGCTAAAGAGTCAGACAAAATTGATGATGATAGCTAGTCCCTTGGGCACCGTCTTGAGTTTTCATCAACATTTGTACTGTGTAAATACCTTTTGGAAGAAAGGAAGGCCAGTTACAAAGTATGCTTTTAGGAAGAATCCTATGGATCTGGTCGACCACATAGACCTGTCCATCATCATGGATTAATTGAATCTGAAGTTTATCTTCTTCATAGGGACTATAACCATAACCTTTGATCTCACATAGTCCACCGGGAGTGATATGCCTTCCTGAGGAAGAACCAAAATCCATAATAGTATCAATGGCTATGTGGGATTTTCTTTTTTGGATGGCCGTCAAGGAAGCCAAGCGGGAGATCCTTTTCTTAAAGGATAAATTCAAATTACATAAAGCACGAAGCTGGTGCTTCTTCTTGTCATAACTTTCTGTTCTGTTCTTAAACCTCCCTCCTAAGGACAACTTAAATTGGAAGAGATTAGTCGAAATCTTATTTCCCAATAATAGTTGATCCTCTATGACTTCCTCAAATAAATCCAGGACAACTAAAATATCCTGACGTGTAACAGTAGTATTCTTGTGGGCCATAACCTTAATAAGATCATTTTGATCCAGAACTTGATTGTGATTTATATGAGCCACATAAGGTTCTTCCTGGTTAGTATCCAGCTCAGATTTGATAAGATAGTAGTTAATCATAGGACTCTCCTGTTTATGAGTATTTACTAACTACTTCTCAGCTGTTTCTGGAATATCGAGAAAAATTTTTAAACTTTTTTCTTAAAAATACAAAAAAGTTTCCTCCTTTCCCTTAAGAAAGGAGGAAACTACTAAACATTTAAGTAGTCACACTTAATTGTCTTTGAATCATCTTATAATAGAGACCCTGTTTCTGTTCTAGTTCTTGAGGTGTACCCCACTCTTTTACATGGCCCTGATCAAATACGATAATCTTATCTGCCTGGGCTATTGTCCTCATGCGATGGGCGATCACCAGTACGGTTTTATTGCTGATAAGGTAAGACAGAGCTTTTTGTATTTTGCTTTCATTCTCCACATCTAAGGAAGCAGTGGCCTCATCCAGAATGACAATGGGGGCATCTTTTAAAAGAGCTCTGGCTATAGAGATTCTCTGTCGTTCTCCCCCGGACAGAGTACGTCCGTTCTCTCCGATAACCGTGTTATAACCTTCTGGCATAGACAAGGCGAATTCGTCACATTGAGCTAATTGGGCTATCCTCAACACTTCCTCATCACTGGCATCCTTACGTCCAATCCTTATGTTATCCAACAAGGAAGAGTTAAAGAGAACCACATCCTGAAACACAATGGACAAGGATTCATAGAGGGTTTCTGGATCAACATTTTTAATATCAATGCCCCCTATGGTTATTTGTCCCTTGTTCACATCCCAGAAGCGAGCCGCTAATTTGGCAGCTGTTGACTTGCCACTTCCAGAAGGTCCTACAAGGGCGGTAACTTCCCCCTGATTCAGAGAAAAGCTCACATTATTAAGGACTGTTTTACCTTCTTCATAGGCAAACTCTACCTTCTCAAATTGAATGTCATAAGAAGAGGGAGCAAAATCTTTGCTTCCCTCCTGTACGGGAAGTGCCTCCATTTGCTGAACCCGGGATATGGGGATATCCAGATGAAAGAGAGCGGCTAAATTATTAAGGACTTCCTGTATGGGTTCATAGATTCGAGAAGCAAAGACTAAAAAAACAAGAAAAGGGAATACTTGTGTGGAACTTTGCGTGCTTAGATAAACACCAACAAGGACCAGGGTTAGGATTCCTAGTTTTAAGACTCCCTTCGAACTGTCAAGAAAGAGTCCAGTAATCAATTCGCCCTTTCCAATGGCCTTTTCGTATTCCTTGAGCTTACGATCGGTCTCCCTACTATAGGAATCTTCCCTATTGTAAGCTTTAATATCTTGTACATTCTCCATGCCTTCCTGGACATGGTCACTTACAGCTCGTTTCGCTAAGTAAATCTTCTCATTGTTTTTTATTTGTATCCTTTTAGATAGTAATACAAGACCTCCTGCAACAGGAGCCACCCATAATAAGGCCAGAGCCATAGGCCAGTTGTAGATAAATAACCCAATAGAGGCCATGGCAATCGTGATAAGGGAAGCAAATAACTGGGGTACCGCATGACTAAAGGTATGTTCCAGCTCTGTACAATCACTCATGATGGTTCCTGTTAAATCACTCAAATTCTTCTCCCCAAAAAAACTAAGTGGTAATCTTCTTAGTTTTTCTCCCAAGGAAAGTCTGCGGTTAGCACTTTCTTCATAAACAGAGGTGAATGTACTTCGATATTGTCCTTTTGCGATCAACCAGGTAATCCCAAAGAAAAGCACTGCTATCCCTATATAAAGGAAAATAGGATGGGTACTTTGGGGAAGGAGGATCTTCTGTTGTATTTGCTCTGTCAAGAATACAAAGACATATAAAGCAGGAAGCATAAGAGCGATATTCAATAGTGTTGTCCAAAGCACCCCTTTGAGAAAAGACTTTGCACCCTCAGGGGACAAAGATAAACGCTGTTGCAAATACTTATACATTTACTACCTCCTTTCCAATCTTCCAGCTTATGGATCTCTGATACTCCTCCCATAGGTAGGTATAAAGGGATTCCTTCTGCAGTAATTCTGTATGGGTTCCTTCTTCGAGGATTTGTCCTTCCTTTATGACAAGGATTTTGTCACATTGGATAACGCTAGTTAGCCTATGGGCAATCATGAGAACAGTCTTCCCTTTGGTTAGATGGTTAAAAGCCTTTTGAATAAGATGCTCATTTTCAGGATCTGTAAATGCGGTTGCCTCATCAAGAATAATAATGGGAGCATCTTTTAATATGGCTCGCGCCAGAGCTATACGCTGTTGTTCTCCTCCAGAGAGATAAGTTCCACCAGGACCTATTAGGCTATCAAGACCTTCAGGAAGTTTTTGAATGATATCTTCACAGTGAGCCAGAGATAAACATTGGAGTATCTGGTCATCAGTGGCCTTTGGTTTTCCTATTAATAGATTATCTTTGATCGTTCCCTTGAATAATCGGGTTTGCTGAAAGACAAAGGATATGGAGTTCATCAATTGCTCTTTGGGAATGTCACATACATTTACTCCACCGATCTGTACTTGCCCCTCATTGCAATCCCAAAAACGGGGAATCAAACGTGCTATACTAGTTTTACCACTTCCCGATGGGCCTACTAAGGCATAAGTAGTCCCTTCCGGTTGGACATAATTAATCTTATTAAGAACTAGGTCCTGAGAATCGGGATAAGCAAAGTTAACGTCTTGGAATGTTATAGAGTGATCCTTTAAGGTGACAGAATGGGTGGGTTCCTTTCGATCATCCGCTTTTAATAAGGTCTCAATCCGACTCAAGGCCTCTTTCGCTTGAGCAAAGGCTTCATTGATATGCATGGATCTCATAATGTTACTAGTAAAGATTGGTGTTATCAAAATATAAAAGAGAACATTAGTGATGACAGTCGAAGAGGGTTCTCTCGAGAATAAGAATAGAGCTAAAGGAATAAATAGATAGGCAAAACTATTGATAACCGTTGTATAAAGAGACATGGGAGTCTCCCACATGTTCGTATAACCAGCTACCATATTCTTATAATTAATTATGGTCTTATGAAAATTCTTAAAGGAAAAGACTGATTGCTGAAAGACCTTAACAACAGGAATACCACGTACATATTCTACAGCCTCTGTATTCATGTCCTCTAAAGCACCCATATAATTCATCATAAACTGTCGTCCTTTAGGAGACATCATGGTTGTCATGAGAAAAAATGCCATAGACATGGGGATTAAACTGACAAGACCAAACCTCCAATCGAAAGCAAAAATCATCACTAAAGAAGCAATGGGGATAACGATAGTTCCTGCTAAATCAGGTAATTGATGCGCCAGAAAACTATGGGTGATACTGACATTATCATCAATTATTTTACGAATAGCTCCAGTTGACCTTTGACTAAAGAACCCTAAAGGTTTGTTTATCATCTTTCTAATCCCCTCTGCTCTGAGGCGATTTTCTACTCTAAAGGCTGCCAAATGGGACAAACTCAAAGCAATACAGTAGCTAATAACACCACCAATACCTGTAGCGATTGTTAATAAACTTAGGTCGGTGATCGTCTTCTGAGAATAGCTTCCTCCTAGTAAAATCTTTATGATCTGCCATATAAAGATATAAGGAGCCATTCCCAAAAGAGCACTTAAGGCTGAAAATAAAAGGGCAATAGGAAGAAAGATCTTACGTCCTTCCATGTAATTTTGCAGCTTTCTAAGAGTGTTCATCAATAAAACCTCCTTTAATGAACATTGTTCTTTTTTGATTTAAAAAAATTCAAACTTTCATAATTCTCTTCCATCCTGCAACAGAGAACTCCATAGCTTCTGTCAGAAAGACCTCCAGTTCATCTTCTGATAATTCGTGGGTTATAAGTTCTTTGATTACACTCATCCAGTAGGCACTGTAGGTATGTATAAAAAAAAGGGAGACCGAACCATTTACTTGTCCATATTTTTGGGACATTAACCTAATATACTCTTCTCCCATGACTGTCATTTTTTCAATGTAATGCTGGGTAATATCTCCTCTTGCCACTCCTTTGGATTTGAAGAACAGAATATATAACTCTTTCTGATGTCTACGTATAAGATGAATAAAGAAACGGATCTGCTTTTTTAGTATCTCAGAATTGTCATAGACATCCATAGTCAGATGAGATCCACGATTGTGGGCTATCATAGCTTTGTCCAATAAATGAATCACATCATGCAAGGCTTGTTCAAATATGTCATCTTTATTGGCAAAGTAGTTATAAATATTACTGAGACTTACCCCGGCTTTATTAGCAAGAGATCGCATACTAGTCCCGTCAAACCCTTTATCAAGGAATTCAGCACGAGCAGCATCTAATATATTTGTGTAAACCTTATCCTTCTTAATCTGCATTAACTATTATTTAAACAATGTGGTAGATAGTGTCAAGAGGAATGTTCCTGTTGGTACCTTCTTCTAGGTAGAGAATCTGGATATTCTCTTTGAATAAACTCTATAAGTTTTTCCCGTATAAAGACACGAAGATCCCAGGCGGTGGGAGAGTTCCTGGCACTTACCAGGATTCTGATTTCCATAGAGACTTCTGTAGAATCGGTCACTTGGAGAACATTTACTTTATGGTCCCATAAGGAGGTGCTATTTAATAGTCTAGTTAATTCTGTTCGTATCACGTCTAAGGGGACAGAATAATCTAGATAAAGGAACACAGAACCGACAATTTCAGCATTATTTCTAGTCCAGTTCTGAAAGGGCTTTTCCAAGAAATAATTAGAGGGAAGGACCAAACGTCTTTTGTCCCATAAACGGACAACAACATATGTTAGGTGTATCTCCTCAATCCAACCCCACTCATTTTCTACGATAACGGCATCTTCCAAACGAAAGGGTTGGGTAAAGGCAATCTGGATTCCTGCAAGAACAGCTCCTACCACTTTTTGAGCAGATAGACCAATCACAATACCAGCCAACCCAGCAGAAGCAAATAGCCCCACACCAATCTGACGGACAGAGTCAAAACTAAGGAGTATCATCCCTACCATAAGAAGAAGGAGAAGAAAATTGAGTACCTTTTCAAGGATTCCCACTTGTGTGTGAACCTTTCTGGATTTTAGATTATCTTCATCATTGATGTTGTATTTGCTTAATAAGACATCCTTAAAGGACCGTATCAAAACTCGTAATGCCCATGTGACAGAACATATGACCAGGATAAGAGTGAGCTTTTCAATAATTAAACTAAACTGATTGTTTATAGAAAAATAACTGATTACCCATGTTCGTATTAAGACTAGGATAAGACTGAGTACAATGGGAGTAATGAGAGTTATGGTCTTTTTAATAATAAGGGCCTCCTTAGATAGTATAATCATAACAAAGGCGTCCTGCTAGGAAAAGGGTAATATCTGTTACCTTACAAATGTTTTGGGTTCTTCTTTACTTTCCTACGTTATTAGGCACACAAGAGACAATTCCTTACAAAAAAGTATTGCTTTTAAAAGGAACTTACTCCATTCTTGGACTTATGTTTCTGTCACGTTCTGATAAAGTTAAAGGGCAAAAAAGCTACCTTACTTATACTTTCATTAATGGTCTGGGATATAGCTTTTTGGCAGAGACCATTATCTACTTGATGGCCCTCCATTTTGGTGCAGACAATACCCAGTTAGGATATATTTCATCAACAGTTTATCTCACTGGTCTGGTGGTTTTCTTTGTTCCCCGGTATTTCCCCGGTGTTAGGATTGTTAACTTATTCTTTGGAGCATGGCTGTTACGGGGACTTGTCTGTCTGGCCTATGGAGGTGTGTTCTATCTCCCCCAGAGATATGCTGTCTATCTTATTATTGGAGTCTACACCCTATATTGCTTGCTTCGTAATGTGGCCTACCCTCTTAATCATGTTTTACAGGGAATTGTAACAAAGCCTTCTGAAAGAGGGAATTACAGTTCAAAGGTCATGGTTGTGCTCTATGCCTCTATGATGCTGTCCCGCTTTATTAGCTTCACAGGCTTATCCATTTATGAATCCAATGAGTTAAAAGGTATCTATTTTCTATTAGGTTTGGGTATTATTCTTAATACAGCCGCTTCTATAGCAGTCAAGCGTATACCTGTAAAAGATACGATTCAGAGAAGTAACTTAGGAGAATCTTTTCAGAAATTCTTAGGTTATTTAAAAGATTCCCGACACCGTATACTTATCCTCTTATATTGCGGCGGGATGTCCCTCATTGTACTTTTTAATTTTACTGTTCCCTTTTTGCGTAAATCAGTGGGGATTCCTTCTAATATCATTTTTATCTTTACTACGATTAATTTCCTCGGGGTTATTATATCCAGTCGCTTGGCCCGTCCCTTTCTTGATCGCTTTGGCAGCAAACCCCTTTTGACAATTGTTAATCTGATTATCATTGTATTATCTCTCATATGGGTTATGTTACCTGGATCTACAGATTTGTGGATCTTCTTTCTGCTGGGATTTATTTCCCTGTTTTTTATCGGGATGATTCGTTTATTACTAGATCGTCTTATTGTTAATTCTATTCCCGAAGATGATCGTGTTGGCTTTTCCTCCGCTGTGGCAGTGGTGTTTTCTTTAGTATCATTGGGAGTAGGACTTTTAGGTGGATACTTAGCCGATTTTTCTTCAGCACTCCACTTAGCCATTCCTCATGAATACAGTTTATCCTTTGGGCTTATGGGCTTATTGGCTCTGTTTAATTTTGCATTGTCCTTGCTTTTGCAGGAAAGAGGTAGTCTATCTGCTAATCAATTCCTTAACATTCTTATTAACCCAAAACACTTAAAGACTATTCACAATATTGACCTATTAAAGAGAACCCAAAACCAGGTAAGAAGACAGAGCTTGCTAGCAGAATTGGAATCTGACCAAAGCCATTTGGCCACACAGGAAATACAAAAGAGATTAAAATTAGCAACCTTGCGAGATAAGGAAATGGTAATCCGCTCACTCTTTTCGAACCCTAGACCAGAATTAGAAGAGGATATTATTGAAGAAGCTATGGATAATTATTCATGGTGGAGACAGTCAGCAATCTTTGCTCTGGGCGCCTATAATAGCCCCAAATCTAAACAGGCGCTGCGTCAAATCATGGAGGAAAGTTATCCCTATATTAAATCTATAGCGGCAAAATCTATGGCACGTATCCATGATTATTCCTGCCATCAGGAGATACTGGACCTAGTTTATACGCCTAAGCTTGATGTCAGAACCTATATTAACTTGGTCATCGCCCTTTCTATTATTGAGAGGGAAGGGGGTTATTGGAAAATCATCTTTGATCTGATTCCCCGGAATAACAGTTTTCGCTTTAAACAAAGCCTATTTATCATTGGTTCAACCAGAAACAACTTTCAGCCCCCCTTAGAAAGTCTTTTTCATGAATTAAACTTATCGGAACAAGGAGGCTTTGATACCCTTTTTGAAGAGATCGCAGATATGTCCCTGTCAGAAGAGGAATTCACAAGACTATTCAGATTAAGTAAACAAAAGGACTATCTGGGCTTGTGGGACTGGTGTAGGAAAAGATGTACAGCTTTGACCCTATTAGAACCTTTTGAGTCCCTCAGATTGAACATCCTTGGTTTTAAGGGGAATAGCATATCTCCTACTCTCGCTTTAGCAGGATTATATTTCACTATGCACCTGGATAAAAACAATCAGCAGCATTGAAGGCAGATGAAGAGAAGGCCGAATAAAGCTGCTGTATAGACACAGCAGCCTAAATTTTATTTTGACAGAAGAGGAACTTTTTTTACCTCATGTTTGCTTTGTTCAAATACTTCTAATACTTCAGAAGATGGTTTTGGAGTAATAAGACTAACAAGTACTGTGACAATAAAAGCAAGGATAAAACCAGGAAGAAGTTCATAAAAATATTCTCCAGGAATGTTGATAAAGTTCTTAACGACAAAGATCGTACCCGCACCTACTATCATTCCAGCCAGGGCCCCCCATTTTGATGTTCCCTTCCATAACACGCTTAAAACAATGATTGGGCCGAAGGAAGCTCCAAATCCACCCCAGGCGTAACCAACCATACCAAGTATGCTTCCCGAATCATTATAGGCAATGAGGAATGCCAAAAGGGCAAAACCTACAACCCCAAAACGACTAATCATAGCTTTCTTCTTGCCTGATTGACTGGCAATAAAAGGAATATCTTCTGTTAGTGAAGAAGTTAGTACCAATAACTGGGAATCCGCTGTAGACATAACAGCAGCTAGTACAGCAGCTAATACAAAACCACCAAAAAGGGGATGAAATAAGGCACTTGTTAAGGCAAGAAAGATACGCTCACTATTCGCAGCTTCTCCATTTAAACCTGGCAAAGGATGAATTGAGTTATACCCAATACCAATGATACCTATGACAGTAGCCAGAACTAGACACACCCCCATCCAGGTAACACCTATTCTTCTGGCGGCAGGCACATCTTTCACGTCACGAATCCCTATAAAACGAGCTAATATATGGGGTTGACCAAAATAGCCAAAGCCCCAGGCCAGGAGGGATAATCCTGATATCCAAGAAGTTTTAAATTGAAAGGCATTTGGACTGGCAGCCAGGATTTGTGATCCTTGTCCTCTAATGGCAAAGTAAGCCAAAAGGGCACAAAAGATGAGAGCCCCCAGCATCAATAAGCCCTGAATGAGGTCAGTCCAGCAAACAGCTAGATATCCACCAAGAAAGGTATAGGAGACAACCACAGCAGTAGTGACAATTAAACCAAGATGTTCACTGGCATTGAAGGTATGAGAAAAGAGAAGGGTTCCCCCTTTCAGACCTGAAGCAACATAGAGGGTAAAGAAAAACAGAATGACAATAGTAGACACAACTTTGAGAATACCTAGCTTGTCATCAAAGCGTTTTGATATAAAGGATGGTAAAGTAACAGTGCCATAACGACCTGTCATAGACCTTAGTCGCCCTGCCACAATCAGCCAGTTAGCATAGGCTCCTATCAATAATCCTAGTGAGATCCAGACGCCCTCCTTTAAGCCTCCTGCAAAAACAGATCCCGGTAAGCCTAGTAGTAACCAGCTGGACATATCCGAAGCCCCAGCGGATATTGCAGAGGTGAAAGGACCAAGAGTCCGTCCTCCTATGATGAAATCACGATTGTTTCTTGTTTTGTTCATCGATATATACCCGATGACCAGCATGAGCAGTAGATATAATCCGAATTGAAGATAATACAAGATCATAAAAAAACCCCTAAGATTTTACTTATTATTAATTAAATTAAATATTAATTAATATGATTAATCTTAGGGGTTATGAACTTTCTCTGTCAAATGCTTAATTAGTCTAACTTAAATCCTGAGAATTCATTAGATAAAACTTTGACAACGTCCTGATTATTACGGGCTACACTTTGTAATTGAGTGACCAGATGTATCATTTCTTTGGTCCCTTCTGTTTGTTCCTGTGTTGCCACTTTTATTTCCTGGAAGGCTTGAGTAATCTGATCTACAGCTTGGCGCATTTCAGCATTTTTACTCATTTCCTCATTTATCACTGTTTTAATTTTTTGTGTGGCATCAACAAGAGAGGTGATGGAACCTAGGATTTCATTGGCACCTGCACTTTGTTCATCCATGGCTGCGGATATTTCCTGGATCAATTGACTTGACCTACTGACATCATCAGAGACTCTTGTCAATGCTTTACCAGCCTCATCAGATTGAGTTACTCCATTATTAACAAGGGATACCATTTCCTTAATATGTTCCTTGATCTGTTTGGCAGAAGTGGAAGAATTTTCAGCTAAATTCCTTACTTCCTGAGCTACAACAGCAAATCCCCGACCCGCATCACCAGCATGGGCAGCCTCTATGGCAGCATTCATAGCTAAAAGGTTAGTTTGGGCAGCTATCTTGGTAATGACAGCAACAATTTTGTTAACTTCATCACTAAAGGCTTCAACAGATTTAACAGCCTCTATCGATTTAAGAACAGCATTGTGTCCATCTCCAGCGACACCTTCCAATTCTGAGGATAATTTGTTCGCTGTTGAAGTGGTTTCATGAACAGATTGAATATTAGCTGCCATTTCATTGATAGAAGAAGACGTTTGTTCCACAAAAGAGGCTTGCGTTTCCACAGAAGCACTAACAGATTCTAAAGAATCTATCATTCCTCTAAGACTGGCTCCGGTATGTTCAATTACTTCTGTTCGAGAGGTGGTTGTTTTATTGATTTGCTCTACAGAGGCGACCATCTCTTCCGTGGCAGAAGAGGTGTTTTGCAACTCTTTCAGGATGACTTCTGCAGATTGTTGAACCTGAGTAGCAGAATTCTTGACAACTAACAATTTATTTCTCAAAGTCTCTACGAATTTATTCACATAACTTATAATGACGGCGAAGTCATCTATCTCTAATATCTTAATTTTTTTGGTAAGATCTCCATCCCCTTCTGTTAGGTCCTTCATTTTATCCTGGAGATCCTTCATTTGCCTTCTTTGCAGTATTCCTAAGGTATAATAAATAACGGCAGTCTGGATAAGTAGAAGAAAAATAAGAAGTGAATATCCTTTTCCTAAAGTATCAAGTTCAATCTGCATACCTTGGGAGTTACTCTTATCTGAGGAGGTATTTTTTATGCTTGGCATATCCTGACCCATGAGGGTCAACATTCGTTTCTGCATATTTTCCATACGTTGACCGGAAACATCCGTTAGACGTAGTGAAACATCTGTGAATATTAACATAGCATTCAGAATTAACAGGATAGGCAAGATAGAGTTAAAGAAGAATTGCTTTTGGGTTAATCTAATCTTTGTATTGATTTCATGCAAATCAAGAACATATAACAAACGTCTTCTAACAAATAGCTTGAACCTTATATAGTTGAAAACCAACACAACAAGGAGTAAGCTCAATCGGGATCCAATATGAAAGACTGTTGTAACCAGACTCGTATCGTATTCCAGTCCCCAAAGATTACCAAAAAGATAGAGAACAGACATGAGGATGGAAACATAGGGAATGTATTTATCAAACTTTTTTATGTTATTCTGATACTTATCAGAATCCACATCTTTTGTTAAAAACTGTCTTTTATATATCCTTTGAACAGGTGTCATATAAATAAAAGTAAAAGCACCTATTATGAGCAAAGGAATTACCAAGTCCAAAAATAGAACGACCAAAAGAAATGCTACAGTCTTTTCATTCTGAACAAATCCCATTCCATGAGTTACACTAATAGAATCCATTATTAAACTAAAAAAAACAAGAAACGTATAAGAGGACAAGCCATTAACTATAGCCTTCACCTTTAAATTAGGGAAATGTGAGCTCAAATAGGCTTCTGATTTTTTCATGGCCCTATCAATGGCTTTTTTAGCATTATTATGATCCTGCTTAGACGGATTATCTAATTTACTTTTTTCTTGATTATTCAAGTAGTTACTCCTCTGTAAAAATCATTATCCACTTTAAATTATATAGGGTCACATGGCAAATTCATTTTATGACTTTTTCCATATGATATGTATGTTATGAAAATAAACAAAAACTATAACTGGGACAAGAGAAGGATTTACGAAAGCTGTCGACCATAGTCCACGAGTTATAAACCATAAGTTAAGAAGAGCAAGAAAACTGGTAAATACAAGCTTTAATTTGTTAGACTTCATGAAGGGAATTTGTATTAGTAGTAATCCCCAGGGAAAGGTCCATAAAATATTGAGGTTGAGTGCTGTAGCACTATGGTCTGTCCCCAGCCACATGAACAGTAAGAATATTGTTAAAATGGAAAGGATAACATTGGCGACTATATCATAGATTCTTAATGAAATAATCTGCTTTCTCTCGAGATAGAATAGAATCATTCCTATTAATAAGAGGAGAATAGTATAAGGTAATGGTTGTCTATAAAAAGGAGGAACAGAGAGTGTTGTAATCCCCCTGCTTTGATAGATGATATGTTTATCCATTACGAGAGGTAACCATTGACCATCCTCGTAGACTTCGGCGTTATCGACAGCTTCCATCAGATCGTGGGGGAGAAACATTTTATTATGATTAAGGATTTCTTTATCAGATTCCTGCCCTAATATGATGTTTATTCCCATACCAGTCCATGGTTTTACTTTTAAGTGTGGTTGAATCATCCTTTGATAAGAGGTTTGACTTCCTTCATAGGGAGCATTGAAACGGACAACTTCTGGAAAAGCATTAAGAAGATACTCCCCTATCCTTGTAGCACAGTTATCTTTAAAAAAATCATATTTGTAGAAACGATTTTCCGGTTTATATGTTTCTTTGATAAACTCAAAGAAGTCCTGTTTTTCCTCTGTATCTAATCGAAGAACTTGCTCTGTTAAAGTAAGATCTCTCATAACATACTGCTGAAGGGCATAGCGAAAAAGAGTTACATCCATTAAATAATTGAGACGTCCACGTATAAATTTGAAGTAAAACCCTTCTGTATTAAAATCAAACTTACCCCAATCAACGGCCCAGTCAATATTATTCTCAATGTCTTTTATTCTTATTATGGTATGGCCAAATGTGGCATATAACTCAGGACCATCACTGACTGTAATTAGACTAAACTGAGCATGAGGGCCTATTTTAAATTGATCCAGATCATCTGCAAATAGATAGCTTGAAGAGATCAACAATATAAGTATAAATATGAGCTTTTTCATCGTCTTCCTACCCTAGCACAGATGAAGATATGGAGCTAGTTGCAATTTTATAGATCTTCCCAATCTAAGGTCTTACTGACTGCTTTTTGCCAGTATTTGTATTTATATGATCTTGTATGTGCATCCATCTGAGGTGACCACTCGCAATCTATATGCCATTGTGCCTTTATTTGTTCTTTATCATGCCAATAGGAACTGCTTAAGCCTGCTGCATATGCCACGCCCAAAGCGGTTGTTTCTGTGATTTGAGGTCTTATAACAGGGACATTCAGTATATCTGACTGAAATTGCATCAATGTATGATTATTCGTCATACCCCCATCTACTTTTAAACAACCTAGATCTATATTTGCTTCTGCGGACATGGCATCAAATATTTCTTTACTTTGAAAGGCAGTAGCTTCCAATACAGCTCTGGCCAAATGACCTGAATTGACATAGCCAGTTAAGCCAGTGATAACCCCACGGGCATCAGGTCGCCAATAGGGAGCAAAGAGTCCACTAAAAGCAGGAACGATATACACACCACCCGAATCTTCAACACTTAGGGCTAAAGTCTCAATATCATCTGACTTTTCAATAAAACCAAGATTGTCCCGAATCCATTGAACTAAAGAGCCTGCGATAGCTACAGAACCTTCTAAGGCATAGATAGGTTTAGAGTTGCCTAACTGATAAGCAGGTGTTGTTATGAGCCCTTTGGTTGACTTTACTATATCAGTACCTGTATTCACTAAAAGAAAAGCACCTGTACCATAAGTATTCTTGCAGTCCCCACGTTCATAACAGGTTTGACCAAAGAGAGCTGCTTGCTGATCCCCAAGAATAGCACCTATAGGAACCTGTGCTTGAAAAGGTCCATCTTTAGTGGTAAAGCCAAAGGGAGAAGATGGTACACTGGGATATATCCTGGGTAAATATTCTTCTTTAACTCCAAAGGTGTCCATCATATCTTTGTCCCAAGTTAAGGTATGAATATCCATTAATAATGTTCTACTGGCGTTGGTAATATCTGTTACAAAAGAGCCCCCCTGCGGACCTCCGGTCAACCACCATGTGATATAGGTATCCATGGTTCCAAAAAGAACTTCTCCTCTGGATAAGGCCTTTTGAAGTTCTTTATTATTCTCAATCATCCAGTTGATCTTGGATCCACTGAAATATGTTGCTAAAGGAAGTCCGGTTTTATTTTTTATAGAGGATTCTTTGTTCTGAGCCTTAATATCTTGAATAAAGGATTCAGTTCGCACATCCTGCCAAACGATGGCTCTTCCATAAGGATGTCCCGTTTGGGGATTCCAAGCTACTGTCGTTTCTCTTTGATTCGTAATACCAATAGATTGAACTTGATCACCTGAAATACCTGCCTCTGTGAGAGTAGATCGTATAACTTGCTGAGTTCTTGTCCATATTTCTAAAGGATCATGTTCAACCCAACCTGGTTTAGGATAATATTGTTTATGTTCTAATTGCCTGGAATAGGCAATTTTACCTTCTTTTGTGAATAATAAGAATCTTGTACTAGTTGTGCCCTGGTCGATAGATCCAATGTATTTTGACAAGTTATCCCCCTTTTATGCCCTATGAGGATAAATCAGGACTGTTTGGGGGTCAAGTTTAAACCTTTATCCACCCTGGATAGAGACTCTGAGCGTTTAAGCGTGCATATTTAAGCCCCTGCTGAAGGGATGTGGGTAAACCTTTATGACAGCTCAAAGCCTGAGCAAGGCCGGCCGTCATGGCATCCCCACAGCCTATAGGGTTTATTATGTTTTGAAGGGGAGGCACAGGTACTTCATGATACACTCCACAAGTAGCTACCAACACAGACTTTTCTTCACGAGTTATTATAAAGCTGTTGTTATATTGAAAGGATAGTTCCCTTATGAGGTCCTCTATTGAAGTGGTATTACTGAAGGTAGATAGTATTTCTTTATGATTGATTTTTACGACATCAGGTCTTATTTCTTTGTCGATCAAACTGGCCCTAAGATCGTCTCCCTTATAATCGGCCAGAATAGGTACCCCTTTTCTCTTAGCCTCTTGGACAAGCTGGGTATAAAGAAGATCATCAAAGCCCTTTTGCTTACTTCCTGCCAATACAATAAAAGATATGTGAGGAATTAATTGCTTATACTCTCTTTTTAGCTCTTCCTGAACATCTGTTAGTTCAGCATAACTTTCATCAGCTACTATTTCGGTTACAATGTTTGTTGACCTATCAATAATAGTTGTACAGGTTCTGGTTAGTCCTGGCATAAGTTTATGAATTATATTTAATTGATCTTTTGTCTGTAATTGAAACCACTGCTTCAGGTTAATCTCACCTAAGGGAGATAATCCTATATTAGGAACTCCTGCCTGTGTTAAAACTCTGGAAACATTTATGCTTTTACCAGCACTGACATAATGACACTCGTCACTTCTATTCACCTTGCCAAGACACCATTTATCAAATATTAATATCTTTTGTATAGCGGGATTAAGACCAACGGTTAATATAGGCTTTACCTTCACGAACATTCCTTCTGCTATAAAATAGGACTAAAGATCCTAAACAAACTATTACGCAATCTAAGGAGGAGAGGCCGCTTTTGTATACTACTCAAAAAAACTTCCTTAGAAGATTCAAGATCTTTATTATAGGTATTAACTAACTCTCTCCCGATAGTTTCATCAAAAATAAGAAGATTAGCTTCAAAATTAACTTCTAAGCTTCTAATATCCATATTACAACTACCTATTGAGATATATTTACTATCCGCGATGACATATTTGGAATGAAGGAATCCTGCTGTATAACGATAGATGCGGACTCCAGCCTTAAGCAATCTTTCGTAATAGGTCTGACCGACCCAATAGGGTATCCTTTTATCTGGAACTCCTGTCATCATGAGATTAACCTGAACTCCTTTCATAGCAGCCTCTTCCATGGCTCGCAACAGAGAGGCATCAGGAACAAGATAGGGGGTCTGAATATGAACAGATTCTTTGGCATTGGCAATAAGGGAAAAATAATTGATAGCAATAGAATCCCAGGGACTATCGGGACCAGAGGTAAGAACTTGTAAAGGAGTACTCCCTAAAGGATTATGCTTTGTGACAAACTGTTCCCATTGATGTTCAACCTTGCCCCCACTATTATACCAGTCAGATAAAAAGACTGCTTGCAGTATGGATACGCCTTCACCTTCTATCTTTATCTGGGTATCCCTCCAGGACTTCATGCGTTTAGTACCACTAATATATTCCTGTCCTATATTCATCCCACCGGTATAGGCTGTATGACCATCAATAACCACAATTTTACGATGATTGCGATAGTTTACTTTAATGTTGGGTTTCAATACAGAAATATCTAACCAATAACGGTATTCAATTCCAGAAGATAAAAGGGATTTCTTATAAGCTCTACTAATGGCACCAAAAGAGCCCCACCCATCAAAAAGGAGACGGATTTCTACTCCTTCTGCTGCTTTTTGAAGGAGAATATCTTTTATTTCTTCTCCTAGTTGGTCCGAACGCCAAATGTAAAACTCCATATGTATTAATCGTTTGGCCTTCTTAAGTTCTTCTTTTAGATCCTTGAAAAAATCTTCACCCTTATGGAATAGGGAACATTGATTATTCAATGTCAAAAGAGAATTATTACATTTCTGCATCATTCTTATGAGGCGTATTTTTTCAAAATCCTCTTCTTCTCCTGACGAGACAAGATCCTCTAAGTATTTTTTCTGTAACCATAAAAAAGGAGCAATCTCCTCTTTGAAAGAACTCTCCAGGTTAGTCTTCATCAGTTTGCGTTTGCGCCAATTAATACCAAAGAGTACATATAAAAGCAGACCGAAGGACTGAAGAAAGAATATGGCAAGCAACCAGGAAATCATAGAATGATCATTGTCTTTTTCTAAAAATATAGTAATGACCGCAATGATGGTAATGCCAATATTTAGGTACATCAGGATTTTTAAGAATAACTCCATGTACCAAGTGTAGACTTATTAGATACCTTTGTCATCATAGCAAATATTTTTGGAAATACTTGTCTTAGAATGGCATATTAACTACTATGGGGAATATTTGAACAAGGAGAAAATTATGATCATACAATTCACATCAAACATGGGAGGAAAGACAATGAAGGCTTTTAAAACATAGGACCCTCATATGATATTAGTCTAAATCCTATCACAAATAGCTATAATGTCAGAGGTTCCTATTCTCACTAACCACATAGGAGAATGGTATGAACCTAATAACGATAAATAACTTAACACACTCTTTCAGTGAAGAACCTTTATTTGAAAATATTTCCGTAGATATTAACAAGGGAGATAAAATAGGTCTAATCGGTCCAAATGGTGCTGGTAAATCTACTTTACTCAAAATAATATTAGGACAATTACAAAGCACAGAAGGTAAAGTAAGTACCACACCAGATATAAGTATTGGCTATGTTCCTCAAATGCTGGCATTCAATCGAATCGGAACAATAAACGACGTCATTCTTGAGGACTATCTAAGAATCCAACAAAATATGAATATGCTCGAAGAACAAATGGCTAACACAAAGGACCTAGATAAGGTGCTGGCTGATTACCAGAAATGTCAGGATAAGTTCGAAGCCTTGGGGGGCTGGGAAGCACAGGATAGAGCTCTGTCTTTATTACGACGGCTGGGAATGGAAAATGATCTTGATACAGATATTAGCGTTTTGTCAGGAGGAGAGCAAAGCTTACTTTATTTTGTTAAAGCTCTATTGTACCAACCAGACCTATTAATACTGGATGAGCCAGGAAATCATTTAGATTTTATTGGTTTAGCCTGGCTTGAACAATTCCTTAGAGGATACCCAGGGGCCGTTTTGGTTATATCTCACAATCGGTATTTATTAGAAAAAGTTACTGATGAGCTTTGGCATATTGAAAGGGGACAATTCAACCATTGGAAAGGTAAATATTCCCAATATAGAATTCAATTACTCCAATCCCAACTTCAACAAAAGAAAGCGATTGATCATCTAGACAAGTCTATCCATGAAACAACTAGCGAAGTAAAGCAGCTCCAAGCAAGAGCCTCAAGTTCCTATAATCCGCCAGTAGGTGTGCTAAAGTTACTGAACACAGCAAAAGTGAAACTTAAGCAGCTTCAAGAGGAAAGAAACAAATTAAACATTCATCAAGAATCAGCTATCAAGATCAATCTTCAAGGGCAGAAACATAGAAGTGATATTGCCTTAAAAGTTCAAGAATATAGTTTCTGTTATTCTGACAAGACTATTTTTAAGGATATAAATTTTGAAGTATTTTCCTCTGAAAGAGTTGCCCTTATCGGTGCTAACGGTTCAGGAAAATCAACACTTATTAGAGAAATCCTTGATAAAGGAGATTGGGAAAACTCGCTTATAAGGCTGAATCCAAGTACAAAGTTAGGATATATAGGACAAGATATCAAATTTGATACAGAGGATGGAACAATTGAAGAAGAGGTCAGAACATGGGGAAGTCTTTCTCAATCACAGGCTTTTAATGTAATGGCCCCCTATCAATTTGATTATCAAGAGATGAATAAAAGCATCAAATTATTATCAGGAGGAGAGAGACAAAGGCTTCAACTGGCCAAGCTATCTTATCTGGAAACGAATTTTCTTATATTAGATGAACCAACAAACCACTTGGACATCAAAAGTAGAGAGATACTAGAAGACTGCTTGAAAGATTATCCCGGAACTCTGTTTATAGTATCCCATGATAGGTACTTCTTGGACCGTGTTATTGAAAGAGTTCTTTTTATTGAAGAAGAAAAAATCCATTCCTTTTATGGGTCTTTTACAGACTTTTTCAGGAAAAGATACCAACAGTTACCCCATATGGGGAACAGACTTCACAATAGACGAAGGACCAATACGGAAGACAAGACCTTTCAGGATCAATCTTGGGAGACGAAAATAACACAATGGGAAGTAGAAAAAGAAGATCTTCAAAGAGAGATTGATAGTCTAACTTTAAAAAATAAGTTTACAGAAGCTCTTGCTATGACTAATAGATTATCTAAACTTCAGAAAAAATTAGACATAGCCTACTCTCAATGGGATCATGAACTTTAGTTTATAGAGCTTGAGAGATGGTATAGGCAGAGGAAAAAGCGGCTTGTAAATTATACCCACCAGTATCCCCGTCTATGTCCATCACCTCCCCGGCAAAGTATAGTCCAGGAGATATACGACTCTCCATAGTTTTGGGGTTGATCTCTTTCAGATCAACCCCGCCTGCTGTTACCATGGCTTTTTTCCATCCACCTGTTCTTGCTATAGTATATTTTGTATTCAGAAAGGCATTAATTATCATTTTTCGATTCTCTTTACTAACATTAGCTGATTGAAGATCTTGGTTGATACCATGAAGCTTAAGTACTATCTCAACGAAATGTTGGGGTAGATCAAATGTTTTCAATAAGTTTAGAATACTCTTATTGGGGTGATTTCTAAGAGCTTCAACTATCATAACGACAAATTCATCTCCATATCCAGTAAAATCAGGTATGAGGACATCATGTTTGTTCATAAATCGACTGTTATTGAGAATAACAGGACCTGAAAACCCTACATGAGTAATCAATAGATCACCAACATAACTATTAACTTTTTTCCCCTCTCTCCAATGTCCTAATCTTAAGCTTCTAAAAGATAATCCGGAACAGTCATTAAGAGGAAAATCCTGTATATGAACATCTACTAAGGCTGGTTTTGGAGAAATAATTTTGTGGCCTAAAGATTTAGCCAAACCATAGCCATCGCCTTCACTACCTGTAGCAGGATAAGACATCCCTCCTGTGGCGATGACAACATAATCATATATTCTTGTTACATTATTTGTTTTCACTTCAAACTTATCCTCTATATGACTGATGCCTTGTACTTTTTGATTATTAAGAACTTGGACCTTACTTTTGAGACACTCCTTTTCTAAACAACTAAGGATCTCTCCTGCTTTAAGAGATTGAGGAAAGACTTTCCCTTCTTTTGTAATGGTGAGTTCAACACCTCTAGATCTGAAAAATTGCATCAAATCAGATGAAGTATAATGGTACAGAGCATTGCGTAGAAAACGGGAATTACCTCTATAATTTAAAAGCATTTCTCTTGGTTCCTCATCATGGGTGATATTACATTGGCCAGAACCTGTAATCATCAGCTTCCGGCCTAATTTGCTTTTTTTTTCATAGAGAGTAACTTGTGCTTTATGGCTAACATTAATGGCAGTAAATAACCCAGCAGGGCCACCACCTATAACAGCTATATGAGGTAACATAGTTGATTGTCCTTATTTATTCTTTTTATACATTTCACCAATACAATAGCAGATTTCCCTGTTTTTTTTAAATATTTTATATTTATTGATCATTAGAATAAAGCAGTCCACCAAATTCATATTATTTATTCCCATATATATATTTATACAAGATCAACCAATCAATTATAATAACTTCAACTGATTCTTCATAATATCTTTTTATGTTTTTTTGCAAGATAAGTTGAAATATGAATACGATTACGCTATTATTTGTGAAAACTAATTTTATGAAGGAGATTAAGAATGAAAATCGGAAAATTCTTAACGGCATTGGTGTTATTTGCATCAATCATGAGTTGTACAATTACTACTCCAGGAACAGCTACTTCAAATCCAGTTGGATCTAAAACTGGTGAAGCAACTGGATCTTTTATCTTTGGTATTCCAATGGGAACTAACCTAGATATGGGTATCCAAAAAGCTGCTCTTAACGGTGGTATTTCTACTGTAAGTACTGTAGATGTTAAATACACATGGTTGGTTGTATTAACTAAGGTAACTACAGTTGTTACTGGTGAATAAACAAAAGGAGGCCATTATATGGCCTCTTTTTCTTGTCTTTTTTGTCTCCCTCTTAATATCGTCATGTGCTACCCAACCTCCTGTAAAAGTTTATTTTGTAGAAAATGGACAATTACAATATTACTTAAGGCCAACCAAATTAAATGGAGATGGATCTAAAGCATTTATTGATCTTACCTATAGAGAAGGGACTAATGAAAATCTTGGGTTCATAACCTGTAACTTCACAATTGATGGAAAATCTTTAACGAATATTGATGAGGCTTATTTCTTATTTGAAGGAAAAAAGTACAGTCTTGCAGATTTAGCATCGATTTATGTTAAAAGAAACGAAAAAATTATACGATACACTACAAAATGGGACAAAGATTCTTTCTTCGAATGGTTAAGAACGGATAATTTCACATTTGTAATTAGTTCAAGTGGGGA
Source organism: Spirochaeta cellobiosiphila DSM 17781 (assembly GCF_000426705.1). Lineage (NCBI taxonomy): Bacteria > Pseudomonadati > Spirochaetota > Spirochaetia > Spirochaetales > Spirochaetaceae > Spirochaeta > Spirochaeta cellobiosiphila. The sequence goes on from NZ_KE384555.1 coordinate 323,611, forward strand.
AACTTTTGAATATAAACCAACCAAATCTTTTCAAAAATCTAAGCACTATCTTTCATACGAATTATTACCATAATACTATCTTAATTATGTTGGTTTTTGTGCTGGCTAGTTGTAATGCAGCTGGTGCAAATAAAACATTCCACTCAGAGAATTCCCAATTAAACTTTAGTTCAAAGTGGAGTTGGCAAATTTTGGATGATCAAACTAGCAAGAGCCAAATAGCAAATGGTGATATATGGGTATATGGAAAAAACACAGTTTTGACTATTGAAGACAAGGAAGGAAGAATTTCAGAAGAGGCGATATATGATTCTTTTGATGTTTTTAAAAATTCTTTAGATAATAGTGATGCATATACATCTAATTACGATACAAACCAATTTAATTTTCATATTCTGAGACTGCTTACAGATGCTAATCTTGTCTATAAGTGTTATGCTATAGACATTATTACACAAGACTACTATGAGATAACCTTCATTAGTAACAATGAATCGGAATCCCAGATTCTGTCTGACAGCTCTGAGTTTGCAGAAATATTAAATAGTTTAAGTAAATAATTTTACTACTCAAAGGAGTTCTGCAGCTAGTTCAGACAAAGGACTCCTTTCTGACTTTTCCAAAGTTATATGACCATATAAAGGTTGTCCTTTTAAAGTCTCAACTAAATAGGTTAAACCATTCGAATTAGAATCCAGATATGGACTATCTATCTGATACGGATCTCCAGTTAATACAACTTTCGAACCTTGACCTGCCCTACTAACTATTGTCTTTACCTCATGTGGTGTTAAATTCTGTGCCTCATCTATGATGATGAATTGACGGGGAAGACTTCTCCCTCGTATATAAGTTAGAGCTTCAATTTCAATTGTTTTTGTTTTTAACAATTGATCCAGACTTTTAAGATTTTGGCTTTTGTATACGTTCATAATGTATTCAAGATTATCAAAAACAGGTTGCATCCAATGACTTAGTTTATCATCCTTACCACCTGGTAAATAACCAATATCTTTTCCCATAGGAATGATAGGTCTACTTATTAACATCCTTGTGTAGACATGTCCTTCTAATATTTTGCGCAAGCCAGAAGCTAAAGCTAATAAAGTTTTACCAGTTCCTGCTTTACCGACTAAAGACACTAACGGAATATCATCATCTAATAGTAAATTAAGAGCCATAGTCTGGCGTACATTCAAGGGATGAATATTACATGCTCGAGGTGTAGGATCACTTAATAAATGTAAACCTCCTACATTTTTATTATGTCGAGTGAGTTTAAATGATTTATCCTCTTTCCATTTAAGTAAAGCAAATTCATTTTCCAACATTTCATGTTCTGAATCCCAACCAACGTATTCACTTAGATTTTCTATTACATCTTCTTTTACCAGGATCTCTCGATATCCCTGAAAAAGTGTATCGATATTTACTTTCTGTTTCTCATAATCTACTGCTTTGATTCCAAGTGCAGCGGCTTTAACGCGTGCATTGATATCTTTAGATACAAAAAAAACTTGATTCCACCCTGTTTTATGTAGATTGTAAGCTACTAGTATAATTTTGTTATCAATTTTATTGAGATCCATATCAATGCCTGAGGCAGGAGCATGTCTAGTGGCAATACGGAGTATGGAATTGTTTTCCATTTTTACTCCCTTAGTAAGATCCCCTTTTTCAGCATATTTATTTAGTATACGGATAGCATGCCTTGCATTTCTTGCTCTTTCTTCATGGCCTATTTTTAATTTATCTAGCTCTTCTAATACCCATAAGGGAATAACAATTTCATTATTTCGAAAAGACATAATGGCATCTGGACGATGAATAAAAACATTAGTGTCTAGAACAAACTGTTTAATACGTTCTTTTTTCGGTTTTGGTTGAGGATTGGACTCTGGATACTCATATAAGTTATTTGCTGCAGACATGAAGAACTCCTTTGGAATGGGCTTCTTAAGAATTCTAGTACTTATATTATAATATTACCATAAAGTATTTATTGGAGTATATAGTGATTTAGAATTACACTTTTTTTATAAAAGTGGCAATTCTATCAAGGGCAATGGATAAAACATCATCTGGACAAGCAAGATTCAATCGACACCACCCTTGTCCCTCAGATCCAAACCAAGTACCAACATTAAGTTTAACACCACCTTCGTCTTCAAGTTTATCCAAAGATCTATCTGTTACTTCACCAAGTTTTAACCAGGCAAGATAAGTCCCTTCTAAAGGAGACAAAGGAATGTGATGTGATTCACAGAAAATCCGTAGAGATTCATAATTTTCTGTAATTTTATTTAATATTGACCTTAACCAATCATTACCTTGCGTGTAGGCAGCAAAAGCCGCAACTTCATTTAAAGGATCATTGTGGCCTTTATACCCATACGGTAAGATACGATCAAAAGCGTTCCTAAGCACAGGATTTTTAATAAAGGCACGTGCCGAGTTTAATCCTGGGATATTAAATGTTTTTCCTGTGGCTGTTAGTACAATAGAAATATCATCACCACCAACGGAGAAAACACTGCAATGTGAATGTCCTGGCATAGTAAGATCACAATGAATTTCGTCACTAACAAGAATAACATCATTTTTTCTACATAAGTCTACTATTTTTTGTACTTCATTCGGAGTCCACACTCGACCTACAGGATTATGAGGATTACATAAAATCATCACTTTATTATTGATGTCAGCTAATTTTACTTCCAGATCTTTCCAATCTATATCCCAATGATCTCCATTCCATTTAAGAGAGTTTTTTATTGTTTTACGTGATCGAGAATAAGATGCTTGTCTAATGGGATTGTAAACTGGAGGTTGGTGAATTATACCATTACCTACATCCGAAAAGGCTTCTACTGCACCATAGATAGCAGGGACAACACCAGAGGTAGGAATAATATCTTCAGGAGTTAACGTATACCCATGTTTTTTATTAAACCAGTCAATAATAGCGCTATTAAGTTCTTTGGGAACTAGACTATAACCGAAATAAGGATGTTGTATTCTATGTAATAATGCATCTTGAATATTTTTATCTATAGGGAAGTCCATTTCTGCTACCCATAAAGGCAAGGTATAACCAGGTTGAACAATACTATCCCATTTTGCACTATTGGTATTAATTCTATCATTGAACATGAACTTCATTCTCCCTTCTTAATAACTAACTTATATGATTGTTTTTTTTGCCTGTTTGAGAATACTTCAATAAAATAGGGCGTATGGGCTTTTAACACCATATTAATCTGTCCTTTTTCATCAGCCGAAGCAATGACAGACATATCCTCGTTTAAAACCCTAAAATAGTAAACATTGTCAGGAATAGAAAAGATAAAGGGGCTGTCCTCTGTAGGTTGATAAACATAATAATCATTGTTCTGTGGAGAAGAATAAGGACCATTTTCTCCAACGTTAAGAGGATAAATCTTAGTTGATTCTACGAGCTCATCCTCAACCCAGTGAAAACTATCCTCATTTTCCTCAGGAGAGTTTACAGGCGATGTATCAAACCGACCATCCCTTGCCCCTGCTAGATAGGCTAATAAAGAAACTGCCGCGACTGGCAGTTCATCTCCTGAGACTAATAATTCCACATTAGTAGTACCCAAATATTGGCGGAAAGAAATTTCACCTTCCTGATAGGCTTTGGTATTTGCTAAAACAAAATGAACTGTAAACAAACTTTTGTTATCCATTACTGTGATAGACAATCTGGTATTTTCTCCAAACGTGTCCAAACCCTCAAATGCTGCTTGTTGCCAGAAATAAAGAATTTCCTCTGGATTTTGAGAGTAGTCAAGATGATGAATCAAAGTTAATTCATTATCCTCATACTGAACGCTTATATTGCTAGAAGGATTTAGTTTATTCAAATAGTTTTCTATTAGTGATGTATCTTCTACTGTCACTTTAATTGAAGGTGGGGGCGTATTAACCTGTTCTGTTCTATGACAAGATAGAATTATCGTTAAAAATAGTAATATTAGGCAGTTTTTCACATACACTCCTTTTCAATAAGAAAAAAAACACATACATTAAGTATTGCTAAAATACTCCTTGAACAAAAAGGATTCAACCCAGGAATGAATTATGCCCAACTTGGGAATTAAAAAAATTACAAAGACTATTGCTAGTCACTTTGAAGTACTAGGTCGATTTTATGCCTACCTAATGCAGGTCGTTCGATGGATGTTTACTCCTCCTTTCAGAATAGGAAGGATATTTGAGGAATTGGAAAAGATAGGTGCGAATTCTTTTCCTGTTATAGCTCTGTCCAGTACTGCTATTGGGATGATTTTTGCCTTACAATTAAACTATCTTTTAGGCATTTTTCGTTCAGAAATATTGATTGGTGCGGCTGTAGGCTTAACTATGGCCAGAGAATTGGCACCTTTTATAACCGCATTAATGCTTGTTGCAAGGGATGGTTCAGCAATGGCTGCTGAAATTGGTACAATGAAGGTTACAGAGCAATTAGACGCTATGGAAACAATGACAATAAACCCGATACATTTTCTGGTTGTTCCTAAAGTGTATGCAGCGCTTATAGCTTTTCCACTATTAACAGGAGCATCAAATTTAATGGGTGTTGCAGGAGCTTATCTCGTTGGAGTGATAGGTCTTGGAGTTGATTCTAGTGGTTTTTTTGATCAAATGTACTGGTTTTTAGACCCAACAGATATATTATCAGGTCTAATAAAATCAGTTGTATTGGGATTCTTTATTTCAATTATCTGCACTTTTTATGGTTATTATACAGAAAGAGGTGCAAAGGCAGTAGGAGAATCAACGACTAAAGCTGTTGTAACTTCCGCATTAATGATATTTTTTGCAGATTATATTATGACAGATTTGATGTTAAAGTTGTTATATTAAAGTAAGTAGCTTATGAAAGAATTTTTATCAGTAGAAAATCTATACAAATCATTTGGTCCCAAAGAAGTCCTTAGAAACATAAATTTGAACTTTGAAGAAAAGAAAATTACTGTAGTTATCGGAAAAAGTGGGACAGGAAAATCAGTTCTAATTAAGAATATTATTGGTATCTTAAATCCTGATTCTGGAGATATTAGGTATCGAGGTAAAAGCATGATTGGTGCAACATCAAAGGAATTGATGGAATTCAGGAGACACTTTGGCTTTTTGTTCCAAGAGTCAGCGCTCTTTGACTCGATGACAGTTGAAGAAAATATAGCTTTTCCCATAATACATGTTCAGAAGATTCGAGATCGTAAATTTATTAACAAGAAAGTCGCTGAAAAATTAGATTGGGTCGGTATGCAGGGTATTCAAAAATCATACCCAGCAGAACTTTCTGGAGGAATGAAAAAAAGGGTTGCCTTAGCAAGAGCTCTAACAATGGATCCAGAAGTTTTACTATTTGATGAACCTACTACTGGTTTAGATCCCATTTTAAGTGAGAGCGTTGATAGCTTGATATACAAAGTAAATAAAGAGCTTGGATTAACCTGTATTGTTATCAGCCATGACATTCCAGCTACATTTAGAATCGCAGACAAAATAGCATTTCTTCATGAAGCAGAGATTCACTTCTTTGGAACACCATCAGAAGCAGTAAAAGATACTGATCCTACACTAAAAAAGTTTATAAGCAATAGTTTTACCTCAGTTGAAAGTATAGGAGAAGAGGAATGAGTAAATATGTAAAAATTGGAATGCTAGTTTCATTCTCTGTTCTAGGTGTAATAATGTTTATGCTGCTAACAGCAGAATCAATCAATAAAGGAGACACTATATTAGTTACTGCTTACTTGAATGATGCAACAGGATTATTACCCGAATCAAAAGTTAGGATACACGGTGTTGTAGTCGGAAATATTAAAGATATTGTACTAGAAGATGGAAAAGCTAGGGTAGATATGGAGATAAGTAGAGATATTCCTTTATACGAAGATGCTAGCTTTGAGAAAAAGATGGAATCACTTTTAGGTACAGCCTCAGTATCTCTGGAACCTGGTACAGCTACTCACACACAACTTAAAAAAGGTGCTGTGATTCATAATGTACAATCAGGAACAGCAATGGAACAAACTATGGATACGCTTGAAGAAGTAAGTGGTATATCCTCTGACTTTATCAAGCAAATCATTAATCAAGTACAGGGACGCGACGGACAAATCGGATATAATAATACTGCTAATTCCGACTCATACAATGTTTTAACAAGTTCTATTAAAAGTATAAATATGATCTTATCTAATATGGAACGAATATCTTCAAGTATGAGTAGTAACTCTGATGCTAGTATACAACAGTTTAATCTTTTAATTGAAAGCCTTAACCAACTTACCTACAATCTTAATAGAATGATGGTACAGAATGAAGGAGAAATAAATTCCTCCCTGCAAAGTATAGATCAATCATTAGCATTACTGGCAAAACAAATGGAATCAGGAAAGGATATTCTCGCACAGGTTCAAGGTATTACAACAGCCATAGAATCAGGCCAAGGCAACCTTGGTAAACTAATAAATGATGATGAATTATACAATAGAGTAATCAATTTGACAGAGACAGCAGAAGACACTATTAACTCAACAATAGGAATTGATCTTGGAATAGACTATCACACTGATTATTTAGTAAATCAAAATTCAGGTAGAACGGAAGTGGGATTAAAATTAACTCCAAGAAATAAAAATAAATACTATGCATTAGGTCTATCCTATTCCCCCTATACAGAGAAAATAGAAACAACAACAGCAGAAACAACAGGAGCCACTACAGAGACAACAGTCACAACAAAAGTATCATCAACATGGGCACCTTATATTCAATTAGCCTATATATATGGTCCATTGACATTAAGAGGTGGCTTGATCGAAGGGAAAGGTGGATTTGGGGTTGATTATCAACCTGTAAATTTTGCTGATTTATCTATTGAAGCCTTTGATTTTGATCCTATTCAACAACCAAAACTTAGAATTGGTTCAACATTGACCCCTTTTATGTCTTTCGATCCCAATAACCCATTATCATGGGTCTATATTACTGGTGGGGTAGATGATATCTTGGGACAGGACCAAAGAGATTATTATTTCGGAGCAGGACTTCACTTTACAGATAATGACTTAAAAGGTATATCATCCTTTGCATCTATTCTTAATTAGGCTTGCCCATATAAGCTTACTTTAGTATTCTGATCTTTATGGTTGCAAATGAATATAAACCCTTGATTGTTCAAGGAGATGGTTCTCTCTTATTGGATGTTCATGATCCTGGTTTTGTAGAAGCAAGAAGCTATATAAGCCCTTTTGCAGAATTAGAAAAATCTCCTGAACATATGCATACATACAGAATAACTCCTCTGAGTTTATGGAATGCAGCTTCAGCTGGCTTATCTAAAGATACTATACTTGAGAGATTGTCCAGCTATTCTCGATATCCTGTCCCCTCAAATATTGAATACATGATAAGTGATCTTATTTCCAGGTTTGGAGTTATAACATTAGAAGCCTCAGAGGATGATGAGAAAACTCTCTATCTTAAAATTAAAGACAATTTAATAAAGCAAGAAATTGAAAAAGATATAAAACACTTTCCTTACTTAACACCTGTGTCCGGTGGATTTTATTTACCCTTATTAGAAAGAGGTAGGGTCAAACAAAAACTATTAACACGCGGCTACCCTGTTGAAGACTTAGCCCCATTAAAGAAGGGTGACCCGTTAATATTTAAACTGAGAAAACAGACAAGACAAGGTAGAGACTTTATCCTAAGAGATTATCAGATAGAAGCAAGAGATAGTTTTTATGGAATGGAACAACCAGGAAATGGATTTGGTACTATGGTATTACCATGTGGTGCAGGAAAGACTGTCATAGGTCTATCCGTTATGGAAAGATATCAAACAAAAACTCTGATCCTAGCGCCAAATGTAGCATCAGTTCATCAATGGATTGATGAAATACTAGATAAAACAGATCTTACAGAAGAGCATATTGGTGAATACTCTGGTGATAAAAAAGAAATTAAACCTATTACTATAGCTACTTATCAGATATTAGTATGGAGAAAGGATAAGACAAGTGATTTTCCTCATTTTGATATTTTTCTAAAGGCTAACTGGGGACTAGTAATCTATGATGAAGTCCATCTTCTCCCTGCTCCCGTTTTTAGAGTAACCGCTGAGATACAAGCTATGAAAAGATTAGGCCTGACCGCTACACTAATTAGAGAAGATGGAGCGGAGGAAGACGTTTTTAGTTTAGTAGGTCCTAAAAGATATGATGTTCCATGGAAAGAATTAGAAGCTAAGGGCTTTATTGCTGAGGCCAATTGCTACGAAATACGAATTGATTTACCAGAAACAGAAAAGCCAATATATGCCATTAGTGATCAACGAAAGAAATATAGGATTGCAGCCGAAAATCAGTATAAGATTCCTATCGTTAAAAATCTTGTGGACAACCACAAAGAAGATTCTATATTAATTATTGGACAATACTTAAATCAACTTCAAGCTATAGCTAAATATATGAAAGCTCCTTTAATCACAGGAAAAACCTCGAATAAAGAAAGGGAAGTTATATACAACAATTTCAGAGCAGGAAAGATTAGAGTTCTTGTTGTATCAAAAGTGGCTAATTTTGCAATTAATCTACCAGATGCATCAGTAGCAATACAAGTATCAGGTTCTTTTGGATCTAGACAAGAAGAGGCACAACGTCTTGGTAGAATACTTCGCCCCAAAGAAAAAAACAGTTTCTTTTACACAATAATTAGTCGCTACACTATTGAAGAAACATATGGAATGAATCGACAAAAGTTTTTAGCAGAGCAGGGATATAAATATAAGATTGATTTTTGGGATACTAAGGAGTTAATTTGACCAATATAAATATCGACCATTGGAAGACGAATCTACTATTACTCCCGGATAGTACTTTCTTTGATATTATGCGCTGTTATCTAGGAGAACTTCAGACCCCTTTCAATAAACATAAAATGATTCAACAAATTCAATCGTTCTTATTACAAGAATCAGTGCAAGATAATATTATTTCTATGCTTAATGAAACAGACCTCAAAGTACTAACAGTTATCGCCTATCATTCAAAACCATCATTAAATACTATGTCTCTCTTTTTTCAATCTCAATTGTCTTTTTTGGAGATACATCACCAAGTTATCAATATGGAAGAACGTTTGTTGATATATTCTGATGATCAAGGACAGTATAGATTAAATCCCCTACTAATCGATAAGATACAACCTTACTTAAGTATCAATTGGTTGTGTAGTTCCACTGTTGCCAAACCCATATATAGTCAAAGTGTGCTTTTGAATGACTATTTTATTTTTGGTTTTTTAACATTGATAGATGGCGAATCTCCCCTAAAAATTGATGGTACATGGAAAAAAAAGTGGCTTGAATCGCTTTCTCATCAATTAAAGACAACTAACAAAGTTCTTATACATCTTATGGATTCTTGTATAAATAGTAATTGGATTAAATTTGATAATGGAAACATTACTGTAAATAAACAAGAATTATTAACGATCAAAGATCTATCCCACCAATCAAGGTATTACTATTATCTTTCAGCAGGAATTACAGAGAATCCAACAATGGAGAAAGTTAATAACCTTCAGAATTTTATTCAGAGCCTCCCAACTGATAGAATACTAGACTTTGAGGGGATCATAAATTTAATGCACCTATTCCTAGAAGGTATCGATGTAAATAAAACACTTACATGTTTACTAAGTTATGGTATTTTGAAAGAAGTGGCGAATGGATATCAGCTAAACAGCTCTTATTTGATTCCCAATGATGAAAACTATCCAGGCTCGGCTATTGTTGAGGCCAATTTGGAGATGAGACTACCTCCTGGATTATGTTTTGAATTAATATCTTATGTATTAGATTTTGCTGTTATTAAGAACGTAGATATTATGCCATTATTTGAAATATCTAAGGATAAAGTACTATTAGCATTGAGTCGGGACTGTAAAATTGAGAATATTATTGAAAACTTAAAAAAGTTGACAGAGCCACTACCTTTAAACCCAATGATAGAATCAACCCTATTAGAATGGGGAAATAGTTATGAATCAATTCAAATTTATGAAGGAATTGTTCTTTGTATTACAGAAGACAGATTGAGACTAATAGAAAATGATCCAGAAATAAAAAATAGTATCCTAAAAAGACTTGGAACTGGCATATTTTTAATGAGTAGTAAAAATGTTAATCAGTGGAAAAAGGCTTTAGAAATACTAAGTAATCAAAAACAACCTATCCAAAGAGAAACAGCACCCAAGAGTGTTTCAGGATTAACAACAATGAAAGCTCAGCAATTAAAGAATCCTATTGAATATAGTTGGCAAGAAACATCATTACCTGTCAATCAATACGATAGTGAATACTTCTCACAATATTTGAAGCATCAAAAAATACCTTCTGACAAACAACGAGAACTGGAATCAAGACTTGAGCGTAGGCTCATATTAGTACCAGCGCAAATTAATGAGAAAGCAGTAAAAATAGTTAAGAGGGAGGCTCGAGGGCTAGATTTCCAAGGGAAACTTTCACTTATCAATCAGAGTATAAAAGAATCCAGAGATATACTTGAATTTCAGATGAGATTAGGAAGGGAAAGATTTTTATTTCATGCTCAACGTCTAAGAAAAGTAGGTACAGACTATGAAATAACAGGAGTGAAACTCCCAGGTAACGAAGAAGTGATGTACAAGTTGAGTGAAATCTCATTAGTTAGAAAAGTTAGAAGCGGCTTAGTATACAGCTTGTAAAAATGGATCATCCCATAAATAACTGATGTTGTTCTCTAGCCTGTTCGACTAACATTTTATATCCATTAATAATCGTGCCACCATGTTTAACAGCATTTTTTAGAAATATAGTCTGTTCAGGAACATATATTATATCATAGGCTATTTGTATATCCTTATAAGAATAGTGAGGGATGGGAGTCTCTTGTTCCCAAGGATGCATACCTACAGAAGTAGTTTGAATAATTATGCTTCCGTATTCTTCTAATTTGTCATATTCATCTTCAGACAAGGGTGACCAATGGCAATCAAATTGGTCTGCTAATTGTTTGGCTTTGCTTATGGTTCGATTAAAAATACAAATATTAGCCCCCTCTTTTTTTAAAGCGTAAATAATGGCTTTTGCGGCCCCACCAGCTCCAATTACAGCAACTTTAGTTCCTCTAAGATTTTGAATTTCCTCTAGTAGTGGTGAGAGAAAACCAGCCCAATCAGTATTCCTACACGACCACTTCTCACCATCACTATTAGAGAACAAAGTATTACAAGCACCTATTGCTTTGACATCCTCTTGAAGATCTAAACTATGCACTTCCTTCATTATTGTTTCTTTAAAGGGAATAGTAACGCTTAGGCCATTAATTCTCATCTCCTTTGCAAAAAACCAGAAGTCTTTTATATCTTCCACAAAAAAAGGAATGTATATAGCTCGTCTTTCTTCAACTCTATAGGCTTCATTATGTATTACGGGAGACTGGGAATGCATAACAGGATTACCAATTATTCCATTAATTACTTCATCTCCATTAAGGCTTTTGAAATTATAGACATCACATAAAATTTGTGGATTTATCTGGCCTGGAGCACCAAGGGTTTTGCCTCCCGATGCGAATGTTAACAACGAGCCTAAACGCTCTGCTAATATACGAGTAGAAAAACCGATATCACCCATAGCTAGTAGTATTTTACATCTATTATCTAATAGCTTCGCTTCTTGGTAAAATCTAGCTAACTCTTTATAACTTTTAGGATAGAAGGCGCCTTTCACAATATCAGCATCGAGGTGCTTTAATCTTTCAACCCAATCTTTTGGTAAACCATTAAAATCGTGTATAGAACGAATGATCTTGGAACCATTACTATTTATCTTACGCTCCCCTTCAGGCCAATGACAGTCTTCTTCCAAATCAACATATGCCCATGGATACTCTAGTAATTCAAACAACCTGGACCGTCTTATAGATTCCTCCCCAGCCCATGCGCCCCCATCTCGTTTTTGTCTATAGGTCAATATTAATTCAAGTCCAATTTTTGATGCAAAATCCAATATTTCTGTTTTGTTGTACTCATTAAGAAGATCAATTCTGAGTTCGGCCATATCTATATATGATCTGTAGCTTTCTATTAGTTTATTATTCTCTTCTATACTTTTTCCGGTTAATGTAAGACATACCTTTGACATTTCAGAGATCCCCCCTATAGATGTGAATCCATATATCGTCGTCCCTTTTATGCACTTGTAATCTTATAGGAAAACCATTGCCTTTTAATTGATAAACTTTACTTGCACCCTTCTCCCATAAAAGACGTTGATAGGGATCGCTTTTAATAAGACTTTCAGCTTCATCTATTGAATTAACAGTGAAACTAATTTTCCATACATGATCAGTGTAAATTCCAAGTTGAAGATTATTATCGTATAAAAAAACACAGTCATCTTCTTCTGGAACAGAACCTCGTCTAGGTAATACTTTAATAGGTGTACCCATGTCATTTATTACACTTGCAAGGTCATTCCCCAAATATGATTTGTATTCTTCCAAAGATGTTTCTGCCGAAAGTGAACCTACTAGAATTAAAAATAAAATAGTTACTGCAGTATGCCTTACCATGTCTCTAACAACCTTTTCCACTTATTATCTTTTCTATCTAACAAGACTAATTGTTTCATATAAAATTTAGCATGAAATTTATCGTCCTTTAGATAATAGATTTCTGCTAATGCAGATAGTGTTTTTATATTAATGGGATTATAGCTTAAGCTATTATTCAATAAATTCAGCTTTTCTGATTCGGTATTAACAAACAAAAAAGAGTAGTATAAATAATCACTATGTAATTCTGAGGGCCAATTGCTATTTGGTGTTCTAGATTTGAGATCTACTTCAAGTCTGGACAAATTATTTGTTTCAAATAAAGCAGTCCAATAAGATTGTAAATGAGACAAAGAAACAGATTTATTTCGTGATAAACGAACTATTCCACTCCAATTTTGTTGAGCGGCCAACAACTCCCATTCATAGGGGAAATCATCAGGAACTATATCGGGATAATCTTTAGCATATAAAACTGCGGACTTCCAATCATCATTCAGGATAGCCAACTGAAACCTTCTGGAAGCCAATTCTACATCTGTTAATATACTACCTTTAATTTGTAGTAACCCTTTTATCCTTTCTCGATCTTTTAAATCAAAAAGTATATCTAAAGATTCATTTAGGAATTTTTTTTCAAGAGGGAATGCATCCATAGCCAAACTTAGATAACTCAATCTTTCTTCAGGTTGAATGTTAATTCTTTTTTGATAATCATTGTACAAAATCCAAAACTCTAAAGGCATATTTCTACTTAAAATGGAATCCATGTATGTTATACCTTCAGACATCTGATTGATAAAACCAAAAGATTCAGCTTTACGATATTGATCTTCTAATGGTAGTTGAATAACCTTATTATAGATATCAATTGCTTTTTGATAATTACCCAAAAAATATTCCAACCTTCCTCTTAATAAATTTATAGATTGTTGATTGGGATACTTTTCTTCTAAATTTTCTAATTCAACTTTAGCAGATTCAAATTCCTTTAATTCGATAAGGATCAATGCTTTGTAATAGGTACCCTGACTCAAAGGATTAAGATTCAATGCAATATTTATATCTCTTAAACCTTCTCTAGTATTGCTCAACTTATATTGAATAACCCCTCGTAAAAATGGAATAACAAAAGAATCTCCCCATGCCAAATCAGCACTAATTAATAAATCATCTGCATCTAGTAAAACATTAGGACTATCTGTATATAAAACAGCAAGAGGTGCAAAATTTAAATAAATAAGGCTATATTCTGGTCCTAAATTCGTAGGAATTGTACCACTTCTAATCTGATTGAAGAATGAAATAAGAGGATTATCTCCTGTAAGAGAATATGGACGTGCATACCCATCCCAAGGATAAAGGATAGCTCTAATCTCCTGCATGACATATAGTAAATTCTGGGCATATGGATCATTTCTCTTTTTTAATAATTGTTCTTCTGACCAAGTAAGATCCTTAATAGTGCCTAATACTAACCGCGGTTGAATATTTTGCAGGATTGATACATCACCTTGACTTTGATCTAATACATTATTCAAATCCACTAGTTGCTGCTGACTAGTACAACTGGTAAGAAGAAGAAGCAATAAAAAGTACTTAGTTCTGATCATCTTTATAAGAGCTATGCTCTTTAACAAAGTAGGCAATAATGATGATCAACCCGAAACCTATAAGTAAAATAGGCCACCACTTGATAACAAAAGACACAAAGGATATTTCGACGAAACCAAAACTAAAGGGTATAAATAGTAATGAGAAAAAAATTATCACTAACGATGGTATTAGTATTGATATTCTGGCACTTTCATTAGAGGCCAAGGCGTATGGAACCATAGAGATTCCTATTAGAGCCATATATATTGGCCATACATTTTTAATGTTCCAATGTGGCAAAATAGTGTTGTTTAGCAAGGCCATAACACCAATAAAACACCCTGCAAAACCAATAAAGATATATTCCTTTCTATCTGATTTAAAATATCCCCAGTTCAAACAAAATAGTCCAGACAGAAAGACTAGAACAGGCCAAAAAGCTCCTATATTCGGTAAAGACCCCAATGAAAAAGCTAAAAAAGCTACTCCTAAAATCAAAGCAGCAGCACCTAATATCAGCATTGTGGGAATGCTTTTGAATTTATTCTTTTCCATTGTCTACCCTTTAATCAATAAGCAATTTGGTTTGTTATCAATATAACAAAACCCTACAGCACTATCAAGCTTAGATAACAGGATCTCCACTTGTTTTAGATAGGACCTCATGATAAACTCACCATGAGTTGAACTATGAAAATAACCTATGCCTTTTTATCATTCTCATTGCTATTTCTATCTTGTTCATCACAAGATTCGAAAAATGAACCTATCTCTCCAAGTCTCAAGAAAGAGATGAACCAAAGGCTTTATCAAGATAATCAAACAGAAGAAACAAGATTTTACATTCTCATGTCCTTAGTTGATAAGTTACAGAAAAACAATTCATTGAGTGAGGTAACCCAATTAATTAATAATCAATTGAGCCACAATCCAGAAGATTACTATAACGGATATTATTTATACCTTCTTGGTCAAAGCTATGAACAAATGGGTAACGCCCCATTCGCAAACTACTATTATAGACAGGCTTTAATGAATTATCCTGATATGGTGATCAAAGACAAGAAACTTCATCAAACATTGCTGGAAAGTCTCAGTAGTTCAGAAAAAGACCCTTATGTTAGAAAAAAATATTATGTTGATCTCGATTTAAATTTTGATTTGACAGGTAATCCAGGTCAGACTTCATTCTATTTGGCCCAAACACTAGAAGAATTAGGAGAATGGGATTCTGCGATCAAGTACTATTCTATTTTTCTCAGATATCCTAATACTGTTATATATGGGAATCCTTTAGCTAATCAGAAGATTAGAGAAAAAGTGGCTTTCTATAATTCTGATAAGAGCTGGACGACAAATAACATTGATACATTAATCGATAATATAAAAAACGCTGTATGGCGTCAAAATATATCAGCTTTAGATAGATATAGATCCAAATCCAGTTTTTTTGCACAAACCTGGGAACACAAAGATTCTTTACTTGGTCATGATGAAGACTTCAATGCCCATGATTTCTTATTAGAGTTTTTAAGAAAAAGCCGTTTATCTTCAGGTTATTCAACTGTAAGATTTTCAAATACTCTTGATGTTGACAGTAATCAAAATGAAGTATACTTAAGATCAGAAGGGTGGTATTACCGTATACCAATTTGGTATCTCTATTTTCAGAAAGTAGATTATCCAAAAGATCCAGAAATAAATGGAAGGTGGGAATGGGCCGGTATATATTTTGGCGAAAAATTGTAATTCTTATTTTTGTAATAACACAAGCTACTTCATTATTTGCTGATGTCTATAGACGCAATCCAGAAGACTACTTTATACAGAATCAAACGAAACCATTATCATTACAAGGGATCGATCATCCTCGAACTGTCAAATACCTAAATAAATACGGACAAGGTGAAGGATTAGAGTGGGTAAAAAGAGCTCTTAAGAGAGCAGAACCCCTATTACCATTTATTCAAGAAGAAGTCGAAAAAAATGGAATACCTCCCGAAGTGACCTATCTACCTGTTATAGAGTCAGCCTATAGAAGCATAGCAACTAGTCATGCAGGAGCGGCAGGTCTTTGGCAATTTATTCCATCAACAGGGACCCTCTTTGGTCTAACGATTAATGAATGGATTGACCAGAGAAGAGACTTCTATCAAGCTACTTTAAGCGCCATGAAAACTCTAAAATACAATTATGCTCATACAGGAGATTGGTTATTAGCATTATCGGCCTATAATGCTGGTTTAGGTAGAATCCAACGTATCATAAAAGAAAACAATAGCAATGATTATTGGCATCTAGCCGATATTGGTGCATTACCAATTGAGACCAGAGACTATATCCCTAAACTTTTAGCGGTATCCTACATTGCAAGCCATAAAATGAAATATCAAATACAACCAAACTGGAATACAGAAACGAACTGGACACCAATAGAAGTCACAAAAGCTATTGATTTACGTATTTTGTCGGAAAAATCAGGAGCCTCTTACAAGGAATTAAAGAGCTTAAACAGTGAGCTATCCTTTCATATAACTCCACCAATTGTTAAAACCTATTTCCTAAAAGTACCTAAGAGTTATTCCTCCAAAATCAATGAATTATTACAGAACTCAACAGAAATGATCCCCTTTAATGTATATAGAATAAAATCAGGTGATACTTTGAGCGAAATTGCCGATTATTATGACATAACTTTGGGGATGCTCTATCAATATAATACAGGTTTAAATCCTAGAAGATTGCAATTAGGGCAAAAAATCCTAATTCCTAATCTTAAAGACAAACCTACTTACACTGGTGTTATCAAAAGTTTTGCCTCTTATAAAGAGGTCCCAGGAGCAACATACACTGTTAAGGCAGGAGATTCTCTGTGGAGTATTTCTCAATCTCGGGGGATTTCTATAGAGGAACTAAGGAAAATAAATAATCTTAACACAACAAATGTTATAAAAATTGGTTGGAAGCTAAAAGTCCCTTAGGAGTAATATTTTGTGTCTAAATAAAATAACTTTTATCTATCTATTTGTCTTTATCACACTGAATTCATGGACACAAAATATAACTAGTTCTATAGATTGGGAGAAACAAGCAATAGAAATAACAATTGTAGAAGTGCTGAATAAAGAAAATGGATTTCTTCCTATGCAAAAACAATTAGCAGAAGATAATGTCAATGAAGATTTACCTATGTACTTATCACATAGCCTTTCCGGGCTTACTATTGATTCCCAAACAAACTATTCTGAATTGATCATTAATAATCCTCAGTATTTATCATTATTACCAGAACTTGCTGTTAAAACAGAATTAGTACAATCAAGATTATTCCCAGATTTTAGTGCTGTTGAATTAAGATATAAGCTCCCTTTTTATCCCTATTTATCAAAGGCTTTCCCTATAAAAGAACACAAACAGATTCCCCCATCTTATATTAAATGGTCCCCGACAGATCAATATACGGGAATGGTAATATATGTCAAAGGGAAACTACCTTTATATGGATCGACCTTTCAAGCTAGTTATAAACCAAGTTTATATCCTAAGTTAATGACATATGAAGGCAAAATCCTCTATGAACCGGGGATGACTAAAGAACAATTTGTTAATCAATGGGGCGTTGTAGGAATAACAAACAATTTAGATAATTTGGATATATACTATGATAGAATAGGTTCAAAACCAATATATACTATTGCCACTCAAATATATGGTATCAACAATACTGATTTGGTAATACCAGAGAGAACAGTACGCCAAATACGACAAGATAAACTCGCCAATAAAATTTTTGAACAGGGTCGAGTCCTTATAATATTTGATCAAACTGAAGAAAAGGAGAATTAATGTCAGCTTTATATGGAGCTATAGAAGCAGGGGGAACAAAATTCGTATGCGCAGTTGGGCATGGTCCAAATGAGATCCTGGAAGAAGTCAGATTCCCAACAACGAATCCTAAAGATACCCTACAAAAAACAATCCAATTCTTCAAAGAACAAGAAGAAAAAAGAAAACAGAAAATATCAGCAATGGGAATTGGTTCATTCGGACCACTAGATCCTGTATTGACTTCGGATACTTATGGATATATCACTTCAACACCAAAGAAAGGATGGCAAAATACAGACTTTATTGGAACAATGAAGGAGCATTTCCCAATACCGATGGTATTTGATACTGATGTCAACGGTGCCGCACTAGGGGAAGGAGAATGGGGGGCTGCTAAAGGTTGTCACAACTTCATATACCTAACTATCGGTACGGGTATTGGTGGAGGTATTGTCATCGATGGAAAACCTCTCCAAGGATTAATTCACCCAGAAGTTGGTCATATGCTTATTACTAAGGCTGACAATGATAACTATAAGGGGACGTGTCCTTTCCATGAAAATTGTTGGGAAGGCTTAGCTGCAGGTCCGGCATTAGAAGGACGGTGGAATATGCCAGGCAAAGATCTTCCATCAGACCATGAAGCATGGAATCTAGAGGCAGAGTATATAGCACAGGGATTAACCAATTTATTGATGATTTTAAGTCCTGAAAAAATCATCCTTGGTGGGGGAGTCATGCATCAAAGGCATCTTTTTACTAAAGTAAGAGAACTAGTAAAAAAGAAAGCCGCTGATTATATTTCACATCCTCATTTGAAAGGAGATCTATCGAACTGGATAGTTCCACCACAATTAGAAGACTTAGCTGGTATTACTGGAGCATTCATTCTTGCGTTAAGAGCTTCACAATAATTTCACTATCTTTAACAATGGATTTGAGGGAAGTGTATTCGTTTGGTTGATGAGCAGAATCAGCAATAGTTGACCAAACGGCTGCATCAATCCCCTCTCTTCTTAAATAACTGGCAACAGTTCCCCCCCCCACACCAATTAACTTTGGTTCTATATCCATCTGAGATAGAGCAGAACCTAACTCTCGAACAATTAAAGCATTACTGGCTGTTGAGGAAGCAGCTACGGAATCAAATATTGAAACTTCAACTCTTGATTTTAAAGTTTTCCCTTCATGATCTAGATGAGAATGGATCCAGGACATAACTTGCTCGATAGTATATTCAGGTAAAATTCTACAATCAAAATAGACAGCCATTTCCCCGGGAATAGTATTTATACTAACATCAGGAAACTCAAGCTTTGTAGGTTCAAAAGTACTTCTACTTGGATTAAAAAGATCATTGGTATTTGGGAAGTTTAATTCAAGCCCTGACTTTAGATTATGGATAATTTGTGATATTTCAGCCAGAGCATTGATACCTTCATCAGGCATGGAACCATGACATTGCTTTCCTTTCACAGATATTTTAAGCCAGAGTATCCCTTTTTCAGCAATACAAATCTCATTACCCTCAGGATTACCACCATCTGGAACTAAAGCCATATCAGATGAATTAAAAACACCTTTTTGTTTCAATACATGCAGAATACCAAATTCATTGCTTACTTCTTCATCTGATACAAAAAGTAACTTTGTTCGATATTTCAATTTTTGACCTTTAGTCACAATCTCCAAAGCGGCCATTACAGAGGCAACTAAGCCATGATGATTATCTTCAACCCCTCGACCGATAAGAGTGTCACCTTCAATATATAAAGAGAAGGGATCCTGATTCCATTTACTTAAGTCTCCAGGAGGAACAACATCTAAATGAGAAAGTATCCATAACGTGGGTCCCTCAAGTGGACTTCCTGGTAAGGTGACAGCAAAATTAGGACGAATTCCTGAAGGAACATGTTTATCTGTACAAGGCCATTCCTCTATATTTAATAAGCCATGACCTATTAAATATTGTTTCAGTTTCTCAGCTTTTTCAAATTCACCTGTGCCACCTGCTTGAGGATCATAAGCTGGTGTTGATACTAATAACTTCATCAATTCAATTATCTTTTCTTTCACATTCACCTTACCTTTTGGTATCACCTTTTCCAATTAGAAAACCCTTGATATACTACCCGTCAGAGATTAACTTACGAAAAAGGTAATGACAAGTGAGAATAAAGAAATCATCTTATACTTTCCTAATACTATTAGGACTTCTATTAACATTAAACTCCTGTGGACCACGTAAAATTGGTTATGGTGTTATTTTGTGGTCTGACAATGAAGAGGTTCTTCCAACAGGATCATATGTTTGGGTTCTTAGAGAAAGTAACATAAGAGATACTTATACAGTAATGCAACCCTCTTCAAAAGATGAATATGAACTTGATAAATGGCGAATTCATTTTTCTGAAAAAGAACAAGAGGCTAAAGACTATAAAAAGCAATTCACTCCCTATATAAGCTACTATGGAATAAGTGAGAAAGCCGGGCACGCTATAAGAGATGATAAAAGAGCAGACTCTGAACGTGTTTACAAACTTAGAGAAAATCAAGAAGTAAAAGTCATAGGACAATCTAAGGAGAAGGAAAAGATTGGCTCTTTTGATGAATATTGGTTCTATGTGTTAACTGAAGATGGTTATACTGGTTGGACTTATGGATCCTACTTAAAACCGTATACAAATGATGCTAATGCCGAAGCCATCGTAGAGGAAAAAGAAGCAAACCCACTTGTTGAAACATTCCTGAATAATACTTGGAGACCAGAATATTTTCTTTCCATGATGAATCAGGGAACCATTGATTTAAATGAATTTAGACCTGAATATGGCCTCTTTCCACTACGTGATACAAAACAAATTTCTATTGTTCTGCCCAATCGAAGCTTAACAGAAGAATATACGGATATAGCGAAATTAGGATATAGCCATTACGCGGCAATGGGAACCAAAATACAAATAAGGTTTTATGGGGATAAAAAAATAAGTGTTCAGTATAATTATAATGGTCGAGAATATTCAGAAGTATTCATACGTACAGACCAAGATATACAGGAAATAATCCTAAAAGAAAAAACAAGAAGACAGGTAGAATATAATACACTAATTAGCAAGGGCAAATTACTTACAAGTACAGCCTATGGAACCCTTGTTTTTGATGATAATAATCAATTCAACTGGCAAGACTATAACAGACTAGTACCAGACGTTATACCACAGGGGTTAACAGGAAAAGGCTTTGTGCGTTTTGATGTCTTCCTCTCTTCCCAAATGAAACACAACTATCAAGGGGCAATGACCCTTAATTTTGATAGTTTAACAGGATCTAAATCTGTTGTGTTTATGTTTAACTATACGTCATCAGGAATCCAACTCGTCTATGTCCCTAATAAAAATATGCGAGGGGATATGATCTATGATGAAGCTTTTAGTCCCACAGTTGTATTCTTTAACTACTCGGAGCAATAAGTGATCCAATTAACTAAAGTCTCTCTAGCATTTGGTGATAGGGATATATTAAAAGAGGTATCTCTCCAACTATCAAAAGAGGTTAAATCTGCCCTATCTGGTGCTAATGGAGCTGGAAAATCAACTTTACTAAAAATCGTTGCTGGGATAGTGAGCATCGATTCAGGAACGGTCTCATTATCAAAAGACTTTAGATTAGGATATCTACCACAAGGTGGTTTAGAAGCAGAAAACGGTCTTTCTCTGTGGGAAGAAACGGAGAAAGCCTATAGTTTCTATAAAGAGCTTGAGATACAAGCCCATAAAATAGCAGAGCAACTAGCAACGGAAAAGGATCCAGACAAACAGTCCCAGTTGATTCTGGACCATCATAACCTCCAAGAAACCATTCTCCACAGCGGGTATTATGAAAAAGATCAATCCATTGGTACTATCCTAAATGGTTTAGGATTTAAGAGCGATGATTATAATAAAGAAGCGGCTTCCTTCTCTGGTGGCTGGCAAATGCGTATTGCCCTCGCCAAGGTATTGCTTGAACATCCAGATTTCCTTCTTTTAGACGAACCAACTAACTATTTAGATATAGAGGCAAAAGATTGGCTCCAAAGTTTTCTTTCAGCTTATGAGGGAGGATTTCTATTGGTTAGTCATGATAGACACTTTCTTGACCAATGTGTAAATCAAGTTATCGAAGTTTTTCATGGTGGATTGGAGATATACAAAGGAAACTACTCCCAATATCAGAGTAAAAGAGAAGAAGAACTGAAATCTCTTATGTCTGAATATGAGAAACAACAGGAGGAGTTACAAAAGCTCGATGATTTTATTAGTCGATTTAGATATAATGCCAGTAAAGCAAAGTTGGTACAAAGCCGTATAAAACAACGAGATAAAATCCAACTTATTCAAATACCAGAAGGAATGATTCCCATACATTTTCATTTTCCTCCTCCTCCACATTCAGGCAAGCAAGTATTAGATTTGGAAAATCTGAATAAATCCTATGGAAACCACAAAGTTTTAGTCGATGTCAATTTAAATCTAACCCGAGGGGAGAAGTTGGTTATAACTGGTGTTAATGGTGCAGGAAAGTCTACTTTAATGCGGATTTTAGCTGGTGAGGACACAAACTTCCAAGGTACCGTTAAATGGGGAACTGATGTAAAAATCGGTTATTTCAGTCAAGATCATGAAAATAAATTAAAACCATCAAATACTATTTTAGAAGAACTGGAAAGCTCAAGTCCAACCAGTATGTTACCTCAACTTCGTAACTTACTGGGTGCTTTTTTATTCAAAGGTGACGATGTTTTTAAACAGGTTTCAGTGTTATCTGGTGGAGAAAAAAGCAGGTTAAGCCTACTTAAGCTTTTACTAAGTCCTGCAAACCTCCTTATTTTGGATGAGCCGACTAATCATTTAGATCTAACCAGTAAAGACGTACTCCTGGAAGCCTTAAAAGAATATGAGGGAACCTTATTGTTTGTTAGTCATGATAGGTACTTTATTGAAAAACTAGCCACTTCTGTACTGGAATTATCAGTAAATGGTCCTCGTTTATTTCCTGGAGACTATCAGTATTATCGATATCGTCTGGAGGCAGAAGCCAAAGGCGAGACGACTAGGTCTGAGTTAGTTCAGGAATCAAAATCCACTCTAGAAGATTTATCATCAGGGAAAGAAGAACATTTAAGACAGAAAGAATTGAAGAAGGAACGCAAAAAATGGGAACGGATATCCGAAGATTCACAAAATAAAATCTCCCATATAGAACTTGTTATTCAAGATAAGGAGAAGAGTCTAGCAAGTCCTGAGATATATTCAGACCCCATTAAAAGTCGAGAAATTCAAGATGAGTTAGAAAAACTACATAAAGACTTAGAAGATTGTCTTCTCACTTGGGAAGAGGCAGAAATAAAGCTAAGCGAATAACTCTCTTGCCTTTAATGTTAATCCGTGTCCAACACTACTAAAGGTATCCCCTTCTATGACCTTTGATTGGGAACATAAACTGAGTATCCGATCTCGTATTAAAGGAATTTGAGATGTTCCGCCAGTAAAAAAGATGGTACGGACATCTTTAGGGGTGACCCCACCTTGTCGTAATGTTTCTTCCAGAGCCTGTATAATTTTTTCACTTAAATGATTAATGGCGTTGTTAAATTGATCTATATTCCATTGAATATTAATGGCCGGATTGAACAACTTTATTTCTTTATGAATTTCATTATCACCAGATAATCCAATTTTGACCTGCTCAGAGGCTCCTAATAAATAGTAGGGCAGTTGATTATCAACGACATATTTTAAATTTATGAAATCTACTTTGTTTTTTTGTTGTTTTGTCAATTCATCCAATAGCATATGATTAGAGTTGTTTTGCATAAAAAGATTGATCTTTTCCCATGTAGACAGCTCTGTATAAATCCAATGAGGAACAGGTCTACCATTATCCATGTTCTTTTTATATCCTAGATGGGTCATGATAGTAGCCAGATTTACTTCCCTATCAAAATCATCTCCTGCTACATGAACACTATGATAACCCAGGATGTTCTGAGCCCTTTCCTTTTTATCAATTTTAGGGTGAAGTCTTACTAACGAAAAATCTGAAGTTCCCCCACCCAAATCTACTATCAGTGCTAGAGTCTCTTCCTGAAGATCTTGTTCATAACTATAGGCCGCAGCGATAGGTTCGTATTCAAATAAGATATTTTTAAAACCAATTGATCTTAAGATATCCTCATAGGCCCGTTCAGAGGCCTTATCAACTTCCCTGCTTACATTAGAATAAAAAACCGGACGACCGGCTACAACAGAATCAATGGGACTATTATAATGAGCTTCCACTTTGTTTTTAATATTATTAATATAAATGGCAATCAACTGGGTTAAGGGGATCTCTTTAGAACCAATACGGGTTTGATGGTTTTGAAGAGAAGAGCCTAAAATACTTTTTAACGACTTCAGATAACGTCCTGAGGTTCCTATCTTATGCATATTATTAGCAGTATTACCAAAAAAATAAGTCTCTAAATCTGTATGATAAAATAAAGTACTAGGCATTACACCTTTACCTTGATCATCGATAGGTACAACACTAACTTCTTGATCTATGCCAAAACCAGCCACAGAATTTGAGGTTCCAAAATCTAATCCCATATATTTCATAAGGGCGCTATTCTAATAACAATACTTAACTTTGGCAACAGCAATTAACGATCCAATATACAGCTTTGATTGTTTAGATCTTACCTTTCAGTATAGTTCATATGAACAAACTCAATTTTTCCAGAGGATAATATTTCGTCCCTTGACCAATCTCAAGCCGATGATAAACTCAATGGTTAAAAGATAAAATTAATAACATCATTTCCCGAAGAGGAACTAGCTTGTTGAACAGGTCCAGCCAGGAAAGGAACATCCACACGACTAACCCCTTCCCAAAGGAAATCCAGGAAATATCCAGTTAAACAAACCGTTACACCAACAGGAGTTCCAGAGGATTTAACTCTAGCAGGTAATGCCCTCTCAAAAAGATCTCTTTGTTCAGAACCATAAATTTCACCATTGGCTTTAATATCAATCCATAAATCAGGATTAGGGAATTGATCTTCCCATTCTTCAAAAAAAGTATCCCGACATATTGTAAAAGACACAAGTTTATCATCAATCAAAAAGGAATGAGCATCAGCAATATTTCCGGGATCTAAATTGCAAATATCTTTTTCAAAAGGAGTAAGGTATACTTTATCCTGCTCATAGAGAACATCACCTCCAGGAGTATATACAGTCCCTCTGTTTGTTAACTTATGGTGTTCGTTGTCATAATGGAAATAGGATCCGCTCAATATATAGACATTATATTTCTTTGCTAATTTTGCAAAATGGTTCCATTCTGTTTGGACGTCTACACTAGTATCAATAAAGAATTCTCTCATACTAGAATATTGCTTCTCTTTAGAAATGAGCTCAAATGCTTCTTGAAATGTACTAGCCTCTTTCCAATAAATTTGATACTTGGCCAAACTATAGAGAACACCAATATATTCTGGAAAGATAACGAAACGTATTCTCTTATTTTCAGAGAGGACCTCAGCAGTATGCTTGTCGACTTCTGCCCAGAAAGCATCCTCACTGACCAAAATATCAGGAGTAATTCGAAACTGTAGACCTACACCATTTATGGGATTTTCATTTACAGCACTAAGTGTTCCTGTTAATAATAACAGGAACACTAAGATTAAAAAATTATTCCTCACCAGGATAGACTAAGCCCCATTTTGCTCTAGTATCATCCATAAATTTCATGATTTGTAATGTTTCTTCATGTGTCATTTCAGGACTTTCCAATAATCCTTTTTCTAGACATTCTGCAAAGTGATCTGCTTCGAACTGATACCCTGGTCCATCGAATGGGTATTTAAGATGTTGAGATTTACCATCTTGTGTAATAATTAACTCTTGAGGCTTAAACAAGGGAGAAACGATTTCTAAAGTCCCTTCCGTTCCAATGAACTTTCCTTTAGCTTCAAAAGGAGTATGCATATCAAAGTGTAATTTTCCCCGAGCCCCACTTTCGTAGCTGGTTATAAGATCATCGTCAATATCAACACCAGTTTTACCTATGACAGCTTTTTGATCTTTTAATGATATAGTACCAAGGAGCCATTGGGTTATATTGATAGGATAAACGCCCATATCCAATAAAGCACCACCGCCTAATTTTTTATTTAATAATCGATCTTCCACATCACCATCGTGATCAAGAACAAAAGATGCTTCACAATCTGTTACTTTTCCAATCTTACCAGACTGGATTATTGATCTAGCTTCAATTAATCCAGGTATATAGCGAGACCAAAAGGCTTCCATTAAAAACAAACCCTTTTCTTTTGCCAAATTAATCATTTCAAGAGATTCTGCATGATTAATAGCAAAAGGCTTCTCACATAAAACATGTTTACCATGATTAAGGCACAACAAAGTGTTTTCCTTATGAAAGCTATGTGGAGTAGCCACATAGATAGCATTAACCTCAGGATCCCTAAGGAGATCCTCATAACTACCATAGCTTTTCCCAACGCCATATTTACCAGCAAATTCTTCGGCTTTTTCTAGTGAACGGGAACCAACCGCATACAGTTCACCTGTTTTTGAATATTTTAAACTCTCAGCAAATAGATGAGCTATACGTCCAGCTCCAATGATTCCCCATTTGATCATAGTTACTCCCTTTATTTTCTGACAAAAATACACCTAATTCTAAAGGACACATAAACAGGTTGGCAAGAGAAATTTATTAGCTTGATAAGATCCCTCTTTTACCTTACTTTTTCTATATGAAAAGTATATACACATGGAACGTTAATGGAATCAGAGCTGCCGAAAAAAAAGGTCTATTTGATTGGATGGATGAAATAGATCCAGATATTCTGGCTCTCCAGGAAACAAAAGCCCAACCAGAACAGTTAACAGAAAACTTTCTTAATCGCCAGGGCTATCATACCTA
Source organism: Spirochaeta cellobiosiphila DSM 17781 (assembly GCF_000426705.1). Classification (NCBI taxonomy): domain Bacteria; kingdom Pseudomonadati; phylum Spirochaetota; class Spirochaetia; order Spirochaetales; family Spirochaetaceae; genus Spirochaeta; species Spirochaeta cellobiosiphila. The sequence goes on from NZ_KE384555.1 coordinate 350,661, forward strand.
TTGGGCAAGTGCGGTAAAAAAAGGTTACTCAGGTGTTGTAGCATATACAAAAGAAGAACCTCAAAAAGTAGAGAATTTGGGTATTGAAGAATTTGATTCAGAAGGTCGCTTTCAAGCCCTTCATTTTACAGATTACATTTTGATTAACAGTTACTTTCCCAATTCCCAAGAAAAAGGAAAGAGACTTGATTATAAATTAGCTTATCTGGATGCCGTGTTAGAATATGCATCCAATATTGTCAACAGTGGAAAAAATGTGCTCATTTGTGGCGATTATAACATTGCACACAAACCTATTGATTTGGCGAATCCAAAAAGTAATGTAAAGAACCCCGGTTATTTACCTGAAGAAAGGGCTTGGATGGACAAATTCCTGGAAGCGGGATATGTAGATACTTTCAGGTTATTTAACAAAGAACCTCACCAATATACATGGTGGTCCTACAGAATGAATGCCAGAGAGAGAAATATAGGGTGGCGTATTGACTATCATTGTGTTAATCAATCTTTTTCTTCAAAAGTAAAGGATTGTCTCATATATAATCAAGTTCTTGGTTCAGATCATTGTCCTGTACGAATTGATTTAGACATATAAATTTACTTTTCTTCCTTACCCCCCTTTCTTGTTGACTTAAGAGAGGGGGTCAAGTATTTTGATTACCATGATTAGACGCTATGAAGATCCTCAGCATAACGAGGATAAAATGTTCAATTTCTTTCTTGATAAAGGACAATTCAGAGGTGCCATAGTTCATGGGACTGCTATGATTCGTGAAATGAAAGAAAACCACAACCTGGGAATCCTGGAAACATTGATTCTTGGACAATCCTATTTAGCAGGTGCTTTATTGACTTCAAACCTAAAAGGAGGAGATAGAGTCGCTTTTGATGTGAAATGCAATGGTCCTGTTGAAGGAATATTTGTTGAATCCAATTATGATGGACATGTACGTGGGTACTTAAAAAACGACAATATTCCCTTAGACAAGGAACTGGAAAGTTTTGATACAAGCCCTTTTATAGGTAAGGGGACCTTATCCTTTACCAAATATGTCTCTGAAGATTCCCAGCCATTCACTGGTACTGTAGAACTGCAATATGGTTCAATAGCCAAAGATTTAGCCTACTATTTCACACAAAGTGAACAATTACCTACAGCACTTGAACTGTCCATTCTTTTTGATAAAGAAGGAAATGTAAGTTCTGCAGGAGGACTTTTAATACAGTCTATGCCCGGAACAAGTCAAGAAAGGCTGGATGAAATAACTTCCCTTTTATTTGATAAAATATCCATAGCCAAACAAATGGCTAATGGGGAAGACGTGGTAAACATATTGTTTGAAGACTTTAAGCATTTCTCCCCCCAAATCATCGGCAACAAACCTATAGAGTTCTTCTGCCCTTGTTCGAAGGACAGATTTGGCTCCTTTCTCAAAAGCTTACCTAAGAAAGATAAAAAAGAAATATCGACTCAAGGACCATTCCCCTTAGTCCTTAACTGTCATAATTGTGGTTCGGAATACTCTTTTTCAAAAGAAGAACTAAAAGAAATCCTATAACCTGCCCATTATCGGGCAGATTTTTCCACATTTATTGCTTTTCTCAGTTAATAGGTCTATATAAAGATTATGCATGAGGAATACTTAACCTATCTATTAGAATCCTATCCTCTGGATAAAACTCAAATGAAGAATCTTATAGGAGATATCTTGGAGTACTTTTCAGAGAATCAGGAGGAATATATCCAGAGACGTCATTATGAACTTCAAAAGGATGGGCTCAAAAATAATGAAATCTACGATCTTATTCATAAAGAGATAGAACAACGTCTATTTTTAGGTAATCCCCTCACTACAAGGCAAATTCGCCGCATTATTTACGGATAAGGAGTTCAATCAACATGTGTGGAATTGTTGGATATCTGGGACCACGAAAAGCATCATCTGTGCTATTGCAAGGACTAAGACAACTAGAATATAGAGGTTATGATTCTTCTGGAATTAGTATTCTCACTAACAAAAAAATTAAAATCTATAAGAAAGAAGGAAAACTGGCAAATCTCATTCAAGAGGTTCCAGAGAAGCTGAACTCTCCCTTAGGAATTGGTCATACAAGATGGGCAACCCATGGGGGTGTTAGTGATACCAATGCCCATCCCCATATTAGCTACAAAGAAAGGGTTGCCATAGTACACAATGGGATAATCGATAACTTTACCTCCTTAAAAGAGGAACTCATAGAAAAGGGCATAAGCTTTTCTAGTGATACAGATTCTGAAGTCTTGGCCCATCTCATTGATTACTATCTGGACGAGGATCCTGAAGTCGCTGTACAAAAAGCTCTCGACAGAATTGATGGCACTTATGGTGTTATTGCTCTCTTTAAGGATTATCCTGATATTCTTATTGGCGCTAGAAATGGCTCTCCCCTGATTCTAGGGGTAGGTGATGGAGAAAGTATTCTAGCATCCGATGCCTCTGCCTTTATTGGATTATCACGACAGGCAATCTACCTTGATGATGGGGATATGATTGTTGTCAAAGCAAAAGAATACAAAACTCTGGATAGACATTATAAGGAAGTCTTCAAACAACCTGAAACTATTGATGCCCAAAGTACGACAATCAGCAAAGAAGGTTTTGATCACTTTTTACTCAAGGAAATATTTGAACAACCTCGTTCTCTAAGCAGAGCCATGGGAGAAGGGGGACGTTTGCAAGCAGAATTTGGCTCTGCTAAACTAGGGGGGTTAAATTTAGACACTCGAGACTTCTTTGATATAGAAAATATACACATAATTGGAATGGGAACAGCCTATTATGCCGGTATGGTGGGATCCCAAATCATTGAACGTCTTGCACGCATACCGACACAAGTTCTTGATGCCTCAGAATTACGTTTTAGTAATCCCATTGTAAAGAAAAACACTCTCTATTTAGCCATAAGTCAATCAGGTGAAACGGCGGATACGATCACAGCAGTAAAAGAGATCCAAAATAAAGGGGGAAGAGTCCTGGGTATCATTAATGTGGTAGGGTCAACCCTGGCTCGTCTTACAGAAGGGGGAGTCTATACCCATGGAGGCCAGGAAGTCTCCGTAGCTAGTACAAAAGCCTTTACTGCACAAATAATGGCACTAACCTTATTAGCGCTGCTCTTAGGACGAAAAAAAGATGTACCCATAAGTTATGGAAAAATTCTAGTCAAAGCCCTATCTGATATACCAGCCAAGGTACAACAGATTCTGGATCAGGCTCATAAAATCAAACAGATAGCAGAAAAATATTCTTCAGCCAGTAGTTTTCTCTTTTTGGCAAGAGGCCTTAACTATCCTATTGCCCTGGAAGGAGCGCTTAAGTTAAAAGAAATTAGCTATATCCATGCAGAAGGATTTTCCTCTGGAGGTCTTAAACATGGCCCACTCGCCTTAGTGGATGAAAAGACACCTAGTGTATTCATTGTCTCAGAAGGGGAAACCTTCGAAAAATCCTTAAGTAATATGCAGGAAGTAAAAGCAAGAAAGGGAAAAATAATCGTCATTACCGATTCTCAGGATAATAGAATAAAAACATTGGCAGATGACTATTTTATTGTACCACAGTCAGAAGAAGTTCTAATGCCGCTATTGAATGTTATTCCACTTCAACTGCTTAGCTATTATATAGCCAATCATCTAGGGAGAGATGTGGATCAACCACGCAACTTGGCCAAGTCTGTTACAACAGATTAAAAGACGGTTGCCTGATCAGACTTTCTCCCTGTAGAATAGCATTGTCAGATATTTGACCTAGTAAAAATAAGGAAAGTAAATGCAGAAAATAATCGTTACCGGGGGAGCAGGATTCATTGGCTCCAATTTTGTCCACTACCTGATAACAAACCATGCAGATATACATGTGACTGTACTGGATAAATTAACCTATGCAGGGAATAAAGAGAATCTCTCAGGTCTTCCCGAAGATAGGTTTACCTTTGTTAAGGGAGATATTGCCGATGTAGACTTAGTGGATAGTCTTGTCAAGGAAACCGATGCCGTTGTCCATTATGCAGCTGAATCCCATAATGATAATTCCCTTGAGAACCCCTATCCTTTTATCCATACTAATTTGGTAGGGACTTATGTCTTATTGGAAGCTTGTCGAAAATACAATGTTCGTTACCATCATGTATCAACAGATGAAGTCTATGGCGATTTACCTTTACGTGAAGAATTGCCCCATAGTGGGACAGGGCCGGGAGAAATCTTTACGGAAACCACTCCTTATAATCCCTCAAGCCCCTACTCTGCCAGCAAAGCAGGATCTGATTTGTTAGTAAAAGCATGGATACGGTCTTTTGGCCTTAAAGGAACTATATCCAATTGTTCTAATAATTACGGTCCTTATCAGCATATCGAAAAATACATTCCCAGACAGATTACTAATATTCTCTGTGGCATTAAACCCAAACTATATGGCGAGGGAAAGAATGTTAGGGATTGGATTCATACAGATGATCATTCACGAGCCGTTTGGTTAGTACTTACCAAAGGAACGATTGGTGAAACCTACCTTATTGGAGCAGATGGGGAAAAGGATAATAAAACCGTAATGGAAATGATCCTGGAATTGATGGGACAACCTGGAAATGCCTATGATCATGTCAAGGATCGCCCAGGTCATGATAGACGTTATGGAATAGATTCTTCTAAATTACAGACAGAATTAGGATGGAAACCTATTCATACTGATTTTAGAGAAGGTTTAAGTAAAACCATAGAATGGTACAAGAATAATGAACAATGGTGGAGATCACAGAAAGACGCTGTTGAAGCCGCTTATTCAAAGAATGGACAATAACTTGATTTTCTAAGGCCCTTTTCATAAGAGGCCTTAGCTTCCCTTGCCATCAGGGGATACAATAAAAGCTAGAACCTGATCCAATCACATATTATCCAGCTCTGTGTATAATTGCTCAATGAAAGCCATGAGAGACTGAGATAGCCTTTTACCTGATTCACTTAATCCATAAGTCACTTTGTTGGAATCATCTTTAGCCTCACTACGATAGACTAACTTAAGTTGCTCCAATGACTTGAGATTTTTGGACAGCATTCTTTCACTTATCCCCTGAATAGCCCGGTATAACTCACGAAAACGGAACTCCCCTTCCCCAAGCTTAGCTAATATAAGGACAGCCCAACGGCTGGTAATTTGTTCAAAATATCCCCTGGAGATACATTTTTCATAGAACACATTGTAATCAAATTCTTCTTTCTTCATAAAAAATATCCTAATTAGAAGATACATTAAAAAAAATAACTTGTCACTTACTATTTGTTAGCACTATATTATAGTAAGTACTTACTATTAATAAGGAGAATACAATGACATATGCTATTACCGGTTCAACAGGTCAACTGGGAAACTTTGTAATTAAACATCTATTAGAGGCTGGTATCAAACCAGAATCTATATTGCCACTAGCCAGATCTGAAGAAAAAGCTAAGACACTAAAGGAATTAGGTCTAACACCACAATACGGAAGCTATGAAGACAAAGCCTCTCTAGTTAAAGCTTTCACAGGTGCTGATAAACTACTACTCATATCAAGCAGTGAAGTGGGTAAAAGAACAGATCAACATAAAAACGCCATCAATGCAGCAAAAGAGGCTGGTGTAAAACAAGTAATATACACCAGTATTACTGATGCTGATAATTCCACAAGCTTTCTAGCACCAGAACATAAAGCCACAGAACAAGCCTTAAAGGAATCCGGCTTAGACTATGTACTACTAAGAAATAACTGGTACATTGAAAACTTCCTACAAGATGCTCAACAAGCATTAGAAACAGGACAGCTGATATCCGCTTCCAATGGTCAATCATTCAGTCCGGCCACTAGATCAGATTATGCGAAGGCGGCTGTAAAAGTACTGACAACAGAAGGTCATTCAAAAAAGATTTATGAATTAACAGGACTAAATATGACCTATCAAGATATGGCAGTCTCCTTAAGCAAGATAGGAAACAAAGACATTAAGTCTGTCGATATATCCCTGGAAGACATGAATGAAGGCCTGAAGAAAGCTGGTCTTGATGACAATACAATCTGGTTCGTCATGGAAATCCAAAAGACTATTAATGCAGGGAATTTGTCCCCCTATTCTAAGGACTTGGAAACATTAATTGGATCTACACCAACTTCCTTCGAAGAAGGCATTAAAACCTTCCTATAAGCTGAAAATCAAATAATAGCACAGAGATTTAAAGACACTCTGTGCTATCTCCCCTCACCCTTAATACCTACATTACAAATACTTACTAATTCCAATAATAATGAACAAAATACCTTAATTAATTGATAAAGATTAATTTGACCATTTTGATAATATTTATTAGTTTCAGAATAGAGAATAAACATTAATTAAGGAGAATAATAATGGCTTTTACTTTACCCGAATTACCCTATGCCTTTGATGCATTGGAACCACATATTGATGCTAAAACTATGGAAATACACCACGGAAAGCACCATTCAGGATACGTTAGCAAATTAAATGCTGCTGTAGAAGGATCATCTGTAGCAGGAAAATCTATAGAAGATTTACTAAGCGACTTAAGCAAGCTACCAGCTGATATTAAAACAGCGGTTCAGAATAACGGAGGCGGACATGCTAATCATAGTCTATTCTGGCAGATCCTCAGCAAAGAGGGAGCCAAAGCTCCTGTAGGCAAGGTTAAGGCAGCCATTGATTCAGAACTAGGTGGTTTTGATTCTTTTAAAGACACTTTTTCTAAAGCAGCAGCTACCAGATTTGGTTCTGGATGGGCATGGTTAGTCGTAGGAAGCGACAAAAAACTTAAAGTCTACTCAACGGCAAACCAAGATAGTCCTCTTAGCTTAGGTGATACCCCCATTCTAGGTTTGGATGTATGGGAACATGCTTATTACCTTAACTATCAGAACAAGAGACCCGAATATATTGAAAACTTCTTTGCTGTAATCAATTGGGACAAAGTGGAAGAACTCTATACTTCTGCTATTTAATTTTGTTCATTGTTATATACTAATAAAGGGGACTGTCGCTTTCCTAAGTGACAGTTCTTTTTTTATAAAAACGTCAGACCTTTTTACCTGTTTTGTCTGACCTTTTACCCATTTTTGTCAGACTTTTTTGCCTAAAAGGTCTGAGCTTTTATATTGATCAGAGTAGGTCCTAGGTCTACAAGAAACTCAGACAAACTTATTACTTTTTACTGTGACTTAAATTTTTCTTGTTCGCCCTAGCGGATATCTTATATAAACAAAAGCCACCTGTAATAAAACAGATGGCTTTATATTAGATATAAAGAATATCTTAACCCTTAAAATCCAATGTGGATTAAGATTTAATTATTGCCGTATGCTGTCCTCAAACGCAGCTAATGAAGCTTTGGCTCCTTCCCCCATGGCAATGACAATTTGCTTATAAGCCACATCTGTTACATCACCAGCGGCATAGATGCCCTTTAGATTAGTCCTGCCTTTCTTATCCACAAGAATCTCACCAAATTTGTTTTTCTCAATCTCATCTGATAGATTCTTACTATTAGGAATCAATCCAATTTGAACAAAAACACCATCCAGAATATGCTCTTCCTGAACATGACTCGTTCTATCTTCTGCAATGAGTGAAGTCACCTTAGAACCATCGCCGCGCACTTCCTGAGTTTGTGTATTCACTTTTATGGTAAGATTTTTCAAGCTTTCCGCTCTTTTAACCAGAACGGTGTCTGCTTTTAAGGCCTCTCCAAACTCGATCAATACAACATGGGAACAGATTCCGGCCAGATCAATCGCAGCTTCAACACCAGAATTCCCCCCACCAATAACGGCTACCTTTTTCCCTTTAAAGAAAGGACCATCACAATGAGGACAGAAAGCTACCCCTTTCCCAATGTATTCTTCTTCACCGGGGATTCCCATTTTCCGCCAAGAGGCACCGGTAGCCACAATCACTTGTTTGGCAGAAAAGGTTTCATTGATGGATGTTTTGATTTTATGTACAGCTCCCACTTCCAAAGCAGAAACGGTCCGGTTTTCCCACAAACTTATATCATAGTCGTTACTATGCTGACGAAGGGCATGGCTTAAAGAGGAGCCTGTCGTTAGGGGAACAGATATTAAATTTGCTATATCCTTAGTATCATTGACCTGCCCCCCTATTCGTCCAGCTATGATACCTGTTTTTAGTCCTTTCCTGGCAGCATAGATAGCTGCCGCACAGCCAGCAGGCCCTCCTCCGATGATAGCCACATCCAGCTCTTCATATTCTTGTGCTTCTTCTGAGCCAGCCTTTGAGCCAAGTTTTTCTTGTAATACGGACAACAGCTCTACCAGTCCGGCTTTCCCGGAATGTATCAATTCCTCACCGATAAAGACAGCAGGAACTCCTAATATCCCCAGGGAAGCTATTTCATCCTGAACCAATCCCCCATCAATCATAGTATGATCAATTAAGGGATTCAGATAGGCGAATAAATTAAGAGTCTGAACGACCTCAGGACAATTAGTGCAGGATAAACTAATATAAGTTCGGATCTTTACCGGGCCATTTAAGGCTTTTATTTGGTTTATCATACCCTGGTCTGGTAACTTCCCCTTATTGTCCACATTCAAAATCGCCAAAATAAGGCTTGTGAACTCATGCCCTCCGGGGATGCCCTGAAAGGTAATCCCTAGATATTCCCCCTCTTTTAAGATGGTGAAGCTAGGGACTTCTTTGGAATCAGGAACTTCCACCATTTGTATCTGAGGCGAACAGGAGGCCACCTCAGATAACATAGTCTTTAGCTCTTCTTGTTTGTCATGCTTGCTAGAATAGAGCTGAAGAGTGATGGAGGATTCCAAACTTTGAAAGTGGACTTTTAATTGATCCATTAATTCTTGCTTCATGTTGACCTCCTATAGCTGTTTAATTAAATCTTACCAACCAAATCTAAGCCCGGTTCAAGAGTCGCTTCTCCTGGCTTCCAGCTAGAAGGACAGACTTCATTAGGATGGGCAGCTATGAATTGTGCGGCCTGTACTTTCCGCATTAATTCATCTGCATTACGACCAATTCCATTGTCATTGATTTCTGCTAATTTGATCTGACCTTCAGGATTAACAAGGAAAGTTCCCCTGTAAGCAAGTCCTTCTTCTTCGATAAAAACACCAAATGCTTTTGACAGAACTGTTGCGGGATCAGCTAACATAGGATACTGAATCTTCCCAACAGTATCAGAAGTGTCGTGCCATGCTTTGTGGACAAAATGTGTGTCTGTACTTACAGAATAGATTTCCACACCCATCTTTTGAAATTCATCATACTTGTCAGCCATTTCTCCTAATTCTGTAGGACAAACAAAAGAAAAGTCTGCTGGGTAGAAAAAGAATATAGCCCAATTACCGAGGACATCCTTGTCGGTAAAAGTTTTGAATTCTCCTTTGTGATAGGCTTGAACAGTAAACTCTGTTAATGTTTGATTAATGATCGTTTCCATGTGAACTCCTCTTTAATTAATTGATGATTCATATTTATCATTTCTTAAAAAGCTTGTGAAATCGTTTATTTTTATCAGTTTATTCGATATTATCTATCAATAAGGAAATACTATGAATCTAAGAGACATTGAATATTTCGTGGCTGTAGCGAAGTCCGGTCATTTTAGAATAGCTGCAGAAGAATGCTATGTTAGCCAACCGACCTTAAGTGGACAAATAAAAAAATTAGAAGAAGAATTAGGAAGTTCACTCTTTGAAAGGAATACCCGTTCTGTCATTCTTACAGCCTTTGGTGAGGAAGCCTTACCCATTGCAAAAAAGATATTAGCCAATGTGCAAGAACTGCAAAGCTGTGCGGAATCGCTAAAAGACCCCTATCAGGGAATCCTGAAAATCGGCATCTTCCCCACTCTGGGACCTTGGTTATTCCCCCGCCTAAGCGAGCCTATTACTGAAGAGTTTCCCCATGTTCAGGTTCACCTATTGGAAGAGCAGAGTAACTATCTCATTCAAAAACTTCAGAATGGTGAATTGGACATAGCCTTTCTTGCTCTTCCTCAAGACATCCCGGGAATGAAAGAAATCCCTTTGTTCTCAGAAAGTTTCTGGGCTGCCTTTCCAGAAAAGCATTCCTGGAGTCAAAAAGAAGAGATTTATCCTGACGATCTGAATGGGGAAAATATGCTATTACTCAACGACGGACATTGTTTTAGGGATCAGGCCATAGAAATTTGCTATCGCTATGGAGCTGAAGAAAGGAAGCAATTCAGAGCTACTGGTATAGAAACTTTACGTCAAATGGTTCGAATGGGCTCAGGGATCACACTCATTCCCCGCATGGCTATTCCTGATTTTCCAGAAAAAGGAATACGCTACAAAGAAGTGAGTGGAGCTGACTTTAAACGGAATATCGGCCTCTTTTACAGGACAACCCATCCTAAAAGCCTACTCATAGAGGACTTGGCCAAGCTCATTAAAGGGATATGTGGTATAGAATTGCCAGTAAAATCGATCTAATTACTGTGTGTATAAATGAAAGCTCTGTTCCTCTAATAGTGGATAGGAATAGGGCAGACTTTAGTATTAGATCAAGCTAGCCTTATACCCTGTAGCATTAACAGCATCAACCACCGTCTGAGGATCAACAGACTGACCGTTCTCAAATGTCACATAGGCTTTTTCTTTTTTTCTATTGGCCTCTGCCTTCTTGACTCCTTTCAGTTTTTCAATAGCTTGACCAACATGTAATTCACAATGAGCACAGGACATATCCTTAACGGATACTTCCAAATCATATTTTTTCTTAGAAAAAAACACTTTGTACCTCCTCATTATTATCCTTCCTTTCTATAATAATCAATATTACCAAAAAAATCATCATCTCTTTATAGTTGACAATTTCTCAAAGGAATCCCTATAATTAATACAGATTAACAATATAGAGACAATACATGAGAAGAAAGAATATTTTAGATATAGATAGAACTTTTCATTGTTCTATCATCGGAACCTGCCTCTCCATCGGAGAAACGAAAAGCTTACTAGAAAAGACCTACAAGGTAGATCTAAAGGATTACACCGATTATCAAATACACAGTGAAGCGGTAAAATGCCTCGGCGAGAATTCAAAGCTCAATGGTAAAATAACAAACAAGTTAAATCAAAAATTTGCAGCTCCTCTCTTTCAATCTATGAGAATCGATAATGAGAATGATCTTCTCTTTTTTTGGGAAGAGTCCTTTCAAAGGGGAGACATTGCAGGGGCGTATTGGTCCTTATTATCCCATCCCCATTGCACGGAAAAAATTAAGGAAGTTATTTTCGGAGAAGTCCACATGATGTCCCACAAAGCAGGGGCGGACATTCAGAAAAACAAATTAGAAAGAATCTCCCTTAAAACAGAGTTATCAAAAACACTTGAAGACATTAAAGAACTAAAAACAAGCCTTAATCGATTACAAAAAGAACGAAATGAATATTTTTGTCATAAAGAGGAATTGATAATTGAAAATCAGAATCTTAAGAATAAAGTCCGTACCTTAACGGACTTGAACCAAGAAGTTAAGACTAATAATGATTTAGAATCTCAATTAGCTCTTAGTCAAAAACATAACCAACATCTTAAAGACAAATTAGCTCAATACAAAGAAACTCTTCTAAGTATGGAAGAATATAATAAGCTTTTACAGTTGGAATGGTCTCAAAGCCAACAGAAGGAATCCTCCTGTCAAGAAAGTTGTCCTATTTTTGGTAATTCTGATCTACAAGGTAAAAAGGTTTTGTTAGTAGGAGGGAGATTATCAATGATCCCCTATTGCAAATCATTGGTGGAATCTATGAATGGAGAATTTACTCATCATGATGGAGGTCTGGAACAATCCTTTCATTATCTTAAGAATTTAACATGTAGTGCTGATGTCGTTGTCTGTGCTTTGGATTGCGTCAGTCATGGGGCAAGCCACTGTCTTAAGAAATACTATAACGACAAACTTCAAAAACTGGTGATGCTCAAAAACTCAGGATTAACCTCCTTTGCTACGGAGCTAAAGAAAGTAGTATGACCCTCACTTACCCCATAAGAAGCAAGGAGGGCCAAAGGTTATATCATTTTTAAGCGGCTAACATGGCTTTAAGAAACCATAAATTCTTGTTGTATTCACTACTATGGTCCTCCATCATATTAGCAACAGCAAAACTATCCTCTTCTGAAGCTGATTTCCTTATATGGAGAGCCTTTGTCTTGAGTATATTTAAGTCAGATACTAAATGATCCAAGACCTCCTCTACAGTAAATGCCCTGGGAGATTCTTCCTTAACATCAGTAATCTTAAGGTACTCTACCATTGTACTGGCAGGTATCTCACCAAGCATTTTTAATTCTTCTGCTACTGCATCATACTTTTCAAAAAGGTCTTCATACAACTCTTCTGTGAACTTGTGAATGCTTACAAATTGCTTTCCTACTACATTCCAGTGTAGATTGTGAAGCTTCACATTCATAACTGCTAAATCCGCCAAATAACTGTTCATTTTTTTCACTGTTTCCATTTGTTTCTCCTTCATTACACTCTATATATACTATCTATTATCTCTCTTGTGAAATTGTTTATATCGAAGCTATATATTGCTATAAACTATCAATTAACACCTATAGAATTCTTAAAAGGGGTATTGCCATTTTTTATATTTGTGTTATCATACATACAACACTTGAGCAACTGTTCAAGTGTTAAGGATGGTGTTTATATGAAAACAGAGTGTTGTGTTAACAAGGAGAATGTAGATTTTGTTGAGGATAAGCTCATTCCTGAAGATGACATCGTTGACATATCAGAATTATTTAAAATACTAGGGGACCCTACAAGAATGCGCATTGTTGCAGCATTACGAATAAAAGAATTATGCGTAGGAGACTTGGCCGCTCTCATGGAAATATCATTATCCGGAGTGTCTCACCAACTACGTTTACTAAAAAAAAGCAGGATTGTTAAAACAAGAAGAGATGGAAAAATGATCTACTACAATCTTGACGATGCCCATATCGAATCTATTATCGACATTGCCAGATTACACATCAAAGATTAAGGAGGTGATGTTATGGTCGAATTAGAATTACAAAACCTTAACTGTGCTAATTGTGCAGCTCAAATAGAAGAGTCCCTCAAAACCAAAGAATATCTAAAGGATGTTCAATTCAATTTTACAACAAAAAAGTTGACCCTTCATTCAGAACTTCCCCAAGAAGATTTAAAGAAAAATATACAGAAGGAAGTGGATAAGATTGAAGAAGGGGTCTATGTAGACTGGTATAATTCCGGGGAAATAAAGAAAACAAAACCTTTTAAGATCACTAAACATATACCTCTAATACTGGGAGTCATAATCCTGGTTCTGGCCAAGCTCTCTGTTTTTTCACAAGTTATCAATACAGGCTTGTTTGTGATGGCCTATCTTCTGATCGGCGGAGATATTGTTCTACGAGCCATCAAAAACATAACAAAGGGTAATGTCTTTGATGAAAATTTTCTTATGAGCGTAGCGACTATAGGGGCCTTTATCCTTGGTGAATACACAGAAGCTGTGGCTGTTATGCTTTTTTACAAAGTGGGAGAAGCTTTTCAAGATTATGCCGTCGACAAAAGTAGAGATAGCATCAAGGCTCTTCTCAATATAAAAGCCGACTTTGCCAACCTCATCACAAATGAAGGTATCAAAAAGGTTGATCCCTCTGAATTAAGATTAGCTGATAAAATTATTGTCAAAACAGGGGAGAAGATTCCTGTTGATGGAATCATACGGGAAGGAAACTCAACATTAGACACTTCTGCACTGACAGGGGAAAGTTTGCCAAGTTACAAGACAATTAATGATGAAGTACTCAGCGGATGTATAAATTTAGATTCCACTATTACTATTGAAGTCACAAAGCTTTTCAAAAACTCAACTGTTGCACGTATACTTAATTTGGTAGAAAGTGCCACTTCCAAGAAAGCCAAGACAGAACAGTTCATTACTAAATTCGCTAGATATTATACCCCTTTTGTTGTTTTTGCCTCTTTAGCTGTGGCGATCATACCAAGCGTATTAGGACTAGGTAGCTTCCAGGAATGGATATCTAGAGCTTTGATTTTCCTGGTTATCAGTTGTCCCTGTGCTCTTGTATTAAGTGTGCCCTTAGGTTACTTTGGCGGACTTGGAGCTGCCAGTCGAAAAGGGATCCTGATCAAAGGTGGCAATTACCTGGAAGCTCTCAACAATATAGACACCGCCGTATTTGATAAAACAGGGACTATGACAAAGGGAAACTTCAAGGTGGTAAAAGTCGAGGGTGCCAAAACTCTGGAAATGGCAGCCCTATTAGAACAATACTCGACACACCCAATCGCACAATCTATTATAAAAGAATGGGAAGGTTCATTATCAGATCATGTAATATCTGATATTAAGGAAATTCCCGGTCTTGGTATGACGGGAATACTGGAAAACAAAGAGCTTTTAGTAGGAAACCATAGATTACTTGAAAGCAAAGACATAGCTATATCCGAATGGGATAAAAACTTCCCTGGTTCTGTTGTTCACGTTTGTTATGGGCAAGACTATTTAGGAAGCCTATATATTGCTGATGAGATTAAAGACAATATGACAAACTTTACGTCAGATCTGAGAAAAACAGGTATTAAATCGATCTTCATGTTAAGTGGTGATCAAAAGCAAATCGCCGAATCTGTGGGTAAAGAACTGGGTTTTGATGGCGTTTATAGTGAGCTTCTCCCTCAGGATAAGTTATCCATATTGGAAAAAATAATGGATGACAAGAAGAAAACTCTCTTTGCCGGTGATGGTATTAATGATGCCCCTGTATTAGCAAGAGCTGATTTAGGAGTTGCAATGGGAGGAATAGGGTCAGATGTCGCTATTGAAGCTGCTGATATAGTTATTATGAACGATGATCCTACCAAACTACTGGACGCACAATCCATAGCAAGGAAAACCAGACGTATTGTCATGGAAAATATTATTTTTGCGCTACTAGTGAAAACAACCTTTCTTGTGGCAGGAGCATTCGGTATGGCCACCATGTATGAAGCCATTTTTGCCGATGTCGGAGTCGCTCTGATTGCAGTACTTAACTCTATGAGAGTACTAAAAATATCCTAATATCAAGGCTAGGATAAAATACAGTTGTACTTAAGTTAATTTTTTTTGCTTGAGTACAACACTTCATCCCTACTAACTGACACACTAATCATTAGAAAGCTCACGATCAACAAATCACCTAATTGCATCAAACAGAAAAAAGTATTGAAATAGACAAGTGCAAAAAATTGAGGACTTACTTAATATAGACAAAAAGGAGTTCATATTTGAAACTAATCATAACCTACCTAAAGAAGTATTGGATCTATGCCCTCTTAGCCCCTTTTACTATGGTCATTGAAGTAGCCATGGATCTTTTACTTCCCACCATTATGGCTCAGATAGTAGATGAAGGAGTGGCTAAGCAAAACATTAATCTGGTGTTTACCCTGGGGAGCAAAATGTTAATTGTTACCATCATATCTTTTATGGGAGGAGCTTTGGCAGCTTACTTTGCCAGCAAAGCTTCCACAGGGGTGGCACTTAGTCTAAGGGAAGACCTTTTTAGTAAAGTGATCAATCTGGAACATAAAGAAGTTGACAAGCTTGAATCAGGTAATATCATAACAAGATTGACCAATGATGTTACCCAGATAGAAAATACATCTGGAATGCTGATCAGGATGATGGTTCGAGCTCCCATTCAAGTAATAGGAAGCTTAGTACTGGCGATCATGATCAATAAAAGACTGGCCCTTCTCTTTCTTATTTTTGTACCTATTATTATTTGTTTAGTGACTTTACTATTGAAAGTAGCACAGCCTCTTTTTTATAAAACACAGAATCAAATTGACAAGTTAAACAACCGTATACAAGAAAACTTATTAGGCCAACGACTTATCAAAGCTTTTGTACGAGAAGATTTTGAAAAGGAA
This sequence comes from Spirochaeta cellobiosiphila DSM 17781, assembly GCF_000426705.1. Taxonomy (NCBI): domain Bacteria; kingdom Pseudomonadati; phylum Spirochaetota; class Spirochaetia; order Spirochaetales; family Spirochaetaceae; genus Spirochaeta; species Spirochaeta cellobiosiphila. Next base: position 366,680 of record NZ_KE384555.1, read on the forward strand.
AAGTTCCACACAGTCAATGTAGAGTTGACAGATATTAGTATCAAAGCAGCTAAAACAATGGCTTTTATGAATCCAATAATGCAATTAATATTAAATACTGGCATCATCCTCGCCCTTTGGTATGGAGCCAAGTTAGTAGATTCAAACTTGCTTAAAGTAGGTAGTTTAATAGCCTTTACCAACTATTTAAGACAACTTTTGTTCTCTCTGATGATGCTGAGCTCGGTAATGATTCGATTTAGTCGAGCAGAAGCCTCTTCCCAGCGTATCTATGAGATCCTTAATACTCCTGAGAAAAAAACCGAGGATCTACCTGTATTAGAAAAGACAAAGGGTCAATTTGCGTTTAAAAATGTTAGCTTTTCCTACACGAAACAAGGAGAACCTGTATTAAAAGAGATTAGCTTTACCGCAGAACCTGGTCAGACAATAGCCATATTAGGTGCTACCGGTTCAGGTAAGTCCACTATCGCCAAGCTCTTACTGGGTTTCTATACACTGGATGAAGGATCCATTACTATTGATGATCAAGACATTAGTCAGATAAATCCCCAATCCCTCAGAGAGCTCATAGCCTATGTGCCCCAACAAACAACTTTGCTTTCGGGAACAATAAAAGACAATATCCTCTATCACTATCCTGAGGAAGAAAGAGAATCACTCCGACCTATCATGCAAGAATCAGCCCAGGCCGCGAAGGTTAGCGATTTTATTGATGATTTACCCCACACTTATATGACAGATATTAATCAACGGGGAGTGAATCTATCTGGAGGACAGAAACAACGAGTTACTATTGCGCGAGCACTAGCCAAACAATCATCCATCATAATCATGGATGACGCCACTAGTGCGGTAGATACGAAAACAGAAAATGCCATCAAAGAAGCCTTGAAAAAGGGACAAAAGACCAAAAAGACAACGCTCTTAATCGCACAAAAAATAACAAGTGTCATGTCTGCTGATAAGATAATAGTATTAGATGATGGTTCTATTGAATCCATAGGAACTCATGAAGAATTGTTAGCCCAAAGCCATATCTATAAAGAAATATTCCAATCCCAAATAGACACGGAAGTAGCCTAATGAGCACAGATAATAAACAAATACCTCCTACAATGGGCCGAAGACATATGCGTTACTTCGGACCTAAAGAAAAAGCCAAGAACACCAAAGGAACAATAAAGAGATTAATCACCTACCTCCACAAGGAAAAAAGTCCTTTGGTTATTGTAATCATTTTAGTGTTCCTAAGCACCTTATTAAATATATTAGGCCCCTATCTAATGAAAGAGGCCATTGATAATTACATTATAGCCGAAATCAATTTGCCAGGATTGGGACGCTTACTTTTGTTGATGTCAGGAGCTTACCTAAGTATGTCTGCTGTCGTTTTATTACAACAAAGACTCATGATAGATATAGCTCAGAAAGCAATTAAAAACCTCAGAACAGAGGTCTTTGCCAAATTACAGACTCTGACAATACGTTACTTTGATACCCACTCCTCTGGGGACCTCATGAGTCGTATGACTAATGATATTGATAACATCAGTACAACATTATCCCAAAGCTGTTTAGATCTGATCTCAGGTTTTCTGAGCATCGTGGCTGTAACGCTCATTATGATACTTCTCAATTGGCAACTGGCTTTGATTTGTATCACAGTCATCCCCCTTGTTCTCCTGTCAACAAAGTGGATTGGAACTCATACACGAAAAGGATTTAGGGCGAAGCAGAACTACCTGGGGCAATTGAATGGAATGATTGAAGAAAATATATCCGCCTATTCCCTTGTAAAAGCTTTCGCAAAGGAAGACGAGATCTCTAAAAACTTTCATGAAACAAACCATAAGTTAAGACAAGCTTCCCATCATGCGAATGTTTCTTCGGGAATTATGGGCCCTTTGATGAATACGATGAATAACCTGAATTATGGGGTAACAGCTTTTGCTGGAGCTGTATTAGCTATACAGGGCGTTGTTTCTATAGGAACAATAGCAGCATTCCTCAACTATACAAAACAATTTTCCCGACCTTTAAATCAGATTGCTCAACTGTATACGATGTTTCAGTCTGCATTAGCGGGAGCAGAAAGAGTCTTTGAGATACTCGATCAAAAGCCAGAATTTAGTGATCCTGAAGAGGCTATCCAGTTGGAAGAAATAAAAGGAGAAGTAATCATTAAAGATCTTCACTTTCGTTATTTGCAGGATATTCCCATTATTAAAGGGATCAGTATCACTGCAGAACCTGGGCAGACCATAGCTCTCGTAGGTCCCACAGGTGCGGGAAAAACCACAATTATTAATCTGCTCACCAGGTTCTACAACTTCCAGGAGGGAGAGATATTCATTGATGGCGTGGACATACATAAAATAAAGAAAGAAAATCTACGCCAGTCCCTGGGAATAGTACTTCAAGACACCTTCCTCTTTTCTGGTACAATCATGGATAATATTCGCTATGGACGTCTGGAGGCCACAGAGAAAGAAATCATCGAAGCATCCAAAATGGCTAATGCCCACCAATTCATTCATCGTATGCCCAGGGGATATCAATCGTTAATCACAGGAAATGGGGCTAGCCTAAGCCAGGGACAGAGACAACTTATTGCTATAGCAAGAGCTATCCTAACAAATCCTTCCATACTTATTCTTGATGAAGCAACATCCAGTGTTGATACACGTACAGAAATTCACATACAGGAAGGAATGCTTAAACTCATGGAAGGCCGTACGAGCTTCATCATAGCTCACAGACTAAGCACAATCAAAAAGGCAGATAAAATATTAGTAATGAAAGAGGGCCAGATCATTGAGCGAGGAAAACATGATCAGCTTTTAGAACAAAAGGGTTTCTATCATGACCTCTATTATGGTGGTTTTGGTATCGAATAGGATAAAATGAAGAAGTCAGACCTTATTGAATTAAAGGTCTGACCTACTCTTACTCGCTTATATAAGCTGTATAGGTTTGGTAATCTTTATTCCCAACAGTATTCTGAGAGAATAATTCGATCTTGTAAGTTCCAGGTAAGAAATCTTTTCGAAAAGATTCTTCTTCTGATACTTTTTCCCCATTGATGTACCAATAATGGATATTAGTTTCTATAGTCTCATCTGGCTCATCAGCATCTCCATAGTAGGTGTCAAAGTAACCTTCTAATTCTACAGTCTCATCACTACTACCATGATAATCTTGAGTACCACCACCAGACCAAGTGCCTGTAATACTCAGCGCACTTGATAAATAGGTTTCCGAAGTAGCGTCGAAATAAGAGTCCATCTGAATATCTTGATTATCAGTATCTTCAGTATAAGTTAATGGTTTGGAACCTGCATATCCAATCAACTCTCCATTGTCAATCTGTCCATTGTTGTTATCATCCATAGTTGCAGAGACATAATAGAATCCAGTTTTTAGATCAGGAATAGTATAACTTAAAGATTCCTTGCCGGAATACTCAATAGAGAGGGTCTTTACAGATGGAGGGAAAGCTCCAGTTGAACTATCATATGAGCTCAGATCCAATACTGATAAAAGAATCTTTCCATCGACTCTCTCATAAGTAGGTTCAATAGTTATTGTCCCACTAATAGAAAAAGAACCTTCATCACTAGACTTGTCTTCACTAGACTTGTCTTCACTAGTCTTGTCTTCGCCAGACTTGTCTTCACTAGGTTTATCTACTACTGATTTTACATTGTCCCTCACATTGGTTTGAGTTGCAGAATCATCATTCACAATTTCACAGGAGAAAAACAGTAAGACAGAAAAGCAAAGTGTTAGTTTAATGAATTTAATTAACATCTTATTACCTCTTTATTTTTTTTCTAATTTTACTCATATATATTATTTTGTATAGTAGAATATAAGCTCTACCCCCTTTTTATAATAAAGCTCTATCCAGTAGCTAACAAAACTTTTAGACTATGAACAAAATATGGTGGCTTTGATTTTGAATAGGAGAAAATAAAGAAGTCAGACCTTATTGAATTAAAGGTCTGACCTACTCTTACTCGCTTATATAAGCTGTATGGGTTTGGTAATCTTTATTCCCAACAGTATTCTGAGAAAATAATTCTATCTTGTATGTTCCAGGTAAGAAATCTTTTTGAAAAGATTCTTCTTCTGATACTTTTTCCCCATTGATATACCAATAATGGATATTAGTTTCTATAGTCTCATCTGGATGCTCAGCATCTCCATAGTAGGTGTCAAAGGAACCTTTTAATTCTACAGTCTCATCACGACTGCCATGATAATCTTTAGTCCCTCCACCACCAGACATAGTGCTTTTAATACTCAACCTACTTGATAAATATGTTTCCGAACTAGTCTTTGTTTTATTATAATAGTCCATGTAAATATCTTGATTATCAGTGTCTTCAGTGTAAGTTAATGGGTCGAAACCTACTCCCCCACACAATTCATCATTGTCAATCTGTCCATTCAGATTATCATCCATGCTTGCCATTATATAATAGGACCCGGTTTCCAAATCAGGAATTGTGTAACTTAAAGATTCCTCGCCGGAATAATCAATAGAGATGGTCTTTGCAGATGGAGGTAAAGCTCCAGTTGAATCATCATATAAACTCATATCCAATACTGATAAAAGAATTTTTCTATCGAATCTCTCATAAGTAGATTCAATGGTTATGGTCCCACTAATGGAAAAAGTATCTTGTTCACTAGTCTTGTCTTCACTAGTCTTGTCTTCACTAGTCTTGTCTTCACTAGTCTTGTCTTCACTAGTCTTGTCTTCACTAGGTTTATCTACTACTGATTTTACATTGTCCCTCTTATCGGTCTGAGTAGCGGAATCATCATTCACAATTTCACAGGAGAAAAATAGTAAGACAGAAACACAAAGTGTTAGTTTAATGAATTTAATTAACATCTTATTACCTCTTTAATTTTTATTTCATTTTTGACCATTTATATTATTTTGTATAGTGAAATATAGACTTTGACCCTTTTTATAATAAAGATCTATCCAGTAGCTAACAAAACTTTTAGACTATGAACCAAATGAGGAGTATTCATGCGGAAGCTATTGTTTATTGTACTTATAACGGCAGTATCAGCTTTGTCCTTTGGACAAAATAAGACTGAGTCAGAATCGGACCTTTCCTTGGCCTTTGGCTACGGAGATAATTACGAAATGGCCGGAGTTGATGCTACCTTTGATCATACATGGCCACTTTTTCAAAAACCGGGAATCCTATGGGACAAGACTAATATCAAATTAGGTATTAAGGAAACCTATGGCTTTGTTGTCAATTCATTCAATGTTTTTGCAGAGATTACTCCTATTGCTTTTTTTACAATACGTGCAACTGGTGGTTACGATCACTATTTCTGGACAAGTCAGTTCAAAGGAGGATTACGTCCTTTAACAGATAGTGCTTTAACAGCATGGAATACAAAGTATAAGAACGAATCGTCTTTGACAAAAAACTTTGATTGGACGGACTCTGATTTCTTATATGACAACACAACTCACAAAGATGGTGGTGGTTGGACCTATGAGATGGCCCCATCACTACAAGGTCAAATGGGTTCTATCGCAGTCCAATACACTTTTAGCTACAAATATTATGACTACTCAGAAGCTGGTAAAGAATGGATGTTTAATTATATGGAAAACAAAATTATGAAGTCCCGGGATTCTATTATCTACAATGATGCTAAGGTAGCCTATACTTTTACAGAAACATCTTTGGAAAATGAAATACTCGCCGGACTCGACTACCATAGTACTATACCTTTATCTAGCGATATGAATACTCATAGCCTCTATGCCTTCTTATATGCAGAGCCTCACCAACTAAAAAGAGGCCTCCAACAACCATTCTTTGGGGCGCAACTAGGAACGCATATTATAGATCCTGCCCCAAGCATAGAAGGTTCCTTGTCCTGGTCAATCTTTATAGGAACATCTCTTAAATTCTAGCTTGCCAATAGGAAGTGATTTTTTGCCTCATTCTATTCACTCCATGTAGGCGGGATAAGTTATAGGTCCTGCCTAAGGGAGGAAGAAGATCGGACGGCCAGGATCCCTGTTCAACAAGAGCCCTCACCTGTGCTATAAGACCGGACGGAAATAATTCTTCCAAAATTGAAGAATCAACAGACAAACTTGCTTTTAATATAGTAAAAAAAGTGCCTATAACATTATCTGCACTTGTAAAGTCCATAGTTTCAAGCTCTAGAGAAGGAGTATCCCCCTCATAAAAATCCGCAATGAGACGAAGTTCTCCAAAGGTTAAATAAGCCCATTGTCCACAAGCCTCTAGTGGGAGATTAGTCACATCACTAACTCTGTCATCAGGATGAAAAGGAAGCAATCCCCAGGAGAGGAGGCCCTTTTTGGGTTCTGCCATGAAAGATCTCAGACTAAGACGTTCTTCCCTAATAGTATCCCACAAATCTTCTACGGGATAAATCTCAGACATACCCGGAACTACCATTCTTATTAAAGTGAAGACATCGATATCCTGTTCCCAATACAATACGCTATGATCCCCCAAACATGATCTTAGATAGTTCCATTCCTCTTCTCTGGAACCGACAACTCCCCACTGTTCAAATTCAAAGCTTGTATTGGTATTGAAAAAAGAATAAGGAACAAGACCTACAGAATTGATAAAATGACTTTCCAAGTTAACAGGATCACTACAGGCTTCTTGGTCAGAATGGGGCCAAACCAGATCATCAAGATTTTCAAAATCTCGACCTTGCATTAACTCTGTTAGAGTTCTTTCTACTGCAACAGCAGGATTAGGATGAGCACCAAAACTCAGCATTATCTTACCAGTGCTCTTGTGAATCAATACCACACAAACAACAGGATAGCCCTTTCCCAAACTGGAATCGAGAACTCTTAGTTCATAACCATGACTATCAAAGCTAGAGGAAATATCATCCCAGGAAACCCATTTCCTTAATTCATCTATAGGGAATTCAGGAAGAGAATAACCATTTTTAAGGATTTCAAAACGAACATAACGCTCAAATATTTCACTTAAGGCTTGAACTTTAGCCTCCAATGAGGAATTACCAATACTTAATCCATTGGACACATATAATTCTTTTAGAAGGGATGTTGGAACCTTTACCGAATGACCGTCCCCATCTAACATAGGGAGTAAACTTATACGAGGAGCTCCATCCCATACAGGATCAATGAGGTCTTTTGGTTCCAGTAAATGATGAGGATCATAATAAGACCAAAGTTTTTTATTCAAACATTGGTCTAAAGTAAAATCACCAAGACTATGGACTTCTTCATTATAAGCGATGGAGTAACCTTCAAAATGCGGATAATCTGCTAGAAAAAAACCAGTGCCTAAACGTTCCAGGAATTCCGCATAAGCGCTCACAAGGCAAGCCAAAGAAGAACCTCCCTTTCCATTCGAATAGAGTTTAGAATCTGGATCTTCCAGATGAACAGACCATAATCCTGGTGCAGGATTAATGAGTTTCTTTTCTTGGAGATGGAATCCAATATTCTTAAAGAAGGTTTTTAATTTATCTAGGGATTCTTCTAATCCTCTATCTTTCCCTGGTATATTCGACATGATTACTCCTCACTGGTCTAATAAGTTGTCCACATCCTCCCCCTACTTTACGCCCTCTGGAATCTCTAATCCGGCATGGGAGCTTAGCTTCCTGTGCCCATTTAAAAAAGCGATGTCCTTCTTCATAGGTACATTTTGGATTATGAGGGATAAAGTTTAATAGGATAGGCATGTTTCCTACAAACTCTTTTAATTCCTGAATATTTTCAATTCTATCATTGACCCCAGGTATAATGACATATTCTAATAAGATTTTGTCACGAGTCTTTCTTAAAGGATATTCCATCAAAGCTTTTTTTAATTCCTTTAGTGGGTAAATCCGGTTAATAGGCATTAGTTTCTGACGAATCCCATCATTGGAAGCATTTAGACTTATGGCTAATCGAATCCTATGGAAGAGATCTCCCTCCTGGGCAAGCTTTCCTAAGGCCATAATGCCTGGAATCACTCCAGAAGTACTTATGGTGATTCGTCCTTTGGGAATATTAAAGCCATGAGGGTCTGAGAATAGCTGAATGGCTTTCACAAGGGCATCAAAGTTATCCATTGGTTCCCCCATTCCCATAAACACCACATTCCTAATGCTTACATGATATGTCTCTTGTGCCATTATTAGTTGGTTAATGATTTCTTGAACTGTCAAATTACGGACAAAACCCATCTTAGCAGTGGAACAAAAAGTACATCCCCTTTGACAACCGACCTGTGAAGAGACACATAAGGTATTGTAGCTTTTCATAGGAAGGATAACAGATTCAATCTGATGTCCATCACTTAAGGTTGTTATGAACTTACGTGCTTCTTTCTCCATTCTATTAATGCTTATACTGAAAAAAATCCCATAAAACAATAACAAAGCCTCAAGGAATTGACTTTTTTAGCTATTTATTCCTATAAGTTAGTTACCTGCAGATGCCGGACCCGTCATGCTAACGATATCTGCCTAGGAATTCTTGCGAGGAAGATCGCTTATGGGTTTTTAGGTATATGTCGTTAGGACACCTCCCATGGGATCTCCTCATGAATCTAAAGGAGATTATGAGTGTTAGGATGGATCCTCTACCGACGGAATGAAACGGAAATCAAACCGGAAATGTATGAAATACAATCATTTCTGTCAGAAGCAAGCCTTCAAAATATTGAACTTCGTATACTAAAACCAGAACAAATTGACCTTATTGTTACACAAGAGGATAGGAAAAGTATTCTCATTGATGGAAAAACGGAGCCTTTACCTGATTTTGTTTTACCCCGAATGGGAGCAGGAACGACCTACTTTGCCTTAGCTGTCATTAGACACCTGGAGCGTTTAGGAGTTCCTTGTTTCAACTCATCTGCGCCTATTGATTTGGTTAAAGACAAACTTTTTACCCAACAGATTCTTGCAGAAAAATCCTTACCGGTCCCCAAAACTATGTTAGCGAAATTCCCAGTAGATTTTGACCTAATAGAGGACAGAATAGGGTTTCCCATCATACTCAAAACCCTATCAGGATCACAAGGAAAAGGAGTCTTTTTATCAGAAAATAAGAAGAGCTTTGAAGATCTGATTCAATTGATAGAAGCTACAAATCCTAAAGCAAACATCATCCTTCAGGAATTTATAAAAGACAGCTATGGACGAGATTTAAGAGTCTTTACCCTGGGAGGGAGAGCTGTCGCCTGTATGGAAAGGAGTAGTACCACTGATGGATTCAAAGCTAACTTTTCTGCGGGAGGAGAAGTGCGTGCTTATGAACTAACTCCTGAAATAGAATGGCTAGCTTCTGAAGCTTCACGTGTATTGGGATTAGATATTGCCGGAGTGGATCTTTTATTTGATGGTAACCACTTTAAAATCTGTGAAGTCAATTCCTCTCCTGGATTCGAAGGATTAGATCAGGCTTGTAATACGAATGCTGCCAAAGAGATTTTCCACTATCTCAAAATACGATTGGGAATATTTCCTTCGAAAAAGAATCAAGGAACAGCGGAATGATAGACTCATTGGAATGGACAGAATGGAATCATCTGAACGATATGGCTAATAATGTTGATAGGGAGATTTGCCAACAAATGGCAGATCTGTTGGCACGTAATTATCGTTCAAGTAATGATGGGGAGATCTATTCTAACCCTGAGTTAGAATACCTCATATCTAAGAAGTCAACTGATAAAATTGCTCTCCTTTGCAGTAAGAACTACACAGCCTTCTGTCAAAATAAAGAAGGAAAAGTCATAGCTTTTGGCTTATTGGTACAGAATGAAAGATGGGAAATCAAATACCTCAATGTTGATCCTGACTATAAAGGCCAGGGCATAGGCCGGAGAATTAACAGCCTCCGAGAAGAAACTGCAAAAGCCCAAGGAGTGAAAGAGATTTATGTGGAAAGTCTCCTCTTTCCTGGAACTCTTGCTTTCCATAGAAGTAATGGATACTTGCGTATTCCCAGTCCAAAACCTTTGTACTATACAATCCTCATGAAAAAGAACCTAGATTGACCTAATGCTGATGAGAACGTAATTTATCAAAGGATTCCCCTGCATGATAGCTGGATCGGACAAGAGGTCCAGCTTCACAATGTCTAAATCCTTTAGCCAAAGCTATTTCTTTGAGTTCCTGAAACTCTTCAGGAGACCAATATTTCTTAACCGGAATCTGTTGTTTTGTTGGTTGAAGATACTGTCCCAAGTTGACCATCTGCACACCATGGGCTAATAAATCATCTAGAGCTTCTATCACCTCTTCTTTTGTTTCCCCTAAACCAAGCATAAGGCTACTCTTAACAACAGCTTTAGGATCCCTTTCTTTATACATCTTAAGAACCTTTAAGGAACGATCATATTCTGATCGACTTCGAATAAGGGGTGTCAATCTTCTGACAGTCTCCAGGTTATGACTAAAGATATCCGGTTTGGATTCAGCGATAATATCCAAAGATTCTTCTTTGGCCATAAAGTCTCCTGTAAGGATTTCAATAGATACAGGATGCTTTGTGCGTCTTATGGCTTTGACAGTTGCAGCCATGGCAGCAGCCCCCCCATCTTTAAGGTCATCCCTGTCAACCATGGTTATGACCGCATGCCGAACTCCCATATCAACTATGGTTTTGGCTAGCCTGACAGGTTCAAGAGGATCCACTTCTTCGGGCATGCCCGTTTTTACCGAACAAAATCGACAGCGTCTGGTACAAGTATCTCCAAGGATCATAAATGTTGCAGTTTTGTGTTCATTCCAACACTCATGCAGATTGGGACACTTAGCCTCCTGACATACAGTATGAAGGCCCCCTTCTTGTATACTTCTACGTACACTTTGATAGTTTTTGTTGGTATTTACCTTTATTTTTAGCCACTCCGGCTTTCTTAATATCGAATCTGACATGCTTTTAACATAACGACTTTTGCAGTCCAAGTCCAACCAATCTTGATTTTTACTACTTTTTTGATAATATTTATCCGGGAGTATAAAATGAAGCATAAAATCCTTCAGAAGAGGTATCTAAGTGATGACACCTTTGTCTTAAGATTCGAAAGAAATGGCTTAGAGTTTAACCCTGGTCAGCATTTAACAGTGGGACCCTTTGGGAGTCCAGATCGTAGAGAGTATTCCATTTATTCTGGAACGAAAGATGACTATCTGGAAGTACTTGTTAAGCGAATTGATGAAGGACAGGTGACTCCTAAGCTTAATAAATTGAAAGAAGGGGATGATCTGGAAATAAACGGTCCCTTCGGATTCTTTCAACTTCAAGAGGATCCAGAAGCACATCATTACTTTATTAGTACAGGAACAGGAATAAGTCCTTTTCATTGCTTTGCCCATACAGATGAGAAGCTGCAATATACTTTATTACATGGTATTAGATTTTTATCAGAAAGTTATGATGCCGGTCATTATCCTACTGATCGCTATATTAGTTGTACATCCCGTAGTGATGAAGGTCAATTTCACGGTCGGGTAACCCAATATTTATCGGATCAGAGGCTACCCACTGATGGACAGTATTATCTATGTGGTAATTGCGATATGATTTATGAGGCTTATGATATATTAGTAGCCAAAGGTATTGATAGAGAGAGAATACAGACAGAAGTGTACTTTTAATAGTCCACTTCTATTTTTTTGACCTTTTCCTTTGTCGATAATAATCCACAAGCGGCGAGGATATCTTCCCCCCTGCTTTTACGAATTGTTGTCATCAAGCCTTTATCTTTAAGAATGTTTTGAAACTTTTCCATTCGATCACGTGAACTTCCTATAAGGGGACTGTCAGGAATGGGATGAAAATGTATTAGATTCACACGGCTTTTGAAGCGACTTAGAAGTTTGACTAATTCTTGTGCGTGGTCAGGACTGTCATTGACGCCACTAAACATAATGTATTCAAAGGATAATCGTCTTTGTCCTCTCCAATCATAATCTTCTAATGTCTTAATAACATCCTTAATAGGAAAAACTTGTTGAATGGGCATTAGTTTTCGTCTCTCATCATCGAAGGGACTGTGAATACTGATGGCAAGATGGGCCTTAGAATCATCCAAAAACTGCTTCATAGCAGGGATGACTCCAATGGTTGACAAGGTGATTCGTCTGGGACTCATGGCATATCCCCAATCAGAAGTTAAGATATCAATGCTTTTCTTAACTTGAATCCAATTATCCAAGGGTTCTCCCATCCCCATATAGACAAGGTTGGTAATGTTATCAAACTCAGGCAGACTATGGAGCTGATTCAGGATTTCCCCGGCATCTAAATGTCCCTGGAATCCCTGACGGGCGGTCATACAAAAGAGACATCCCATTTTACACCCCACTTGACTGGACAAACACAAGGTAGCCCTCTCTCCATCGGGAATATACGCGGCTTCTACATAATGATCTTTTACGACCTGATAAAGATATTTTTTGGTTCCATCCTGACTGGCATCCACCTTGATAGGATCATAGATACCTAATTCATAGTGCTCTTGTAAATACGTTCGAGCATTCTTAGATATGTTGGTCATATCATCAAAGGATCTAATATGTTTTTGATAGAGCCAGGTGGCCAACTGTTTTCCAGCAAAAGCCTTGAGACCTGCTTCTAGAGCTATTGCCTTTAGTTCTTCTATATCTTTGCCATATAATCTTTCCACATCATCTCCTTAGAAGTAGATTTCCGACAGGATCTTATCAAAGGGAACTCCTTTGTCCAAGAGGATTTCTCTGACAGCAATAACCATTTCTGTTGCTCCACAGATCATATATGTCCCATCAATAAGATCAAACTCTTCTGTTATATATTTGGTTAAACGTCCTTGATAATAGTCAGGATGAACATCCAAAGAAGAACAGCAAATATAATTATCACCTAGATGAGCTGCAAAATCCTGATGAAAATAGAAATCCTCTTTTGATCGCGCCCCATGAAGAAAAGTAACGTTCTTGTCTATAGTGGAGTTAATAAATGCTCTAAAAGGAGCAACTCCCGTTCCAGTACCTATCCATATTATATTATTATCTTGAGGAAGTAAAAACTCTCCAAAAGGTTCTGTAACCCATAGAGTATCACCAGCCCCTATCTGACTCAAACGGGGAGTAAGCCATCCCCCCTCAACTTCCTTGTATAGTATCCCCCAATGATCATCTTGGGTTCCACTAGCCAAGCTGTAGTGCCGAAAAGGTTCCTCTGATTTTATAGACAAAGATACTAACTGTCCCGGTATAGCTTGCGAAGGTTTCTGCAACTTAATGTAATAGGCATCCTGAGTGAGTGCTATCTGTTCCAGTACAGTTATTTCTTGTTTTAGTCCTTCTTCCATTTATAAAAACCTCTCAGGGAATATATTATTATTATGATCAGATAACAATCCCCTAGCCTCTATTCAAGAACTATTTCTTCTCATATCAACTTTTATATATATTCTTGACAATCTCAACCTATTTAATAATATTTAATCATAAGGAGATTAGTCATGATTGAATGGTTATCACAACCTTGGCCATGGTATGTATCTGGCCCCCTTATAGGATTAATGGTTCCTTTATTGCTTTTCCTTGGGAATAAGCAGTTTGGAATATCATCCTCTCTTAGGCACCTTTGTGCTATTTCTCTACCACATAAACCAGAGTATCTTCGTTATAATTGGCGTGAATATAGCTGGAATTTAGCTCTAGTATTAGGAGTCATTGTGGGTGCCCTTCTAGCTGTTATTCTTCTAAAGGGTAATCAGACACCAGATATATCCTTAAAAACAAAAGAGATGTTACTCAATTGGAATATTACAGATATCAAAGGGCTATCCCCTATATCTGTTTTTGGATTAGATCAAATCGTCCATTTAAAGAATTTGATCTTGATAATAGGAGGAGGATTCCTAGTGGGATTTGGCACAAGATATGCGGGGGGATGTACTTCTGGACATGCTATTATGGGTTTGAGTCTTCTAAACTTCGGTTCCCTTGTGGCTGTGATTGGCTTTTTTATTGGTGGACTTCTTATGAGTCATATTATTCTTCCCATGATCCTAGGTTTATAGGAGACAGGAATGAAATTGACAAAATTCTTTATAATGGGCTTGTTTTTCGGGATTGTGCTTACTAAAGCAGAAGTAGTTTCCTGGTTTCGCATACAAGAAATGTTTCATTTTCAATCCATTCATATGTTTGGCATCATAGGTAGTGCCATAGCAGTGGGTATCTTAACAACTACGATTATTAGGGTTTTTAAGCTCAAAACAATAAAAGGAGAAACAATAAAACTGGAAGGAAAACCTTTTAACAAAGTAGGTAACTTAGTAGGTGGTTCTATTTTTGGATTAGGTTGGGCAATGACAGGTGCCTGCCCAGGGCCATTATATGCCTTATTGGGAGCTGGTTATTATAGCTTCTTCTTTGCCATATTGTCAGCCATGTTTGGGGTTTGGGTTTATGCCCTTTTAAAACCCAAACTACCCCACTGATAAAATATTAATTAACTCCTTTAGGGGAGGAGAAGGCGGTCGAGAAGCTTTTGTTAATAAATACAAATGCCGAGCCTGCTCCCCCTTAAGTGAATAGGCATATAGGCCAGTATCGTTTTTATCCAAAGCAATACAGGGAATAATCGAGCATCCCAATCCTAATTCAACCATACTTTTGATAGCAACAATGCTTCCTGCCTCAATGGTTTTAGCAGGCACAATGGAATGTTGATGTAATATAGTATCAATAAATTGTCGTGTATTAGAGTTTTGATCCGGATAAATGAAAACAGATTCTCGTACAATGTCCTTCCAGTTTTTTTTAACCATTGAATTACTTATCAATATATCTTCCCGTATGCCCAAATCAAGGCCATGACAGTGTTGAGGAATTTGGGAAAGGGCTAATACAACAGCTTCCAGCTCTCCTTTATCCATCTTTGAGAGTAGATCGTTCCCTTTACTATTAATGATTTTCATCTCCATATGGGGATGGAGTTGACTAAATTGTTTTAAAGGGTCCTTCAAATAATAAAGAAATGAAGTATCACTGGCTCCTATGGATAAAATCCCTGCCTGCCCCTGTGTATATCCTATGCTCTTCCTTTTTATACTGTCCAAAGAAGACATAACAGCAGTAACATCTGCCATAATGGATTGTCCCAGTATAGTTAATTCAAGGCCTTTCTTATCTCTATGAAATAAAGAACCTCCTAACTCATCCTCCAATACCTTTAACTGCTGGCTTATAGCTGACTGAGTACGGCATAGCTTTTCTGCAGCCTTTGAGATACTGCCTAGTCTGTAAATCTCATGGAAAATCTGTATTCTATTACCATCTACATACATAATGAATTCTAATATATCAGATAAGTATTATTAATTTTACTAATATTTATTTTTTTGAGAAACTACCTTCAGGAGCTGTCTATGTTATTCGTTATGGTATTGATTACTTCAACTATTTCAGGAATTGCCGGAATGGGAGGAGGAGTTCTTCTCTTGAGTGTTATGTTAGGTTTCTATCCGCTAAATACTTTAATCCCACTCCATGGAACGATACAGTTATTTAGTAATATCTCTCGAGTTAGTATCCACTTTAAAGAAATCAAGTGGAAATATTATAGTCTATACACAGCAGGAGCTATTCTGGGAGCCCTTCTAGGATTCCTATTTAAGCCTAATCTACCAGAGAACTTTCTCAAAATCTTCATCGCTCTATTCATTATTTTTATTACATGGAAACCTAAAGGAAAGCCATCTAATGCCTTCTTTTTCCCTGTAGGTATGGGATCCACTTGGCTTTCGTTAATCATTGGATCTTCAGGACCTATACTGGCACCTCTCTTTTCAGATAGAGGATTTACTAATAGACAAATATTAGGAACAAAGGCAGCCTGTCAAATGATGACCCATTTGTTTAAAGTGATATTGTATATCTATTGGGGGTTCGCCCTATCTCAATTCTGGATGGAACTATTGATAAGTCTCCCCCTAGTGTTTATAGGAAATTGGATAGGGGGACAACTGGTTAGATTCCTCTCCCCTCAAGTATTCAATAAGGTATTCAAGATAGGCATTACCTTATTGTGTGTCAAAACCTTAATCCAGTATATACTTCCTTTGACAAGGTGAGAGGAGGAAATTTAAACTGTGAACATTATTGTTACAGGTTCCACAAAAGGAATTGGAAGAGAAACGGCAAAGCTATTGATTCAACAAGGTCATAATGTCCTGATTAATGGAAGAAATGAAGATCAACTTAAAGATCAGCTACTTAGTTTAGACAGTTCAAAAGTGATCGGTATAGCTGCAGATGCTACGAATAAATCGGGGATTGAATCAATTATTGATCTTGCAACAAAAAAGTGGTCACAAATTGATGGGATAATACTTAATGCGGGTCATTCAATGAGAGGGAGTTTTAAGGATACAGATACAGCCGTTTGGGAACAAATGTATGTATCTAACCTACTAGGCCCTGTCCGTTTTATTCAATCAACTCTTCCTCTCCTAAGAGAATCAAGAGCAAAAGTGATGTTCATTAGTTCACAAGGCTCATTGTTTGGTTTTCCTAATGTCATCCCTTACAGTGTCTTCAAGTCTGCCCTTATTCCCTTAACTGAAGGTTTGATTAATGAAGAACCTTTAGTTAAATGGTCTATATTCTTTCCAGGCTTTACTCAAAATGATAAGGATAAAATCATTATGGATTCCAGGGGGCATTGGGTCAGGCATGAACGCAAAGCAAGTTTCACTCAGGAAAAAACAGCAAAAGCTATTGTGAAGGCTTTTTACAAAAAGAAAGTATATAACATCATGGGTTTACAAGGTAAAATATTATTTAGACTTAGCCGGATTGCTCCTGGGCTTCTATTCCTATATACAAAAAGAAAAGGAGCTAAGTTCCATTCAGAAGTAAAATAAAGGAGGTGATAGGTGAAACTATTTTCATGACAATTACGATAATAAAAAATTAATAGACTAAAAATAAATAGATTGGTATACATAGAATAAGGAAAAAAAGTGAAAAAACTACTATTAATACCGATGATTTTCATTATTTACATCACCATAAGTTGCGATATAAATAATGAGACTAACACAATATCCCCTCCTGACTGGATAATTGGAACTTGGACTGATGGCTTTAATGATGTACATTCTATAGAATTGGTATTCACAACAAATAATTTCTATATGGATGGAGTAAGCTATTATGAAGAGAGTCCATCACTAAGGGAAATCTTCAAATCTAATAGTGAGTATATAATATATGCACCAGAACCAGACCGAACAATTAGATGCCAAAAAATATCTGAATCAAAATTTGCTTTGTATTACAATGGATTAAAAAACTATAATTATATTAAAAAATAGTGTAAGTATTTCCCGAATATCTTGAGATTGATTCTAAATATATCGTTTTGGAAAAGGGTGTCATTGTAGGAAACTTTTTTATTTTCATTCCGCTTAAGGGAAATAATGCTACAGACATATCCTGGGATAAGCCATAAACCTAAAGTTATATAATATGAATATTATTAAACTTACCCCCATGACTCCCGGTATTCTATTCCTGTATACTAAGTTTCATTCCCATTTGAATTGAGGAAAGATTAATGGATCAATATAATTACTTTAACAGGTCAGAACAACAATATCCCTACCAACACAATCCTAATGAAGTAAAACAAATTCCGGTATATTATTTCACTATTAATGTATTCATCCTGATACTTTTTGTGATTATGAAGCTGATTCCCTTTATTAGTTTTATTCCACCAGAAGTAACAGATGCCATCTCTAAGCTTATGCCAAAAGAGATAGGTAGAATAATCAAGGGCTATCCTAATTTTTATGAATACGGCTATTATAATATCCGCTATATATTTGACACATTCATTAGTGCTTTTATTTTTATTCCTCCTGCTTTATTTTTGGTTATGCGCTCAAAATTAGCCTTTCCAGCTATCATATCCAGTCTAATATTACTTGTATCAAACCAAAGCTATTTAATTGTTATGGATTTTTATTATGGTAATTTGGATAGTGATATCATAAGTTATATAGCTATTAGATTTCCCGTCTTGATCCCCTTAGTGGGAATGTTGATCTTTACAGGATGGAGCGTATATCTCTATGGAAAAGGATACTATATAACAACAACAGGTTATGACAAACATGCTTTTCAATTCAACAGGCAACAGAAAAGAATGGTTATTGCTACGATTATCATAATACTTCCTTCATTTGTTAGATTGCTTTTTTACAGATATGGTGCAGTGTATGAGTATCTATATTATCTACCTGTATTATACGGAATGATGATTTATGTTAAAGCTAGCATCGCTAGTTGGAGAGATTAAATTCATTTTAGGAGTCATTAATGAAAATATCCGTCATTGGAGCTGGAATGGTGGGAACAGACATTGTTTCCTATCTATTCAATGTTGGGAATTTTACTGAGATAGTCTTAGTAGATTTGAACAATGAAAAGTCCTATGCAGAGATCATGGATTTCAGGCATACACAGAGCTTATTCTACACAAAGAATACAAAACTTAGTTATGGTCATTATGAAGATTGTTCCAATAGTGATGTTGTGATTATCACTGCTGGAGCTCAGGTCAAGAAAGGGGATTCCCGGGAAAGCATTGCTCAAACAAACTCTAGAATTGTAGTGGATATCGTTCATCAATTGGAAAAATATACCCCCCAATCTATTCTCATATTTGTAACGAATCCTGTTGATGTTGTGACTTACTTTGCTATTAAGGAATCATCCTTTCCTGCTCACAGGGTTATGAGCTCAGGGACATTACTGGACACATCACGTTTAGCCTATCATTTGAGCAATCAATTTAAAATAGACCCAAAGAATATCAACGCCTTTGTCTTTGGTGAACATGGAAAAACCTGCTTTGTTCCTTGGTCCCTATGTAATATCTTTGGGAATAACCTTGACCAATTTACCAGTAACAACAATCTTCCTTCCTTGAACAAAGAAGAAATTGAAAAATATGTGATTGATTCTGGTTTTGATATCTTTCTCAAAAAAGGAAATACAAATCATGGAATAGCCGCCAGTATATACCGAATTGTTCGAGCTATTGCCGTTAATGAGAAATCAATACTTCCTGTTGGTGTCTACATAGAAGACTCTTATGGAATAAAGGACGTTGTTCTAGCATTACCCGCTGTTATTTCACAAAAGGGAATTGAACAAGTCCTTCAAATAAGCCTTACAAATGAGGAATTACAGAGGTTAGCACAGTCGGCTGATTTTCTCAAAACAACGATTAACAGTGTAAATCTCTAATTAAGAATCAATTACTTTTTTTATGTCCATTACTTTTGTTATGGCCAGAGAATCAAAAAATTCATAAAGCTTCCTGCCTATTATTTCAATAGCAAATGTGCCATTTATGGATGTAAGTTTTTTATTGATAAACAAGATTTTACCAATCCCAGAACTATCAATGTATTGGGTTTTACTAAGATCAAGGGATATTTCGGTGACACCGTCTTGTATAAGTTCTTGGGCTATTTCTTTTAGTTGGGTGGCTTCAGAATTTAACAAGGATTGAGCATCAACCCTTAATAAACAATAAGTACCCTTCTGTTCTTTAACAATACTCATTTTATTTCTCCTTTTAAAACACGACAAAGATGATCAGCTATTTTATTTAATGGTACTAATGCAGAGGCAGCACCATATTCATAAGCTTTACCTGGCATACCCCACACAACACTTGAATCTTGATCTTGAACGATGTTGTAACTACCGGCGTCTTTCATTTCCCGCATAGCTTTTGAACCATCTTCCCCCATACCAGTTAACATAATTCCTATTGCATTAGGCCCGGCATTTTTTGCAGCTGATTTAAAAAGGGGTTCTACTGAAGGCCTATGATAATTAACCCTAGGCCCCTCCACTATCTCAATATAATATTTGGCCCCACTCGCTCTAATTTGGCAATGAATTTCACCAGCAGCCAAATAAACGAAACCATTCATAATACGCTCACCATTTTCTGCAACCTTCACCTTTAATGCCATTTTTGAATCAAGTCTATTGGCAAATGCAGCAGAATACTGAACAGGCATATGCTGAACGACAACAATACCCGGAATATCTACAGGAAGAGCTTTTAATATTGCTTCAATAGCAACAGTCCCTCCAGTAGAAGATCCTATTACAATTACTTTGTCTGTTGTTTTTTGGTTCGTTGTGAATAGCTTTACTGGTTTTTGGTTTTCCGGCTTGTCCAGGCTTTCCAGCCCCTTTCTAAATTGATTAAGCAGTTTATTTTTAACTTCTTTTCTGGCTCCATTTCGAACCTTCTGAATAATATCATCTTTTAAGTTTGACAGGTCCAATAAGTTTTCCGGTTTTGTAAGAACATCAAAAGCCCCCAACTCAAAAGCCTGTAAAGTAAGAGCAGCATTCTTCTCTGTAAGAGATGAAAAGACAATTACCGTTGTTGGTTTGGCTCTCATAAGTTTGTCTAAAAAGGTCAATCCATCCATACGTGGCATTTCCACATCTAGTATAATAACATCTACTTCCTGCTTCTTTAATTTCTCAATAGCAAAGATAGGGTCATGAGCCGTACCAACTAAATTAAAGTCAGATACTGAGTTGATGATCTCACTTAGAACTTTGCGAACCAAAGCCGAATCATCTACAATAAGTACATTAACCATTTAGTCCCTCCTTCTGTAGATTGTTTTACCCACCAGTTCAAAATCACTTGATAATCCAGCCATACTTTCGCTATGACCTAATATTAGATAACCTCCAGGTTTTAACTGCCTATACATCTTGGTCATGACTTCTACTTTTGTAGGGCGGTCGAAATAAATGATTACATTCCTTAAGAAAATGACATCCATTTTAGGCAAACGATACTCATCATCCATCAGATTTAACTTAAAAAAAACAATATCTTTTTTAAACTCAGATTTAACTTTTACAAGGTCTGAGTATTTCTTGACACCCTTAAGAAAATATCGCTCCCTAACATGGGGTTCAATATTTTTTACTTCCTGGTGATTGTAAACGCCTTGGCATGCTTTGCGAAGAATATCACTGGAAACATCAGAAGCATAAAATTTATGATTTATCTTCTGATGATGATTTCTTTCAAATTCTTTTAGGCTAATTAGAATGGAGAAAATTTCTTGTCCTGAAGAAGAAGCGGCAGACCATATTTTTAAATTATCTTTTGAGCCTGGATAGATGACCTCTTCCAGGAACTGAAAGTGGTGTCCTTCCCTAAAAAAAGTTGAATAGTTCGTTGATAAAGCATCAACCATATCCTGGAATTCTTTTCCTTCATTCTCATTTTCTTTAATAAGATGAATATACTCTTCAAAACTATTAAGTCCCATTCTTCGGATCTTTTTAGATAGTCTGGCAATAACAAGTGATCTTTTTTTTTCAGTGAGGTTTATTCTAGCATAGTCATAAATTCTTTTTCGAATATATTCAAAATCTTTATCTGATAATTCAAACATCACTATATTCCTTAAAAAAGTGTTACATTCTCATTACTTCGTTTTATTTCACGTAGCTTTTTCATATAGTTCTGTTCTTCTGCCACGGCTTGATCCAGACCTACTTTTCTTACAAATACGGAGTTTTCTCCCGTTAAAAAAAATATTTTCCTACCAAAGTCTTTTCCTACATCCTCACTATCAATGGCTATTAACTCTGACTTAAGAAAGGCCCTGGCAAATCCTATATTTTTGTCACCAACCGATTCTGTCTGGGCATTTCTGGATATTACATTACCACCTCCAAAGATTTTAGCTCGCAAGGTATTACGATTGGCGCCGTTTTTCTGCATATCAGCGATAAGTACCTCCATAGCGGTAATGCCATATCTCATGGATTTTTCGACTAAAGATTCTCCAGCTAAAGCTTCATTTTTAAGACTAGAGGATTTATCTTCTGGAAGCATAAAGTGGTTCATACCTCCCACTTTAGATACTGGATCATATAAACAAACTGAGACACAAGAACCAAGAACAGTACAAAGTATTTCCTGTTTGGAACTAACATAGGTTTCACCTGCAAAGATTGTTAAAACATTGGCCTTTAGTTGAGCATTGTACTTTCTATACATTTTGTTTTGTAGCATAGTTGTGTACAATATTTTGAATGTCCACTATTAATGCCACATCTCCATTACCTAGTATTGTTGCACTTGATATGTTTTCGATCTTGCGAAAGTTTTTTTGTAACGATTTGAGAACAACTTGAAATTGTTCCAACACATTATCCACTAGAAGGGCAGCTTTTATACCTACAGAGTTGATCACTATAAGTTCGGCTTTTGTAACATCATCAAGAGCATTATTTATATGGAATATTTTATGTAAACGAATCATAGGAATGTAGTCTCCGCGAAAGAAAACGACTTCCCCTCTTCCGGATATTGTTTTAATGTGCTCTTCCAATGGTCTGAAAATCTCAAGAATGGATAAGGTTGGTATAATATATTTCTCTGCGCCTATATCAACCAACATGCCATCTAGTATCGCCAAAGTTAAAGGAAGGTGCAGTTTGATACAGGTACCTACATTTTTAGAGGAGGTAATAACAATATTGCCATTTAAATCCCTAATAGAATTTTTAACAACATCCATACCTACACCACGCCCGGATAGATCCGTTATTTTTGGTGCTGTTGACAAGCCGGGATGAAAAATAAGATTAAGAACTTCAGCTTCTGTTAAGTTATCAGAATCCTTGATAATTTCCCGTTCAATAGCTTTTTCCAATAGCTTTTCTCTATCAACACCCTTACCATCATCTTCAATCTCTATGATGACTTTACCATCTTCTATATAAGCAGACAGTTTTAGTAAACCAATAGGATTTTTACCCAGAGCGATTCTATCCTGTTCTGTTTCGATTCCATGATCAATACTATTTCTAACAATATGTTTTAAAGGATCATTAAGCTTTTCAATCATGTTTTTATCTAATTCTGTATCTTGGCCACTGATTTCAAGATGAACCTGTTTACCAAGATCAATAGCAATGTCCCTTACTACTCTCTTGAATCTATCAAAAGTACTAGACAAACTCATCATACGCAAAGAGGTTACCTGTTCCTGTAATACTCTTGTACTTTCTTTTAGGGTATCTGCAACACTTAGAAACTCTTCAGGTACTTGCTCTGAGTATTCATCAGCCAGCAAATTAAGATGGGCTTGTGATATAATCAATTCACTAACTGTATTAAATATTTTCTCTAACTTTTCAGTCTGTACTCTAATAAAGCTAGAAGCGCTAAGATCTGTTGATCTTCGATATTTTACGGATTCATCTTCCCCTTCTTTTACCTTAGCTTCCTTTTTGGGTTTTTCAACAAAATCTGTTATAGCTTTCCCGTCGATGAGAAGATTTGCAACTTCAGGATTATCAAACAGAGGTTCCAAAAGATGAATATTTATATTGCTTTCATCAATAACAAAGCAAAATATATCTTCTATCTCCTTTATTGTTTTCGAAGTTTTATAGAAGCAATTCCAACTCAAATAAAGGGTGTCTGGAGAGAATTGCTCTGGTATAGGAAAAGCATTTTGGTTTAGATGTAAATATACAATTTGCCCTTGAGATTTAAGATCAGAAATAAACATTCCCGGATCAATTCCACTTTTAAAAATATCCGGATAGTAAGTAAGTTCAAGATAATAATAGTGATCAGACACATCATCCTGAACTGAAGAATGTCCAGAATCTTTTTGCTCATGAACAGTTCCATTGGCATTTGATATTATTTCTAAGATAATAGCTTTTAGTTCACTTGTATCAATATTGGAATCTTCAGGTTCCTCACGTTTAATATTATCAAGCATGATTTTAAGAACATCCAGGGTTTTTAAGCTAACAGAAACGATATCTTTATCAGGAGTCAAAGATCCATTTCTTAAGAGCTCAAATAAATCTTCAACAATATGAGTAAAATCTTTTATTTTAGTAAATCCTGCTAGACCCGCACCCCCTTTAATAGAGTGAATAGCTCTGAAGGCTTCATTAATGATTTCTTTATCATCAGGATTATCTTCTATCCCAATGACTCTATCTTCTAAGATTAATAAGTTTTCTTCAGTCTCTTGAATGTATATTTCATAAAGGGGATTACTCATAGGTTATTACGCCCCTATAAATCTATTGATAATACCAAGAAGTTGTTCTGGCTCATAGGGTTTGACAATCCAACCACTTGCACCAGCATTCTTTCCTTCCATCTTCATAGACTCCTGGGATTCTGTCGTCAAGAAAAGTATTGGAGTAAATTTGTATTGGGGGATCTTACGAATCTCACGAATCAGTTCAATGCCACTCATTTTGGGCATATTAACGTCTAGTAAGAAAACATCCACTTGCCCATAAGACTTTAGCTTTTCCAAAGCAACAATACCGTCTTCCGATAATTCAACTTTAAGATTCTCTTTCTTTAATACATATTCAATGGATGCCCTGGCAGTAGGGGAATCATCTACGGCAAACACAGTCTTCATGCTATCTCTCCTCTATTTGTATATCCGTATGGTTCCATACACTTAAACAAACTTTCTCCAAAATCTTTTATTATATAATCTTTTGGATTATCATCTTTTAATCGCACACAATATAAAATTAATTGAAACCCAGCACAGTCAATAGACTTTATTTGAGACATGTCCAAAGTAACAGGCTTGGAAGCCTTTTTTATTTCTGCCCATATTTCTTCCACTGTATATATTTTAAGTTCTTCCCCTATTATGACTGTCGACATTTCACACAACTCCTTACAGCTTAAAACAGAGTGATATTATTACTCACCGATTCTTCTATTTTTAAAGAATCAAACTGGGCCATCATCGTATCCCTCTCCTGGGCAACTGTGAATTTCTTAATTATTTTCTGTAACACCAAATCCTTATATTGAAACTGTTCAAAAGGAACATCCCCACCTAATTCCTGCAATTGTTTATCTACTGTATCTCTTAGCTGGGCGCAGACATTGATATCGTTTCGTAAATCTTTTTGAAGCCTTCTGATTACATCAAATAAATTGATATATTGGTTAACTTCTTCAAATAATTCATCAGAAATATTAACTATGGTTTCAAAATTCTCAGTGAATAACTTCTCTGTCTTTTCAATAAAAGATTTTGAAGATCTTAAATCATTACGTATTATTTGATATTGATCTAACTGAGAATTAAAAATGGACTCACTTTCTTTATAGCTGTCAACAATTTGTGTATTGGATTCTTCAATCTGAACGACAATATCCGCAAAGGAATTAATAGAGTCCTGGAAACCTCCTGATGAGTCTGCCAGATCAGATATATCTAGTTGATATCTGGCCCTTTCTATTCTGGCTAGTGTGAGCAAATTATTAATCATTCTGATGATAGCTGGAATGGTCTGAGCAGATTCATTCTCTTCAGTCATCTTACCCACTATATTTTTAAAAGAATCAAGAACGTCTAACTTTTGATCATGAATCATAGTGAGATTATCTGACAAAGCAGAAATCATTTCATGAGGCACATGAAATATTCTTTCTACAACAGATCCTTTACTATCAGAACCTTCTTCACTAATAACTATTTCTGAGAAAAAATCTTTATCCTGTTTTATATCATCTATTGTATCTGCTACAAGACGAAAGTGTATTTCCAGCTTATTAACTAATTCTACTAGTTCATCACCAATTCTTGTCATCTGACTTTCTGCGTTCACAACAAGAACCTTAACTAATGTAAGCAAACTAGCTTCATCATCTGATTGAATGGAAAAAGTATCAATCACCTGTAATATATCCCTGATAGAATCATTAAGGTGGATCATTTGCTGTTGTATTATATCTTGTATCTGTAGATCCACCATAATATCTTTAAAGGGAGTCTTTAAGGCTCCAATTCTATCTAGAAGATCACCAAGTATCCGTGAAAAATTATCAACAGACATATTGGCATTACTGATTATAGATTCTGCATCTCTTGTCAGCTTTTCCATAGATTCAGAAGAAAAAGCTTCATGGCTTTTTAATTTGGGAATCATATCTTGATTAATAAGGACATCTAAATCTTTCCCAATACTGATAATTTGATTAGTACCGTTGCCAATTTGTTCCGATAGCTTAATAAACTCACCAGCAATTATCTGATAGCCCTTTCCACTAGTACCAACACGTCTTGAATGGCAGATAGAATTGATTGCAAATACTTTCAAATTTTCAGAAACAGTTAGAATATTCTGCAAGTTTTCCAAAATGTCAGATGATGTATTAATAGAGGAACTAAGATCTTCAAATAACTTTTTGTCCGAAACTTCAATGTTTTTCAACAACTGTATAGCAGACTCTAAATGATCTCTGAAACTTTCCAAACCAAATTTGATTCCAAATTTATTTGTTTCCTTTTCAGAGGAAAATATAAACTTCATCAATTCTCGTGCTTCCAGCAAATTATCATCAACGTCTTCTTCGATTTTTGGCAAGGACATAGCAATATCAACCATGACTTTTTCGAATTCACTAATCAGACTCATTAAATTCTTGGTAAAAGGTTTGAGTTGTTCAGAAACAAGTTTTGCACTGTCAATTGACATTAACTATCCTCACTATCACCCTCTTTTTCTCCTAGCAATACTAAGAGATGAGAAAGGATTTTCTTATTAATGATCTCATCAATATATTTTAAAGTTTGAGGCGTTACATTCTCGAATTCAACTGCAATTCCAGAACTTTGATCAGTATCAGAATTCCTCCGCAAAACACGTCCTTCGACTAGAAATCGAAAATCTTTAAATAACACATACATACTTATTACTTGATCACGGTGTATATCTTTTGTCTGAATAAAACAGCCCCCTGAAGACAGAGACAAAATCATACCTTCATATCGCAAATCTGGTTGACTGGGGAACCAATACTCACATTGTATGGGCCAATGCCCCCTATTATATTGACGATGATCTGGTGGTATATCTTTTAGTAGTCGAGGTAACTCACCAACATCCTCCAAGACATGTAATTGGCTGACATTTTTAGTTATATCCCCTAATAAATGATTGATATGTATATACACATGTACCAAGCCATTTAGATAATGGATGTAACTGATCATCTCTAATAGTTTCTCAAAGGAAATGTCGATATCAATAATATAGGAGTCTATATTAGGATTATTTATTTGATATAAAAAAGCTTGCTTTAAATCCTGTGCATTATGAAGAGAACGACCTGGAAGTAATGTACTCCATAAGGAATGATCATTTGTCTGACTTAAGACTATAGTGGCACCCAATATTTTACTCCCTAGTTAATTTGAACTTTTCATTTCTGTTACACTTTCCAGCATGACCGTTTCTTTTTCTGAGAAAAAACTATCCAAATCAATTAATATAATCATGCGGGAACCAATATGTCCTATCTTATCCACATATCGTACATCCACATTCCCGCTGAACTCTGGAGTGTCCCTTAGATTCTCCTTATCGATACTAACAACATCTGATACAGCATCAACTATAAACCCAACAGTTTTCATCTTTGCATCACCAATTTGTACAATGATGACAATTGTATTTTTGTCCAGTTCATGTAGGGTTAACTCAAACTTACTTCTCAAAACATATAAGGGTATGATATTTCCACGTAAATTAATGATTCCAGGAATAAACTCAGGAACACCTGGAAGCTTAGTTAGGTTAGGCATAGAGATAATTTCCTGGACAGATAAAATGGGAATTCCGTATTCTTCTTCTCCAACAGAGAAAACAACATATTGATTAGATACATCCATGTTAAGTTGGGACACCAACATATCTTCATCTTCTTTATCTTCTCCTAGGAAACTTGACATATCACTCATATAATTATCCCCTAATATTCTTCAAACTCACCTTGATCCGCTAAATCTGAAAAGGTCTCATAGTTACTACTTAATTCTGATTTATCACTTTTGGACTTAGCACTACTACTTTTAGAAGCGGTCTTCTTAGAAGACTTTTCTTTGTATTGAGTAATTCCTGTATTACGGCTTTCTGGCCCTGCAAGTTGTCTTACTGGAGCCCGAGAGCTAGGAGAACCTGTATCAATAGTAAAGAACTGCATAAGTGTATTGAGTTCCTGAGCTTGAGAACTTAATTCCTCAGTAGCGGAGGCTGCTTCCTCTACCATGGTAGCATTCTTTTGGGTATTCTCATCCAGATTGGATAAAGTGGAATCTATTTCATTAACGCTGGACAACTGTTCTTGTGTGGCAGCAGCTATCTCGGCCACTAGACTGGTTACTTTATTGACAGACATATTAATCTCTTGAAGCATTTCACCAGCTACATTCGCTATAGAAACTCCTTCTTCCACTTTCTTATTACTATTTTTAATAATCTCAGCTATCTCCCCTGCTGCTTTGTCAGAACGTTTAGCTAGTTTACGAACCTCTACAGCAACAACAGCAAATCCTTTCCCCTGTTCTCCTGCTCTTGCGGCTTCAATAGAAGCATTTAAAGCTAATAAGTTAGTCTGGAAAGCAATGTTATTAATGACTTCTATAATGTCCGCTATCCTGTTACTAGATTCATTAATTTCATTCATTGCCTGGATCATTTTTTCAACAGATTGAGCCCCCTGATTAGTTTTATTAACTGCTTCTCTGCTTAACTGATCAGCACTGGTTGTATTGTCAGCGTTTGATTTTACTGAGGCGTTCATTTCTTCAATAGCTGCGGAAGTTTCTTCCAAGGCGGAGGCCTGCTGCTCTGTTCGATTGGATAAGTCTTGATTTCCAGAGGCTAATTGTTCACTGGATGTAGCAATTTGTTCAGTGCCAGTAAGCACATTAGACACAATTTCAGATAACTTCATCTTCATGTTTAGCATCTTTTGATAAACACCTAATTCATTATTGACATTAATACTTGGATCGATACGTACATCACCACGAGCTATTTCATCAGATATACGTTCAAGAACAGAAGGATCTCCCCCTAATTGTTTTAACACAGAATTAATAGTTACCAGAGCTATTGTAATACCAGCAACAACGGCAATAAACAGGATAAGGAGAATAAGAATTAAAGATCGTCTATTTGATTTCTCCTGAGAAGTTCCTAACGCAAATTGATCTTCTTCAACCGAAGCGGCAACCTCAGCTACCCAAGAGGCTATCTTTGGCCCTTCAACATCTAAAACAGATTCAATTTTCAAGTTACGCTGAGAGATATCTTCGACAACTAGATTAAATTTTTCAAGATAAACCTTTTTATACTCCATTAGTTCTTCATACTCATCCACGAGCCCATAATCACGAAAATAATAATCAATCACTTCCAAATAATGCTGAAACTCTTCGAATTCGGTTTTTACAACCCCCACAGCAGATTCATTATTAGCTTCCAAATATTTGACGACAGCCAATCGTCCTAATAACAGATGTTGTAAGGCAAGAGCCGCATTGAAGGTTGCGTTAGTATCTTTGTCTTCTTGTGCCGCTAACAAAACATGAGAAACCCTTTCTTCCATTAAGGGACCAATTAGATTAAGATATTCGTTAACCAGTTCAGTTCTCTGAGCTTGAAGGTCCATTACTTCATTGAAGGCAGACTCATAAGACTTTAGATTTTCCTCTACTTTTTTGATAAGAGCGGCTCTGGTAGGATTTAATATTTCGGTTTTAGCATCATCTAAAAAACCATGCATAGCCATTCTATATTGGTTATATTGATCAATAGCCTCTTGGTCACCATTGATAATAAAGTCTTTGACATATAAACGAACCAATAACATATTTGCACGAAGATCACTGGCCAGATTAGCATCTCTAGCAAAGTTTCTGTATTGCCCAAATCCATTTAGGGCTCCCAAAATTTGCATCACACCCAGGATTCCCATTAAGACCAATAGAATTATAACAACAGAAAAGCCTGAGATGACCTTAGTCCTCATTTTCATAGGAACGACTCCTCTTGAACATTTTTATCTTCATCCCTATAAAAGCTTATTTATGGTTTGGAAAAAATCAAATATTAAATCTCAACGACCTTTCTTTTTGATAACTTTTTCGTAACAGTGACAGCATTGCCTGTCGAATTGTAGGTTATGGAATCACAGAACTTCCTTACCATCCAGATCCCTCTGCCATGCATTAATTCCTCATCTGTCTCTTCATCAATTTTTAGGTATCTCATAGTGGGATCAGGAACATGATCGGGAATAAAACCTTCTCCCTGATCAATAATTGTTACTTGTAATAACTCACAAGTTAACCATCCTTTTAGAAGAACTTTCTTATGAGAATCTTCTTTGTTTCCATGAATAACAGCATTAATGCATAGTTCATCAAGGGATATAGATAATTGCTCTTTCTCATCAAAGGACAAGCCATACCACTGAAAATCTTCTCGTAACAAACTCAAAATTTCATTCCATTCTGCTAAGGATGCAAAACTATAATTCAACCTTTTTCGCCCCTGATAATCTAATTGGATGACCGTAGTATCATCCATAAGAGGCAGGCCTCCATTGTAATCAAAAAGTTCTTTCTTCAATAATTGGAAATCATTAACAGGATGGTCACAATAATTTGTAAGCAAGCTTTTCAAACGTTGATCCGACCATTGGATATCAATCTCTCCCCCCATTTCCAGAAGGGAATCAGAATAAAAGAATAAGCGATCACCTGGCTCAAGTCTGAATTGTCCATATCCATATACAGGTGGATCAAGATAGCCGATATTTAGATGATTACCTTCTACTTGAGGTAAGACAGATATACTATCATTACGGATTAAGTATGGAAGGGGACTATTAGCATTCGCATAGGACATAACCTTAGTATTAAGATCAATCACAGCTACAAACATAGTAGGAAAATTATCATCATCTGTCAGCATGGAGTAGTTTTGATCAACACGACCTAGATAGCTTGAGGGATCATTATTAAAAAATAGAACTTCTAAATTCTTATTAGCAATACTGGATATAAGAGAAGATTCCATGGAAGCTTCAATCCCATGCCCAGTACAATCACCAAGGATAATTACCAATTTGTTTTGAGCAACTCCTTTAACAATTTGAAAAAAATCCCCTCCCAAACTCTCACTAGGCATAAAAAACGCGTGTACATTAAAATCCTCCATTCGAGGAAGATATCCCTGTATTAGGTTCTTCTGAACGTGTCTAGCTCGCGCTAAAAGTTTTTCCTGTACTTTCAAGTCCTCCATCACTTTATCAGTGAATGTTTTTATTTTTCTTTCTTTATTTTTAATATCTGTGATATCAGTGAAACTCCAAATGATACCCACATTATTAGATTCTTCATTAGTAAAGGGAGCTGTTCGAAGACTGACAGGCATTAATCTTGTTAAGCATTTTAAACTTGTCTCACCTTCCCAAGAACAATCGAGAACTGCTGACTCAAGAGGTTCTCTTAACATATTAGGATCTTCTAAATAATGTAAGATACCATTGATGAGAACCTCTTCCTTTTCCGCACCCAACATAATAGAAAGGGTATTATTAATAAAGTAAAAATCTCCATCAATATTTGAAATGGCCATTCCATCTGAAGAACCATTAACAGCTTGTTCAATAGTACTTAAACGTCTATTAACGATTTCAGCTTTCTCACGGGATACTGTTAAATCAGTTAAGTTTTTTTCATTGATAAAAGCCTGAGTGATCATGACAGATACAGATATTAGGAATAATTCAAGTTCCCTACTGATTGGATCAATTGCTCTAAAAATCAAAACTCCTAGATTAGTACCTTCAGGATCGCGAAGTCTTAGAAGACCAAGATAATTGTCAACAGGATGCTGATTATCATTATCTATAATGACTGAAGAAAAACTGGAATCCTTTTCCTCATCAAAAAACTGATCCATAAAAATATCAATGGGCATGTTATCAAAATCAAGAGAGTCATCTTGCTGATAACATGATTTAGCTATAGGGGTTAAGCACATTTTTCTCTCATGACAAGACTTACTCTTATATCGACACTGGCCATGACATTGGGGTTTATCAGAAAACGCCCATATACCACAGGCACTCTGAGGTTGGTATTGGATAAGAATATCCGTCACATTTTTAGCCTTATCAATCCATGTGTGGGAGCTTAATAAAGCCGTCTGAATTCTATTCAGATATCCTTGAAGAATTTCACGTTCTTTCAGTGTATTGATATCCCATACCAACCCAATGTAATTCTGACTAGATTTGATTCGAGTCATAAGAACCCATAGATAATGACCTTCTTTTTGCTGAAATCTAACTTCTACTTTTTGAATATCTTCCTGATTATCATTAAAATAAGAGGTGATTTTATCTCGATCAAAAGGATGGATATAATTAACGAAGGAAGATATTTCTATTTCATCATTTGGGAAATTCCGTCCAAGTACCGGTGATATATGATGCCCTAATTGAATGACTAACGAGTCATCCCAAGATAACAATCCGGCATTGGCACTACGCAAAGCTAAATCCAATTGATATTCACTATATGTCAAGCGCTTCCTTGTCTCGACTAAAGACTGAATGTCAATAAAAACCATGGCAATATATTTTCTAGAACCAATAGATCCAAGATTCTGTATCTTCAATATGAGAGAACGCTGCTTACCTTCATAATCATGAATGGTGATTTCATCTTCATAATGTCCCCGAGCTTTATAAACAGAATTGATAACTCTAACACTGGGAGGTTCCACCATCATTTGATAAAACGGGAAAATACTGTCTCCATCGATAATAGGACCCAATAAATGAGTTATTTCTTCATTGTGATAAAGAATTGAACCCTGATCATCAATAATGATCAGGCCATTAAAACTTATATCAAAAGCATTAAGAAGTAGATTAAGCTCATCCAATTTATTATCCTGGCTCATAGATTACAGTCTAATTGATGAATACTGGCTTTTGCCTCCTTAAAACAAAAAAATATATAAATTGTCCTATATCCAAATAAGGCTGGTATAGCCTAGTTAATTGATGTAATAATTATTGTATGAAGTTAAATTGCCCCAAATGTAACAAAGAAATCCCAGGAGAAAATATTTCTGTAAAAGATGGCTATGCCCAGTGCGATAGCTGTCATGGCGTGTATTCTCTAAAAGAATTGGACAAAAAAACTGCTTATACCCACTATGATCAAAAATTGCAGCCACAAATCTCCTTACCTAAAGGTATGGAACAAAAAAAAGAATTTAATAAAATGACAATCAGTCGTAGATGGTTTGGATTCACAGCCTTTTTCCTTGTTTTTTTCACAGCCATTTGGAATGGCTTTCTGGGGGGAATGGTCTTCGTGGCCTTAAGTGAAGGGATTTTTATTATCCTCGCTGGTGCAGCAATACATTTTATTGTAGGTATATTCCTTATCTATATAACAATAGCCAACTTTATTAATAAAACGGTTATAGAAGTCAACGGTTCTGAGCTTAATATATTTCACACGCCACTTCCATGGATGGGAAAGAAAACAATATCCAAGGGGAATACCAAACAATTTTATGGTAAAAAACGAATTAGTCACAGCACATCAGATCACCGTACAAGTGTTCACTATGAATTACGCATGATGACATTAGATGATAGGGACTTCAAAGTATTAGGTGGATTATCTGATCCAGAACAAATCCTTTTTCTTGAACAAGAGATTGAAAGTTATTGGAGCATAAGGGATGAACAAGTAGAAGGAGAACTTAAGTAATGATTGAAAATGCAATTCGTCTTGTTGTCACAGGAGGAACCTTTGACAAGACCTATGATGAATTAAAAGGAAATTTCACCTTTAGAGATTCCTACCTTCCGGAAATTATAAAGAGAGTGAGAACAACCATTGAAGTGAACTTGGAAATAAATCAACTTATTGATAGTTTGGATATGGTTGGAGAAAACCGTCAAAAGATAGGACATACATGCCAACAGGCAGAAGAAGAACTAATCCTCATAACCCATGGTACAGATACAATGCCAGAAACAGCTCAATATTTAGCGAGCCTTAATCTATCAAAGACCATTGTCTTAACTGGCGCCATGATCCCCTATTCTGTATCTGGTTCAGATGCTTTGTTTAATTTAGGATCTGCCTTCACAGCTCTCCAGTTATTGAACAATGGAGTCTACATCGCTATGAATGGAAGAATATTTCACTGGGACAATGTTCGGAAAAACAAAGAAAAGGGACTTTTTGAAATCTTAAATTGATTTCACAAATAACACCATATATAGCGATACAGTCTTATTAATCAAACACTTAACACTAGACACATTCTGTGTTTTACCATATAGTCCTTCCAGCAGTTAGGCATAAAGGAATGACACATGAATAGGGAGCATCCAGTGGTATTAATTGAAGGACAAATTGGAGTGGGGAAAACAACTTTAGGAGAAATCCTTCAGGAAGAGTTCAGCCTTCCCCTTTATAGAGAATTAGGGAACCCTCATACACTTACCTTACTTGATAAATTTTATGCAGATAAGAAGAGATGGAGCTTTACTTTACAGATACATTTTCTCAATGAAAGATTCAGAATGATAAAGGAAATATTCAAAAATAACGGAGGAATACTAGACCGTTCCATTTTTGGTGACCGAATATTTGCCTCCATGCTCCATGATTCCAATGAAATGACAGATGAAGAATTTAGTACTTATTCCACTCTACTTGATAACATGCTAGAGCACGTACAGAAACCACAGCTCCTTATCTATTTGGATTGTACAACAGAAACGGCATTAGCACGTATCCAGAAAAGAGATAGAGGTTTGGAAAGTAGTATATCAGCTGATTATCTTGATAAATTAAATAAAAAATATATATCATGGTACAATGATTATAATCTTTCACCAAAGCTATTTGTGAATGCCAATGATCTAGATATTTTTGACAAATCTTCTAAAAAACAATTGCTAGATAAGATTAGCCAATATCTAGCTCCTGTTACAACTTAATTAAGGATTTACAGCATTGAATTCGAGTGTATTACCATTTGATCTCTACGCTTATACTATTATCCCCCTCAATAAGATAAGACGAAATAGTTGGTCAACTTATATTGGACAATTAGGCTTACAATCCTTTAGATGGAATGAAAATGAGGAAGATCTAGTAGGGATCATCAATATCCGTAAAGATGAAACCTTCGAACTATGCGAAGATCTCAAAGTAAAAGATATCTGCTGGGTAAAATATGATAAGAATCTCTTCACCCAAGAATTCTATAGGGGC
The DNA here is from genome assembly GCF_000426705.1 of Spirochaeta cellobiosiphila DSM 17781. Taxonomy (NCBI): domain Bacteria; kingdom Pseudomonadati; phylum Spirochaetota; class Spirochaetia; order Spirochaetales; family Spirochaetaceae; genus Spirochaeta; species Spirochaeta cellobiosiphila. The sequence goes on from NZ_KE384555.1 coordinate 401,950, forward strand.
AAAATGTTGAAAAGAGTCTTTAAAGGAGAAGCGGAGCATATCCATAATCCTTTACCTACTCAGCATTTAGAACGCTATCTAATAATGGAGTATGGTCACCTAGAGTATACACACTTGTTTCAAATCAATAAGCTCAATAATAAAATATTCAAAGAAGACCATAGCTTCGAACAGATAATTGAATATCGCCATCGTATACAAACTCTACTAAAACACTCCTCATAGAAGAAAACTTCTGATATTCTAGGGAAATGCAAAAACGATTCTTAGACATTATTAAACCTCAAAGATTTCCTTTCTTTTATGGTTGGCTCATAGTATTTGTTGGAGTGGCAGGCTCCATTATGAGTGTTCCAGGACAAACCATTGGGGTATCTGTATTCACTGATCATTTAATCAATACATTAGCTATTACACGGGACAGCCTTAGTTTAGCCTATCTTATCGGAACCATTGGGAGCGCTCTGGTATTATCCTATTCAGGTTTATTACTGGATAAAATAGGTTCACAAAAATTCGGAATCATCATCTCCTTTTGCTTAGGCTTGGTACTTGTTCTATTATCCTTTGTGGGATCATTCCTAGAAATTATGCAAAACCTCCTTCCTGGTTTAAGTACGACATTATTGTCCATGATACTCATATCCCTTGGATTCTTTTTAATTAGATTTTTGGGTCAGGGAAGCCTTACTATTGTCTCTCGTAATTTACCCATGAAATGGTTTACAAGCTATAGGGGGAGAATCAACGCAGTAGCCGGAGCGTTTATTACCTTTGGCTTTAATGGAGCACCAAAGCTCTTTTCGCTACTTATAGACCACTTTACCTGGCAGGGAACATGGCGGATATTAGGATTTATTATCATGATCACCGGAGTCATTCTCTTTGGTTTATTTGCCAAAGAAAGACCTGAGGATTATGGCCTTACCCAAGATGGCTTGGGCAATTCCACTAATAAGAACACCATTAATAAAGTGAAACCCCAGGTAGAAGACAAAGAACTAGCTTTTGTAAGAACAGATTACGTATTCTGGATCTTTATCGGTATTATCTGTATGAATAGCTTGTACGGGACAGGTTTAACATTCCATATTGTATCAATATTTACTCAAAATGATTTATCACCAGACATGGCTGTATCCATCTTTATACCTTCAGCTATTATTTCCGTTATTGTGAATTTTGTAGCTAGTGGTATCAGTGACTTTGTAAAAATGAAATACATACTTATGCTCCAAGCTTTCGGTATTCTGCTAACAACTTTATCCACTTACTTTCTCGCTCCGGGAATCGCAGTATTCGGAATCATCCTGGGTAATGGTATAGCTGGTGGATTGATGAACTTACTCTTAACGGTCACTTGGCCAAGGTTTTACGGAACAAAACATCTAGGAGCTATATCAGGTTTTGCTATGACATTTATTGTAGCAGGCTCTGCATTAGGCCCCTTTATATTAAGCAAATCCTTAACGGTATTTGGATCTTATGGTAATGCAGCTCTCTTTATAGCCTCTTTGACAGCACTTTTATTTGTTGGGGCCCTCTTTATTAGAGAACCAAAACCCTGAAATTGAATGTCTACAAAAGGCACTGCCTTATGCTTTTTACATTCAAAGTTTATTTACTTAAAGAACTTTCTGAGTAAACCTAAACTGATTTTTTTATGAGGATAGGCCATAGGAATATCTAACCAGGAAGGTTGGTATAATAGGGATTTGTAATGTGACAAATTATCAAATCCAGCCTTACCATGATAAGACCCCATTCCACTCTGGCCTACACCGCCAAAGGGTAGATAATGAGAAGCTACATGAAGAATGGTGGTATTAATACCACCTCCCCCAAAAGACAGAGACTCAACAACTTTACGTTGATTTTGTTTACTTTCACTAAACATATAAAGGGCTAAAGGAGTTGGCCTGAAACGAACCTGTCTAATGGCATCATCCAAGTCGCTAAAGCTAAGGATTGGAAGGAGTGGTCCAAAGATTTCTTCCTCCATAATAGGAGTATCCCACTCTACTGGATAGAGAAGTGTAGGTTCTAAATACTTATCACTCCTGTTATATTTCCCACCTGTAAGAACGGTTGAACTTTCCATTAGGCGGATTAATCGTTCGTGATGCCTTTCACTTATAATTCTGCCATATTCTGGGGACTTCCTTGGATCCTCTCCATAAAAGTCTCGTACAACCTGAGGAAGGATGTGTAAGAACTCCTCTTTTATAGAATCCTCTACCAAAACATAATCAGGAGCAATACAGGTCTGGCCTGCATTGTTGAACTTGCCCCATAGTATTTTTTGAGCTGCATATTTGAGTTTGGCTGTCTTATCAACAATAACCGGTGATTTGCCCCCCAATTCCAGGGTAACAGGTGTTAGATGTTCAGAGGCAGCTTTCATTACTACTTTTCCAACAGCAGTAGATCCTGTAAAAAATATATGATCAAAAGCCAAATCTATTAGTTTATTGGCGATCTCCGGTCCCCCATTAATGATGGCAATATACTCTGGTTTAAAGGTATTTTTGATAATACGCTCACAGACTTTGCTAGTATGAGGAGCATATTCAGAGGGTTTGAGTACTGCCGTATTCCCAGCAGCTATAGCCGCTATGAGAGGCATAAAAAGTAAGTTAACCGGATAGTTCCAGGGAGCAAATATCAGGATACTTCCCTTTGGTTCTGCCTTTGTCCAGGATCTGCCAGGGAGAACAGCCAATGTAGGATTCTTTATAGACCTTTTTGCCCAGCGGCTTAGATGTTTGATAGTATATTTTATTTCTGTGTAGAGTAGCCCAATTTCATTCGAGAAGGCTTCAAACTCAGATTTACCAAGATCAAGAGACAGGGCCTTAATTAAAGCAGGTTCTTCTTTTTGTATTGCCTTGTAAAGATCATTTAGTGTTTCTTTCCTATAGGAAACACTCCTTGTCACTCCTGATTCAAAAAACTCTCTTTGTTTAATGCGAATATCCATTGTTCCTCCTATTGAAGGCAATTAGTCAAAGTAACTTGCTTTAATGGCTTTAAATGATGGGATACAGCAGAACAAGATAGATCAAACTTGGCTATCCATACTGGCCACAGTGAATTCTTCTTTATTTAACTATAAAATAATTCAAGCTTTCAACAGAAGTCAATGACTAACTTGTATATTATACCCAATATTGACATACTCAAAAGCATATGAAAATACCTACATCAAAATCAAACATCGTCCTCATTGGTATGCCTGGTTCAGGTAAAAGCACTGTTGGAGTATTGCTGGCAAAACATTTAGCCATGGAATTTGTGGATACAGACATTCTTATTCAAACAAGGGAAAACAGAGATCTTCAATCCATCATGGATTCAGAAGGATATATGGCCTTAAGACAGATAGAGGAAGAAGTCCTTCTCGACTTTGATCGCACTCATCATGTTGTGTCCACAGGAGGCTCTGCGCCCTATAGTCAGAAGGGTATGGAAAATCTATGTAAAAACAGTGTAGTCGTTTTTCTGAATGTTTCCATACCGGTTTTAAAATCCCGTATTACCAACTATGAAAGCAGAGGGATTGCGAAACCTGATCACCAAAGCTTTGAGGAGCTCTTTGAAGAACGTCAGGTTTTGTATAGAAGATACGCTGATATAACCATTAATAGTGATGAAATTAATCAAGACGAGGTTTGTGAAGCTATAACAAAAGCTATTGAAAAAGATAACCAGGTATAAACCTGGTTATCTTTATTAGTTCTATTCTTCAGAGGTGATAGGATCGCTACCATCAATCTTTGTCGTAATTCCAATACCCTGTTCCTTTAGTATTCCCGATAGATCTTCCAAAGATTTACCTTTTATACCAATTTCTGAGAGTAAGGAATCCAACAAAGGACTTTGAGCTCTATATCGTAAGGCGGCATTGACTAAGTCCTGTGCACCATTGCCTTGTCCGTATGATGCGGTTTCACTAGAGCCACCGTTATCGGTATAACCACCAAGACCTTTGACATCTACAACTTTAAGACTATCAATATGTTCGATAGGTTTAACTGATTCTGCTATTATTTGGGGGAGGGCTTCTATTAGGGCTAACTTGATTCTTAATTGAATCAGGTCAGAAGATACAGCATTCTCAGCTTCTGTTTTCTTACGTAAACCTTCAGCGTCGACTTCATATTGACGTTCTTGCGCTTCAGCCAACACTCGGATAGCTTCCGCTTCTTTCTCAGCTGCTTCCGCTGTAGCTAAGGCTGCCACTTTCTTTTCAATAGCATCCCTTTCAGCTTTTTCCTGAGCTTGGATCAAGGTGATCTGCTTAACACGTTCTGCCTGCTCTTTTTCTCTGGCAGTTAGAACCTGTTCTTCAGCAATAACAGCTTTGGCATATTCTGTGTTTTTGAGAGATTCTGCTTTGGAATGTTCTTGAGACTTTTCCGCTAAGGCAATATCACTGGCGATTTGAGCTTCTTTAACAGCCTTTTCTTTTAGAATTTCTGCCTCACGCACTTCTCTGTCTGCATTGATCTGAGTCTGTTTTACTTGACCTTCAGCGATAGCTTTTTCTTTAGTTCTTTCAGAAATGGCTATCTCTTTTTTGATTTCCGCTTCAGCAATCATTCTTGACTTTTGGATATTAGCTTCTTCAACTTCTCTTTCTGATAAAATACGTGCTTCATCGGCTATTCGTTTTTGTTCAGACTGAGTTAAAGAAATGCGAGAAGACTGTTCCGCCTCTTTGTTCGCCACTTCCTCCTCTTGTTGAAGTCGAGCGAAAGATTCCTGTTTTCGAATATCCAGTCTATCCTTTTCTGATTCCAGATTTCTTCTGGCAATCTCAACATCAGATATCTGACGAAGATCATTTTGCATCTTTTTATTTTCTTCAATAGTCTTAGTTATTTTTGTTAACCCCTGAGCATCGAAGGCATTATTCTCATCAAAATGTTCTACATTGGTTTGATCTAACCCTGTTAAGGAAACAGACTCTAGTTCCAAACCGTTCTTTTCAAGGTCTGCAGCCACTGTGTTTTGTACTCTCTGTACAAAGTCAGCTCTTTGTTCATGAAGTTCATTCAAACCCATTTCTGCCGATACAGAACGCAGGGCATCCACAAACCGACCTTCAATCAATGTCTTTAAAGCATCCTGATTCTGTGTTCGATCTCCCAACGTTTGAGCAGCTATAGAGATAGCTTGACGATCCTGTTTGACCCGAACATAGAATTCTGCTTCCACATCTACACGTATTTTATCTTTGGTAATGAGAGCTTGCTTTTCTTTACGAGTCACCACAAGACGTACAGTCTTCATGTTGACGTCAATGACATCATGGAACATCTTAAAGACAAAAGCACCACCATTAGAGATAACTTTTTCACCACCAGCACCAGTTCGTACAAAGGCTAATTCTTTTGTTGCCTTGCGATACAAACGAGCTAGTATTGATATAATTACAATAACAGATACGAAAGCTATGACTGGTATGGCAATTATAAATTCCAACTTCATTTTGTTCTCCTTTTTATATTTCTAGCTTCTCACAGCTAAATACACCATTTGAATATTCAATTAAAACGATTTGTGTTTTGGAAGGATAACTTTCATTATCATCCATGGGAGCCACTCTGACATAATGGGTTTTGCCAAATTGATCAATGACCTTCGCTTCAGCGGGCATTCCCTTTTTGGCCGTTCCAATAGTGATCTCCCCTGCTTTGCCCACCAAGCTTTCTAAATCTATGGCCGTTGTTAATGTCTGAGGAATAAGCTTATGAACTAATCGTCCCAGATAATGAGTGAACAAGACTGTAGGAATCAGACTAATGACAGAGGCTAGTAAAGAGTTGAATAAGGCATCTCTCAAACTAAAAGAGATCAATTGGATGGATAACCCAGATACGGAGAAGGAAAATAAAATGATGACAAGAAGCACCAAAAAAGGAACCTTACCAAGATTCAGCCAATCTAAGACTAGAATAGGAGTGTCAATATCTGCTTCGATATCTGGATCAATATCTATATCAGGCAGAATGTCATCAACAAACTCAGATATGGAGGCACCGATAAAGGTAGAAACCACTTCAACAACAGCAAAGATTAATAATCCAATTAATGCGAACAGAAATGGCCCATTACCAGGTAATTGGATAAAACTAAACAGAGTCATTTTATTTCCTTTTTGTTTTAATTTTTACGGATCGTATTATGTATTAGTTTCGCCTTCTAGGCAATCAGCTTTTCCCATTGTATCAAATCATTCAAAAGATCGGACATAACAGGCTTATAGCCTAACCCTCGTTTTTCTAAATCAACGAATCCTGTTAGGTAACAATAGCCCAGTAAAAAGTGATCATAATATATTTCACTAGCTTCTTCTAATGGAACATTCTCTTCTGCCATAGCAGGCAATAAACTGACGACGGTATTTACTTTTTCCAGAATCAAACCGGGAAGCATTAAGGCAGAATCCGAATCGAGTTGTTGTAAAGTGTATAAAAAATCAGAACTATACTTTTGTATTAAACTTACACTATCAGGCAGCTCTTCACCACCAAACCAATTCAATTTTGTAGTATAGTAGGCAATGCTATCAAAATAAACATCGAGGGTATTCTCCCCTTCCACTAAATCAAATCCTTTAATGGTCATAGCCAAGGAATGATCTGTTGCCTGAAGCATTTTCAATTCCTTAAGGAGATGAGTCATAACCCTTAACCAAATCTTCACTCCCGGATCACCAGAAGATGTTAAAACGCCCATCTTAACTGTGGAATCATCGATAAGACCATCAATAAAAGGCTGATAGTCAGGTCCACTATTTTGTTCAGGAGACCATTTCAACTTCCCGCCCTTATCTATGATAAATTGAAGAAAAGCTTTCATAAGCTGCATGAGAGGGACAGACTCGGCCTGTTCTTGGGTTATATCATGATTTAGCAGATAAGCTACACCACCATAAGTATGGAGATTAGCTATAGCTTCTTTATAGTTTTTTTCCATCTTTCACCCCCTTGCTTACCTATAGTATAATGTTAAAGACCTATTAAGAGGAGGATTTTCCTACTTTTTTTATAGTAAAAGGAAGAGAAACGATAATGGCATGTCCTTGTAAGATACAAAAAGATCTCATAAAAACTTCCCATGTATTTGATCCTGTCAGGGAAACCTATCTGGATTACAATGCCACGACAGCTCCAGATAGAGCCCTTTTAGCTTTATACCAAAATCTCTCCCTTAGTCATTGGGGACATCCCATGAGTCCCCACGGAGCCGGAAGTTCCGCTTATGAAATAGAGACACTGGCAAGGAAGCGGATAGGTGAATATTTTGATCTTGATGATAGTTGTTTTTTCCAGGTCAATAGTGGAACAGAAGGGATATATTGGGCTATTCACCTCCTTCATAAAGAATTAAACAACGCAGTTTTCTACCTATCCAAAGGCTGTCATCCCTGTGTGGAACAAGCTTTGAATGAACAAGATATTGATTTTACATTATTGGATATCGACTCCCAGGGACAGACCATCCTCCCAGACCTAGAGTTAACAAGCATACCCATAGTCATCTATTCTCCAGTTAATCATGAAACAGGGGGTATAGATTGTTGTTCACAGATTTACGATTGGGCGACCCAAAAAGGAGGATTAGTATTAGCTGATGCTGTCCAGGCGTTAGCAAGACTAAATGAAAAAGAATGGCTAATGTATTGTCATCTCTTTGTCATAAGTGGACATAAAATTCATACACCCAAAGGAGTTGCCCTTGTGGGAGGTTCCTGGATCAAGAACCACCAGGATAATCTTCCTCATTTGGGAACCAACCCTGTTTTACTAAGGGTTCTATCAGAAGGACTCTATCTTCATAAAAGTAGAAGGTTGGAGATGAATGATCAACTCAGCATGCAAACCAAGGAAATCCAGTCAATGTGGCAGAATGACAATCTCCCCCTTGTTAATTTAACCCCGGATCATCATGTCCCGGGAGTTTTACTATTAGGGCTAAGTATTCCCTGTGATATGGAAAAATTATTTATGTTTATGGCAAAACACCGTATTTCCCTTTCCCGTTTCTGTGCCTGTCAGGGAACGATAAAAGGAGAAAGCACAATACTGAAAGAAATGGGAGTTAATAATGATCTGGCAAATCAAAGCCTGCGTTTATCAGGTGGATACAAGACGAAAAGAGGAGATTGGTTAAACTTCACCTCCGCTCTTAAGCGATTCCTCTGATAAACAAACGCGATTCCGTCCTTGTCTCTTAGCATCATAAAGCCCTTTATCAGCCCTATCAATTAATGTAGTTGGGGCATCTCCGAGTTCAGCGGTAGCCACACCAATACTTATCGTTACCATTATATCTTCGAAGGGATAGGACAGGACAGTCTTTCTTAAACGCTCAGCCATCGCAGCCGCTTCCAATAGAGAAGTATCAGGCAGTAAGGCACAAAACTCCTCCCCCCCATAGCGGGCCCATATGTCTAAGGATCGCAATCCCTCCTGGCAGGTCTCGGACAGATGTTTGAGAATAGAATCTCCCTTCATATGCCCATAGTTATCATTAATGTTTTTAAAATGATCCAGATCTATCATCAACAAAGACACAGGGGATTGATTCCTATGAAATCGATTTAATTCATGTTGCATACTTTTGATAAGCTCTCTTCTATTAGCCGCACCGGTTAATTCATCCGTAAAGGACAAAGCCTCCAACTTCTTATGGAGGATTTCCACATGCGCATTGGATCTTAAGCTAGTCATTTTAAAAACAAGCATGAAGCTGCACATTATAAAATAAGCAGCTCCGGATACCGCTATCATGGGAAGGGAATAAGGAAAACTCAGATAATGATTCTGAAAATAAAAATAAATCGTCCACTGTCCCAGCAAATATAAAATGGAAAGGGCACTTCCCATATGAGGACCGTGAAGATAATAAGCAAAAAAAGGAATAAAGAAACCCCAAATGATACCAGACTGATCAATACCTCCATCACTATACAAAACTAAGGCAAAAACAAAACAAGGTAAAGTTATCAAGTAAGACATCAGCTTAACACTTTTAATCCTCTTGAATATCAAATGATTGATAAGGGTTATAAAAAGGAGAGCCAACAGAAAGTTAGCCATAAAGAACCGTTCTAAAGAAACTTCTATCAAAATAAAAATAAAAAGAAACAAGGTTATGACTAATGAGAAGTAGCCGAGTACTTCTTTCTTCTGATCTATCTCAATATTCAGCATGTACTCAAGTATAATCCTATTAACCAGGGTTTTCAGAAAAATGATTATAGTTTAGTAATTATATATGATTGAACTAATCCTCGGAGGGACAAAAACAGGGAAAACCTCCTATGCCATTAATCAGGCCAAACAAACCAGCATCCCCGGCAACAAAGTTCTTTATATAGCAACAGCTACCCATACTGACAAGGAAATGACAAGACGCATCAGAAAACATCAAGAAAGCCGACCTCAGGATTGGTCAACATGGGAAGAACCAACCCGAATAGCCGAGAATCTTATAGAGAAAATACAAGCCTATGATGCGGCCATACTAGATTGCATGACACTTCTGATGACTAATTGGCTAATGGAGGAAGGAGAAGACCCCGATCCGCTTACAGCAGAAAAGAACATTCTTACAAAAGTAAATAAGCTCCTGGCAGAAGCAAAACAGGTCCCCATACCAATTTATATTATTAGTAATCAAGTGGAAGTTGGTTTACACAGTCCTTATTCACTTGGAAGATTGTTTCAAGACTTAGCCGGTGTGACACACCAACGGATAGCGCAACAGGCACAAAAAGTAGTCGTTATGCACGCGGGACTTCCACTGGTCTTAAAGGCTTAGATTAATATTATACTTATGACTTTCATCTTCTACACTATCAACAGGTAGAATCTTAACATCAATCAGAACGTTATCAATATAGAACTCAAAGGTCCAATCTCCCGGAAGATCTTCCTGAGGATCAAATTTATACTTTGTCCAGAAAGACCAATAGTCATCAGGTCCCAAATCGATGTAAACAGACTCATGAATAGAAGAAACCAGTTCATTATCTGGATCATAGATATTGAACCTATATTCATAGATACCAGTAGGAACATCTACAATACTAGCCAAAAAGATAATGCCAGTCATAGACAGATCTGCTTCAGTGATCCAGTCTAAAGGTTCATAATGATAATCTAAACCCGAGGTAAAACCGGAATCAATCTTGAGCTCTGCCAATCGGTTGACATTTAAATTCTTCAAAGCTAAACAAGAACTAAGATTAAGGCTTATAAAAACTAATAAGATAACAGTGATTGGTTTAATCTTTTTCAATAACAACCTGGGACCTCCGCTAATAAAGTATTCCGAACTCAACAAGACTAAATTCCACTTGCCAGGATTCCTCTGCTAACCCCCATAATACGGTTGTAGGCATAAAAGAGATAATAGGAATAACCTCATCACCTGGATCAGAGATAGAAAGCCAGGAACTGTATATACTTGCTTTGAATCCTACATAGGGCTTTGAAAAATCATCCATAACGAAAGCAGGACCGATAATATAATAAGCATTATCTCCCATAGAGAAACCTGGGAGCATAGCATTAAGCTCCAACCGGTAATGGTCTTTGTCATGGGGAGACACAAGGGTAGAAATACCACCATTTAAATAATAAAAACGGGGATTCATTTTACTGATATGAAAGCCAAGATAGTACCCACCCTCCTCTTCTTCGGAGTAATAGACACCACTTTCACTAAACAAAAACCCCCAATAGTTTGTACCATAAATTGATGCTGATAATAGCAAAAATAAGATCGTTACGTATAAAGATTTTTTCATAAACCCATCATAAACATTATGAGGAACTATGAATAGCTTTAGAATCATTCCTATAATTATGGGGGTAGATATCAGATTCTTCTACAATAGGAAGGGTGATTTCAAAGCAGGAACCGCCCAGAGAGGATTTATAACAACGGATGCGACCACCAGCCATATCGAGCATATTCTTTACCATAGCCAGACCAATACCCATACCACGAGCGTTTCTTCCATTATCCTCTCTATAGAACAACTGAAATACCTTGTCCAGATTTTCTTCCTTTATCCCGATACCCGAGTCTTCCATTTTCAATAGCACAACTTTGTTTTCTTGAAAAGCAGAAAAGAGAATCTGGTCCCCTTTATGGGAATAACGACAGGCATTATCAAATAGATTCTCAAGTATCCTCTGATACTGGCTATCAACCCCACTAACCATCACATCATCCATGAGTATCTTATATTGAAAATCCCTGTCACGAGCATGGCTGTCATCCTGTAAAGCGGGTAGAAGATTTTGTAATAGTGGTTTTATCCGACAAAGATGACTACTGCTTTGATTATAACCATTTCGACTATACTCAATAGATTCCTGTATACGCGTTTCCAAAGTCGCTGCTTTGGTCAACATCATGGCGGCTGTTTTTTTGATGTCCTCTTCCTCTGTGATCAAGCCATCCTTAAAGGCTTCCAAATACCCCCTGATACTAGTTAAAGGAGTTTTTAAGTCATGAGTGATAGACATCATAAACCGCTTTTCCATAGCCTTTTTGGCTTTAAGGTCCTTTGACATATTTTTAAAGGCAAATACAACGGGATCTATTTCATTATAAGACAAAGGTATATGAGGAATATCAAAGTTACCATCAGCGATTAAGCTGGATGCACTTACAAGGGCTTCTGTAGTTCTTTTCATTCGCTTAAGGACACGGAAACCCATGATTAACATAATAGAAGACACAAGAAAGAGAATGTTAAAAATCGCATCTTTGACACCGCTTCTAAGATAAAGAGGTAAGTAATCCAGGTCAAAGAAACATACCCCATCCACACCTTTGAACTTAAACTTGGTGATAAGTATTCCAGAGAAGGAACCTTCTTCAAAGTACCTTTTACCCAAATCCACATCCGATAATAAATCGGGAATGGGATAACCTAACTTATTAGCATAGACCATTCCATCAAGTGTCGCTACATATAGCAAACCAGGCAGTAAATCAGAGGTAGTATCCTTTTCATACAGAACATCAGACAAAGGCTTAATCAAATAACGAGGGGCAATGATCTCCTTATTATCCGTGGAAGTATTCACTTGAAGGGAGGTGATAAAAGTAATCATCATTATAATGATATACACGATAGGAATGATCGGTGTTAAAAGATAAATACGAGTAAGGGTATTACGATTTCTAATCATATCTTACGACTGACCTTCCATATAATAACCAGCTCCGTATCGTGTTTTGATAAGATGAGGATTCGAAGGATCATCTTCCAGTTTTTTACGAAGCCTTTGAATGTGAACGCTAACTGTTGTTATTTCGCCATATTCATTACCCCATACCCTCTTGAAGATTTCTTCCTGAGTATGAGCCTTTCCTGGAGACTCGGCCAAATAGAAGAGCAAATCTGTTTCCCGGGGGGGGAGAGAAATCAGTTCACCCTTCTTATGAACAGTCTTATCATAAAAGTTAAGAGTTAAATGGCCAAAGGAAACACGTTCAATTTCTGAATGTTTTTCACTTTCATTCTTGCGTTTCAAATGCGCTCGTATTCTTGCCGCTAAAACAGAAGGACTAAAGGGTTTTGTCACATAGTCATCTGCTCCACCGCCAAAGCCGAGAAGCATATCCACATCTTCTTCACGGGCTGATATGATGACAACAGACACTTCACTGAATTTTCTAATCCTTTGGAGAGTCTCAAAGCCATCAATCCCGGGAAGGTTAATATCCAGAGCAACAAGATCAAAAGCTTCCTGTTCCAGCTTAAGTAAACCTTCCTCACCGGTTTCACACCATACGGTGTCCATGCCTTCTTTTTTTAAGTAAAGGGAGATAAGATCGCCTATCTCCTTTTCGTCTTCAATGATCAGAATACGAGCTTTCAAAAAAACCTCCTCTAAATGAGAGAAACTGCATCTTGTACCTGGAACATAGCCAACCCCTGGATAGGGAAGTGTTTTTTCAAAGACTTCATGTGGTTAACTAAATCTTCCACCACAGCATCCTCAATGTAGAGAATGATGATATCATTTAGTTCGGGCCACACATCATCCCCTAGACAGGGGCCGGAAAAGCCCCTCCCTTTAACATCAGGAATGAGGGAATACTTAAGGTCTTCCCCAAATTCTTTAGCCACTTCTGCAAGGACAACATCAACAATGGCTCTGTTCATGAATATTTCAATTCTTTTCATTATCTATCTCCTTTAGAGCGGCTTGCCTACTGTAGAAAAGGGCATATAAAGCGGGAACAACAAAGAGAGTTGTTACTGTGTTAAATGTAAGACCACCAACTACGGTTAGTCCCAAAGGTTGCAACATTTCAGCCCCTTCCCCTGGAAAGAAAGCCATAGGTATCATAGCCAGTACAGTCGTTAAGGTAGTCATCAAAACAGGTCGTATTCGACTTCCTCCTGCATTTACTATGGCCTCATGAAGAGGTTCACCTCTTTTTCTCAACAGGTTAATATAATCCACTAGAATGATACCGTTATTTACAATGATACCAGCTAGCATAATCACCCCGATCATAGCAGGAAGACTGAAGGGAATTCCTGTAAGGTAGAAAGCCAGAATAACACCGGTAAACATGGTAGGCATGGCCAAAAAGATAATAAAAGGAGCTCTCAAGCTTTCAAACTGACTTACCATAACGCCAAACACCAAAAGAATGGCGACGATCATTACGACAAGCATCCCTCTCATGGATTCACTAATATCATCAAATGATCCACCATATTCAATCCTGACGCCATCTGGAGTTTCAAAGTTCTCGGCGACAGCCGCTTCTACTTTTCCCTGTACAAAGTTTGCTGCATATCCAGGCAATAAGTTAGCAGTAACATTGATGGACCGAACTTGATCCTCACGGGTGATCTTGGCAGGGGTCTCACTTCGCACTAATTCTGCAAAGTTAGAGACAGCGACTTTTTCTCCATAAGAGTTCATAACATAAAGGTTGTCCAAATCAATAATGGAATTACGATCTGCTTCTTTTAGTCGTACAACGATATCAAGAGAATCTTCACCATCTTTAAAGGTAGTAGGAACCAATCCTGTAATTTGGCCTCTTAATTCTTGGGCAATACCAGAAGTACTAAGTCCCAGATCATAAGCTCTAGCTCTGTTAATTTTGAACTCGATTTCAGGTAATCCCTGGGAAGCACTGGAAGTAATTTCTGTTAATCCATTAACATTATCTCTAATGATTTGAACGATTTCATCAGCAGAACTAGTTACCAATTCCAGATCCTGTCCAATAAGACGAATCTGAATATCCGCATCTGACTGACCCATGTTATCACTGGTGTTGGTAAAACTGAAGTCTGCTTGAGGATACAAATCAAATTGTTTTCTTAAGATATTTTTAATGGATTCTGCATCAGTAATTCTTTCATTAAGAGGGGGAAGAACAATCTTTAAATTACCTTCAAAGGCATTGTCCCCACCGGAAGTAGCAATGACGGATTTGTACCCCTTTATCTCATCAAAGACAACCTGTTGAAGTTGGCTCATAAGTTGTTTTGTTGTATCTAAAGAGGTTCCCGTTGGTAGAGTAACTTGCAATATAACACTATCAGGTTCAGTTTCAGGATTAAACACTAGTCCAATAGAAGGAACTAAGGCAAAAGAACCAACCAATAGAATTAAAGAGACTAAAACTGTTTTCCACTTATGCTTTGTTGTCACATTGAGCGCTTTCATATAAACATTCTGTAAGCCCTCTAATATTTTATCTATAAAAGCACTGAAAGGATTTCTTTTCTTATTTTCTGCACCTAACTCATCCTTGGAGGTTATGCTGCTAAGAACGGGAATAAGGACCACAGCAACCAATAATGAAGAAGACAGGGACAGAATAACTGTTAAACTAAGATCTCCGAAGAATTCTCCCATTATACCCATTTGTTTTTTCATAACAAACATAGGAAGGAATACAGAGATAGAAGTTAAAATCGATCCTGTTACAGGACTAATCATTTCTCTTGTACCTATAAGAGAAGCGGTCTTGGCCAAGATTCCTTTCTTATGGTATTTGTCTATATTTTCCAGGACAACAATAGAACCATCAACAATCATACCAACACCTAGAAGCAGACCTCCCAAGGTTAAGATATTAAAAGTCTTACCGGCAACGGCCAAACCAGCAATGGTTATCATAATCGATACAGGAATGGACAGGGAAACGATTAAGGTTGAGTTCCAACGCCCTAAGAAGATAGCCAATACGATAACAGCTAAAATAACCCCTACAATAGCTGAATTAATAACCTGATTAAGGACCTGTTCAACTTGTACAGATTCATCACTTAAGATTTCCATATGAACATCATGAGGTAATTGGGCGTTAATATCATCTTGATTAGCTTTTACTTCTTTAGCTAATTCTACAATATTGGCCTCTTCAGTAGCCACTATACTAAGGGAGATCCCTTCTTTACCATTAATAAGAACTTCATTTTCTTCTTCAGCCCATCCCATTGATACGTCACCGATATCACGGATGAGAACTTCATGAGTCTGACCAGACTGCCCCATATTAACACGATGGATAACAGTTCCTTCGATTTGTTCCAGATTATCAAAAGCACCTTTTGATGTAAGTATAAAATCCTTTCCATCTGAAGTTAAGGTTCCTGCATTGAGGCTCAAATTCTGTTGGGATATCATGTTATGAACCATTTGAAGGCTCAGATTATAAGCCCCAAGACGGTTCTTATCGATATCAACATGAACTTCTTTATCTCTGTTACCAGTAATTTCAACCTGGGCTACACCGGAGATACGTTCAAGTGCGGGCTTAACAACGTCCTCTGCCAGTTTACCTAATTCATCTATAGGCCGGTCTCCATATAAAGTTAAATCCATGATAGGGAGGGCATCCGGATCGAATTGCCAGAGAATAGGATCATCCACATCATCTGGAAAGCCCATCTTTTTTTGTTTAACAATGGCATCCACATCATCTGCGGCATCATCCGGATCAACACCAGACTCAAACATCATGATAATCAACCCGAAGTTTTCAGACGAAGTAGACGTAAGTTTGTCCAAACCGGATATAGAACTAAGACCTTCCTCTAGAGGAATGATCACTTCATTTTCCACTTCCTCAGGACTGGCTCCAGAATAGATTGTATAGACAGCCACAACAGGAATAGAGACATCTGGCATCAAAGCTACTGATAAGCTACCGGCCATCAATATTCCGACAGTAACAACAATCGTAAAGAGAGTCAGAACTGTTAGAGGTTTTTGCTGTACTCTTTCAACAAAACTCATAGGACTTCCTCTGACATGACAGAAATAGGAGCACCATTATATAAAAGGTTCTTTCCAGAAGTGATAACCTTATCCCCTTCACTTAGTCCGGATACAATTTCCGCTTTTCCTTCAGATCTAATTCCTATGTCGACCTTAACCAACTCAGCTTTACCGTCGGTGATTTTGTACACATAAGTATCTTCATCTCTCTGTAAGAGAGCTTTTTCTGAAGTGATAACAACATCTTCTTTGGATTGGGACAATAAACGTATATCAACATACATTCCCGGTTTTAACTTACCTTGATTATCGATTAACTTAAGCTTCACAGTAGCTGTTCTGGACAAGGGATTAATAACAGGGGATATTTCACTAATCTGTACTCTCTGGGAGAAACCTGGGAGTGCGTCTGTAGTGACAACCCCTTCACGACCGGGAGATAAACGGAAAACGTATTTCTCAGGCACCTGTAGTTCGATCTCCAGATTATCCAGGATGCCAACCTTAGCCAATGCTGATTGAGGAGATGTCATGGCACCCTCTTCTCCTGTTACAGAAGTAACTGTACCAGTTATGGGAGAATTAACAGGACTTAAAGAGTAATTAAGACCGGGACGGGAAGGATCGATATCTGCAATCTTTTGCCCCTTACGAACATAATCTCCTACACTAACGTATATCGCATGGATCTTACCAGAAGTATCAGGCATAACAGAAATGGTACTTTTGGCTTGCACATCACCAAAGAGGGCAATCCAATCTTGAATGGGTCCTCTCACTACATCAGTGGTTCTTACCTTAATGGCAGGAACTTCATTTTTTGTTTCTTCTTGGACATCCTTTGGTTTACAACTCACCATAACTAAGGATGCTATGGTCAATGCTATCAACAATTGCTTTTTCATGTTGGCTCCTTTCTTTTTCTAAAACTGACCCAGGTTGTATTTAAGGTCTAAATAAGTCATCAAATAGTCATATTGACTACTGATATAGTCGAACTCAGCGGATAAGTAGTCATCCTCCGCAGATTTTAATTCATAGTATGTTTTGGTACCTGAACGGTAAGCGACCTTCGTTAAGTCATAGGTTCTTTTGGCTAAATCCCGTCCTTTTAAGGAGGCTGTAATAGTCTGGGACTGGGATACCAGAGTACTCCTCAGGCTTTTTAATTGAACGGCCAGACCTTCTGTTGCGGATAACTTCTGGTATCCTAGAGCTTTGATTTGATCCTTGTAGCCATCAATATCCATTTGACTGGAACTAAAGGGAAGCCAGGCATCAAGGGGCATGGATAAGGTTATGGTTAATGAACCTTGGTCACTCCAGTTATCAGAATCAAAGTAGTCACTAAAACTGGAGTATTTATCTCCATCTGTTGGATTACCAAGTATGGGATTGTATCCCCATCCTAAGGTGAGGGTTGGTAAGTTCTGATAGAAGGCGGCCTTCTTCGCATTCTCTAATTGTTCTAAATTATTATCCAACTGTAGCAATGTTAATGATGAATCAAGATCCCCTTCCACTCCAGAAAGATCATCAACGGAGATTTCACCTACAAGAGTTATTTCTTGTTCCTGAGGTAATCCTAGCTTATACGTGAGGCCCTTGATACCGTTCTTAATCCCTTCATCCATTTGGGTCAAACTAGGTTTCATTCTCTCTAATCCCACCTGAACTTGAAGGAGGTCTAGTTCTGTACTGTATCCATTGTTGTACATATTACGAACGTCTTTGAGACGTTGTTCCATTGTTTGATACTGAGATTGAAGAATAGCTCTCTGTTTTTGCAAGAGAAGGATTTGATAGAAGCTCTTTTGAACATCTAATGCCGTATCTTGCCAAGCCACTTGCCGATCCAAAGAGGCACTCTCACTGTTAAGCTTTAAAGCCTTGATACCATTTCCAATGGCAAGGTTCAGATTTAATTGAGCTGTCATCTGAGCGACTAAAGAGTCTTTAGAATCAAATGACATCACTTGAACCTTATCGAATGAATTATCTCCTGGGCTAAATGAACTAGGGACTGGGGTTAGAGCAGATGTCGTACTAACTTCATTACTCTTGGCATAGGTCATAGACAAGTTCATAGTAGGCATAAACACATTCCATGCGGCTTTTTCTTTTTTTACAGCCGTATGTAGGGATACATCATTAGCTTTTAAGGAATAATTATTATCTTTGGCTATTTGAAGAGCATCTTCAATGGTTAGCGCCTTAGGATCTGACCAGAGTAATGCTGCCCATGTCATCATCAATATTAGGGATAGAGACTTTCTCACTATATCCTCCTCATAGTTATCGCGTATACATAAAGTAATCAAGAAGAGCCATAAAAACCATAAACGGTCAATAAAGGAATTTTAAACGATTTGTTTATCTTAATACTTAGATAAAATGAGCCTGGTTATAGGAATACTTCCACGATCATAGGATAATCCTGAATGACTAAACCCAGGGCCGTGTATGTAATAGGCTCAGCATTAAGAATATCTCTAGCTTTAGAGAGGTTCCTCTCAGGATAGAGGCCTTTGACTTGTCCCATATTTAGAAAGGCTATCACCCTTCTTCCTACAAGGTCCCAACTCAAGCGCAGGACTCCCTTCACTGTAGTCCAATCAAAACTTAAGGTATAATCCTCTTGTTCGATACTTTGTTTTATTTTCAGTAAACGATGAATAAAAAGGCTTTTATCTAACGCCGGATCACGGGAGAACAGGTCTTTTTCAAAAAGGGAGGGAACCTTTTCACAAGAGTATTCCTGCCCCCCATAAATAAGAGGAATACCTCTGTTAAGAATGAGGAAGCTCATCCAATTATCCCAAAGCCGTCCTTCTTTTAACAAAGCTCTGGACCGGAGTTGATCATGGTTTTCAATGAATCGCAAACGAAACCGACCAGGAGTCCTATGACATTCCTGATCCTGGATAAGCTCCATATAACGATCCATCTTATCACCATTATCAAGAGCCCTCCGCCAACAGGGATAACTGTCATATTCGTAGAGAGCATGAAAATACTGATAAAGCTCAGCATCAGTAGAAAAAGGGATACCTCTTTCTGATAAAAAGGATTTAAAGCTTTCATCAATTGATTCACCTATCCATATGAGTTGATCATTTATAAGAGAACAGGCCTGATAGGCTGATTTCCAAAAGGACAGAGGAACCAGAGAGGCCACATCACAACGAAATCCATCAATACCCCTGTTTACCCAAAACAGAAGAACATCAATGAGATATTCCTTCACCCCCCTTTGTGAATGGTCCAAATCAATGACATCACTCCATTCTGTAATCCGGGATCTAATCTGACCCTTGTCATTACAATGAAAATATTCAGGATGAGTTTGATAGAGAACGGAATCATAAGAAGTATGATTGAATACAATATCCATGATCACCCTTATCCCCTTATTATGGGCCCTACTTAGGAACTCCTCAAAATCGGCCATACGTCCATATTCAGGATTTATTCCATAATAGTCCTGAATAGAATAGGGACAACCTAAAGAACCCTTTCGATTTTTCTGACCAATTGGATGAATGGGCAAGAGCCAGATCGTATCAATACCCATATCTTTTATTCGTTTCAAATCGGGAATACAACTTTGAAAAGTACCTTCAGGGGTGTGATTTCTGAGATAGACAGAATAAATAGCCAGAGGTGGTTTCATACCCTTAACAATACTTCAAGCCAGTGTCCGGGTAAATAGATACATTTTACAGTAGTGGTTTTGAGATTTTGCTTATTGAAAACAATTGGAATTCAATAAGCAGAGGCTCTGTTTGCTTATTAGAAACAAATGAATTCCAATAAGCAAATAAAGAAACCATCACAGTCCTTTTACTCAAAAGACTGTAATGGCCCTGTATATTCAGTAGTTAATGACAGAACTAGCCTTTAAGCTTCTTCTGAAGTTTGGCCCAGGAATCAGTCAAACCTACAGTTCTGTTGAACACAAGATGGTCGGGGGCAGAATCTTTATTATCAATGACAAAGTACCCCTTACGCATAAATTGAAAACCTTCTCCAAGAGCAGCCTCTTTAAGAGCGGGTTCCAGAACACACCCTTTAATAGATACCAGAGATTCAGGATTAAGGAAATCTTTGTAGTCCTCACCTTCTTCCAGATTAAGCATATTTTCTTTGGTAAAAAGCTTATCATACAATCGAACCTCAGCAGGAACACCATGTTCCTGAGTTACCCAGTGGAGCGTCCCCTTTACTTTACGTTTATCCGGACTGTCTCCTCCTTTAGTTTCAGGATCATATGTACAGAGAATCTCTGTGATCTGTCCGGACTCATCCTTAACGACATCAGTACAAGTGATGTAATAAGCATGCTTTAATCTCACTTCCTTACCAGGGCTAAGTCGGAAATACTTCTTAGGAGGTTCTTCCATGAAGTCATCCCTTTCAATGTAGAGGTTACGAGTGAAGGGAACTTCACGGGTTCCCCCATTGGGATCTTCGGGATTGTTATCACAGGTTACCATTTCTGATTGGCCTTCAGGATAGTTGGTGATGGTCACCTTAATGGGATCAAGAACAGCCATTCGTCTCTGGGCTGTCAGGTTTAATTCATCCTTAATACAGAACTCAAGAAAGGCATGGTCAACCATGGAATCAACCTTGGATACTCCTATCTTCTCACAAAAACTTCGAATCGCTGAAGGGGTAAACCCTCGTCGTCTCAGACCAGAGATAGTAGGCATACGGGGATCATCCCAACCTTCTACTATATTTGTTTTCACTAACTCCAGAAGTTTTCTTTTACTTAGAACCGTATAAGTAATGTTGAGAGGGGCAAACTCGATCTGTCTGGGATGGTGAATGCCCGGAACCTGATCGATAAACCAGTTATAAAGAGGTCTGTGATTCTCAAACTCTAAAGTACACAGGGAATAGGTAATCCCTTCAAGAGAGTCTTCAAAACCATGGGCCCAATCGTACATGGGATAGATACACCACTTATCCCCCTGACGATGATGAGGAGTCTTACTAATACGATAGAGGACAGGATCTCGCATATTCATATTTGGACTGGTCATATCGATCTTAGCCCGCAGAACAGCAGAACCTTCTTCATACTCTCCCGCTTTCATTCTGTTATATTTATCAAGATTATCTTCAGGGCTTGTATTGCGGTAAGGACTTTCAATACCCGGTTTAGTAGGCATACCTCTCATGGTAGAGATTTCCTCTGGTGTGGAAAAATCCACATAGGCCTTTCCGTCTTTAATCAAAATCTGAGCATATTCATCAAAGGTTTCAAAATAATCACTGGCGAAGAAAAGGCGATCTTCCCAATCAGCGCCTAACCATTTAACGTCTTCCTTGATGGAACGAACGTATTCGTCTTCTTCCTTTGCAGGGTTAGTATCATCAAAACGGAGATTGAACTTGCCTTCATATTTGATAGCTGTTCCGTAGTTAAGAGTGATGGACTTTGCATGTCCTATGTGTAGGTAGCCATTAGGTTCTGGTGGGAATCGTGTGTGCACCTTACCTTGGTTGATCCCCTGCTGTAGATCTTTATCGATGATCTGATGGATAAAGTTGGTTGGTAACGTGTTTTCACTGTTTTCCATAATGGGACTCCCTTATTTCGAAAAAAATATATAAAGCCACATGATAATGAAAACGATTCAGAGATTCTACTATTATGAACAAAAATGTTTATACCAAAGACTAATAGCGATTAAATTGGGTATTGAACTTCTCTGGCAGCATGATTTCCTTGATCGCATCCAATGCAAAATCATCAGTCATTCCTGCGATAAAATCAGGAAGGAGCATGTCCCAGCTTTTATCGTCTTCCCGGTAAAAGTTTTGCATCTTGTCCACGTAGTGGGCAAAGCGTCCTGCATAAGCATTATTTTCCTGACTATACCCTTCAATGTCTGTACCATAATGCTGCCATATTTCCTGTAGATATTGGTGCAGAGAGTTCAGTATTCGTCGGAAGTAACGATGATAATCGGATAAGACAGGATTCTTATAAATGTTCTGATAGTTAAAGTCTTTCATTTCCAGGAAGGCATCATACTTCTCCTGGCTGAATCCGATCTCCCCTTCTTTAAGAGAATAAGAAATGAGATCATTAGCTAGGGTATCAATAATAGTGGAGTTTTTAGAACCTAAGACTTTCGCTGCTTCTTTGGGAATATCTTCAGAATTAACCAGCCCCAGTCCTATGCCATCTTCCAGATCCCGCCCCAGATAAGCGATCTTATCACTCATACGAACAACAACACCCTCCCATGTAGAAGGGATTTGATCTCTCTTGGTAATGGCGGATAAGTCCTTAATGGTGAAGTCTGGTTTGAGAGTTTTTTCAAACTTTTCTCCACAGTGATTGATGATCCCATCCCGGACCGCATAGGTCAAATTAAGCCCCTGACCTTTGTGGATCAGTTTATCAACAACCCGGAGGGAATAGATTTCATGACGGAATCCTCCCTGCCCAGACATGAGTTCTCCCAAAATGGTTTCACCCACATGACCAAAGGGAGTATGACCTAGATCATGCCCCACTCCAATAGCCCAGGCCAGGTCCGATTCCAGATCCAGAGAACGGCAGATTGTAGCAGCAACAGTGGCTACATGCATAACGTGTTCTATTCGTGTACAGATATGATCATTCTTGGGAGCAAAGAAAACCTGGGTTTTGTGTTTGAGACGCCTAAAGGGATTAGAATGGATGATAGCTGTTGTATCCCTAAAATAGTAGCCCCTTAGGTCATGGCGATCTTTTTCCCTTTCGTTTTTACGTTTTTTTAAGGTTTCTTCTTCAATTGGATTGGAAAAAAATAAATTTCCCATTAGTACCTCCCGATGATTTTAGGGTATCCTGTTCACAATATAAGAGTTATGGACCACAAAAAGAAGCACAATTTGGCTATATTACAAGATCGACTCTGGCAAGAGGCTTCCAAAGGGAGTTTGCGTTGCCTCTTGTGCCATACGGTAGGTCCAGCCCCCCTCTCAACCCCTTCTGATATCTCCCCCCTATGGAGATCTGAAGAAGATTATGTTGATCAAATATTACCTTATGAACCTTTTTTTACCTGGATACGAAAAGCTTTTGAATATAAATCGATCAACGAATGTGCTCAGATCATGGATGAGTTATATCTGTCTGAAGATCATAAGGAAATCCTTCTGAATCATATCATGGGTACAGAATTGGTAAGAATCGAAGCTATATTACTGGAAGAATCTGAATATCAAAGGCATATCTTATATGATAATATCTGGACATTACTCATCTATGCCGTAGGGATTAAGCATCAGGCTTTTTCTTTACATAATCTCCAAAGCCTGCCTTTGTCAACATTACACTTTTTAATATATATCTTAAAGAATAAGAGAGATTATCCTTTTTTCTTTCTCCTGTATTCAGATATGAACAATATTGATCTGACGGAACACCATAAAAAGCTTATCGAAAAAATCACTTCTTTATTAGAGGAAAAAGATTACATTCTTCATATCAAGACAACCTCCATTCTGTCCACGGCCAAGAAAGGAACCACAGGAACTGTGAAAAACTATTTGGCTTCAGGTAAAAATAGCCTGGCCCTCTTGGCTTGGGAAGATAGTATCTATTGGTACACAGCCCTAAAGGATATACTGGAGACAGAGAGAGTTCTCAATAAAAGCTATTACTGGAAAGAGACCATGATAGGTCTAGGTATTGCTTATCTATATCTAGGTGATTATAACTCCTCCTTTCACTATATACAGCATCTGCACAATATTCTTAGTAATTCTAAAGATGCGGCAGAAAGGGCAATGCTCTATCAGTTATTAGGGACATGTTCTCACCATCAGGAAAAATGGATTCAAGCAGAACAAATGCTGCGTTTAGCTTATGAATCAGCTCTTAAGTCTCAAGACAATAAAACGATTTTCCTAATCCATTATTCTTTTCTCATTCTGGAAAACGATCATCCCTTTCTGGAAAAGAAGGAATGGCAGGAGTCTCTGGATAATGTCCTGAACAACGCCATCAATCTGGGCTATCATAATTCTTATATAAAAATAATGATGCAACATTACCGATATGATTTGGCCGGTTATGAAGCAAGAATCAAGTCAGCCATTAAATTAGCAAAAATCCGTAAGAATTATTATCGATTAACCATGGCTTATCATAACTTTGCAAGAGCCTATGAACAAAAGGGAAAGGCAAAGAAGGTCCTTAAATACTACGCTTTCAGCCTGGATATGGTTAGTAGACACAACATCCCAAGTGCCATGCCCATCGTCAACAACAGTTATGGTTATTACTATCTTAACCATGGTCAATTTAAACAATCTATCAACCTTTTTATGGAAACACTGGAAAGCCTTAAAGAAGGAGAACTCTTTCCGGAAATCGGCCTTACCCTTCTAAATATTGGACAGAACTATCTCCTGGCCGGTTATCCTCAAAAAGGGGCCGAATACTTCGAATACACCCTGGCCATAATGGAATCCTTTGGAATGTTATCTATCAAAAACCATTCAAAAGCAGGGATTCAGATTCTTCTGGCACTGTGTTATCTAAAGACAAATCAAAAAACAAGAGCCTGGCAATTGTTTTTAGAGACCCAGAACCATCATTGGCATCCAGCATGGGGGGATCAGGAAGGGTATTTTATTAATCTGCTGGTCCATGCCTTGTTCGAATGGGAAGACGGTAACGAAGAAGAGGCCCGGTATGCTATGAAAAAAGCGCAATCCTATCTGGAAGAGCACACCAGGATAGCCCCCTGTTTACGCCCCTACTTTTACTTGGAATATGGACATTTCAATCGACAGTTTAAAGGTCATAAAGGAGAAGCCCAAAGAGCCTATGGACAAGGGTATGAAATCTGCAAGCTCACAGGTAATAACTACTACAAAGAGATATTTGAAAACCAGATCCGTGGACGTTATGCTATCACTCCAGCCTATCAGCTTTTGGGTAAAGATATGTCTTGGCTACAAAAAAAGATTGAAAAAGGGAAAAACGCAACGACTCTTCAAAGACGGACCCAGGAAATAAACTTTTTGACCTTACTTTCTGATATTGTGGAACGGCAAAGCACTCCTCAAAAGATTATACACCAGGCTCTGGAAACCCTTTATTCTAATTTTCCCTTTACTGCTGTTTATTATCATGAAAGGAGAGGGGAAAACTATCAACTTGTTCATCAGTATTCCAGTTTGTTTAATGTAGATATTTATAAGCTTAGTCATTTTATTGATGACCTGATAAACAAGGACCATCCTGTCTTTTCCACCCATATGATGCCCCAGCATTGGAAAAGCCTTTACCCCTCTGATTATGGCATCATCAGTTTACCTATATTGTTTTATCAAGAAATCCATTCCCACATATTATGCCTGGTCCCCCTTCAATATTATCCCCTTCCCAAGGAAGAATTAAAGATATTATCTATTGGAACCCAAATGATAAATCAGGCTTTAGAAAAGGTTTATTACAAGAATAAAGTCTTTGAGTTACAAAGTCGTTTTGAAAGACATAGCAAAGCGGATCTTTTAACCCATAAGGGAAACTACTATACCCTGATAGATGATCTGGAAGCAGAAATTGCCAGAGAGAGCAGACAAAATCCTGATATGCGGCATACCTTTAGTCTTATGGCTATTGATTTAGATAGATTTGAATATTTTAATGAGACCTTTGGTCATCATGTTGGAGACAATCTTTTAATTGAGTTCTCAGGATTATTAGAAGACACAGTGAGGGAAATGGACAAGATCTACCGGCTACAGGGAGATGAGTTCATCCTTCTCATTCCTGATACCTATAAAGAAACAGCCCAGACCATTGCCCATCGTATCCAGAGAAAGCTAATGAGAAAAAATAGTTTTCAGGACAAAATAGAAGAGCTATTGGAAGAAAAGATCATCATTCCTGAAAAGAATAAGATGTCCTGTTCTGCGGGCATCATTGATTCCAGGGAACATGAGTTTCATCCCAATGTAGCTGACATCCTTATAAAAGAAGTTCATGACAATCTTAAACTGGCCAAAACAAAAGGGGCCAATACAGTAGTCATTTGATCAACTGAGAATATGTGATTCCAACCAGGCCCCATAGTCCTTTAAATCAGCCAGAACTTTTTTTGACTTCCCTTCAATAGTTTGATCACCTAATAAAGAGGCTATCTTTCTTTTAAAGGTATTCATGTTATCAGCATCACTCCATTCAGGAGCCAACAAACGACCAGCACAGTAGCTTTTCCAGCGTTTTTGCTGATCTTCACTCATTAGATGGGGATAATTACGACCTATGTAACGTCTTAATAACTCGGGACCGCGAGCATCCTGAAAGTCTGGTTTATAGCTGGTCAGTTCCTCCATACTCATCTGGGGAATACGATCAAAAACCTCTCTATCATGATCCCCAAAGAATCCCCCCTGGTATATTTGTAAATCAGGATCATTATGATGGGGTAACTGACGGCCACTGAATACTTGCCTGATCTTTATGAGGATATCTGGATGCTTTTGAATGAGGCTGAAGTGCTCCTTAATCATAGGAATGTTCAGACCTAAAGCCTGAGCTCTCCTATCCTCCAGAGTATTGAGTGGAGCTATGGCAGGAGATCGGTTTGTATAGACGCCTTTAATGGGGATCCTTTCTTTGTCCCCTAATTCTACCTGAGGGGTGAAGATTCGATATTTTAGTTCTTCCACAGAAAGGTTAATGAGTAATTCCGGATTCTGTCTTAGGTCAAAGCAATGGATCAGGTTATTGTTATCAGGATCAGCGGTTATAGGAACAATCACAGTGGAACAGGCACCGCTTCTGGTAAACATTCCTGAAGTGTGGACCAAGGGCTGGGGATTTTGTAAATTCAGATAACGCCTGACAGCATCCTTCTTCCTGAGAGAATAGTAAAACTGAAACAATTTTGGTTGTTTGTCATGAATGAGTTTAGCAAGAGCCACTGTTCCATACACATCAGATAGAGCATCATGAGCATGTTCATGACTGATATTATTAGCCTTAGTAAGTTCTTCCAAACGGAAGATGGGTCGGCCTACATCATCATAGACCCAATTAATACCTTCCGGTCTTAAGTCATGGGTCATTCTAACCAGGTCGATGATATCCCATCGGCTATTGCCCTGGGAATACTCCCTTTTATAGGGATCAATAAAATTACGATAAAAGAGATTACGAACAAACTCATCATCAAAACGAAGGCTATTGTAACCCACAGTACAGGTTCCTGGGGTACTCATTTCCTGGTGGATTATTTTGACAAATTCCGCCTCTATCAGTCCTTTTTCACCGGTAACTTTGGGAGTAATACCTGTAATTAAACAGGCCCCCGGATCAGGTAGATAATCAGGAGAGATACGGCAATAGACGACAGTAGGTTCTTCTATAATCTCAAATTTGTCATTAGTTCTTAATGAGGCATATTGGGCTATTCTATCCCAGCCGGGATGTCTTCCAAATGTTTCCAGGTCATACCAGAGAAGGCTTTGCATTCCCCTAGAATACCGATAGATGGGGAATCGAACAAGACCGCTTAGTGACTTATTCTGTACTAATAGGTTTCATAGAGAATCTCCAGAACCTTATCCTCTTGCAAACGTTCCCTATGTCGAGCTATAGAGAGAACCTCGCTTTTTCCATCATCAACAGACTGGCTTACTTTGATCAGGGAGCCAACCCTAAGATGATTTACCCAAACTAGCTCTGGGTAGTTATCTTTCAGATAGGATAAGAGAGAATGATCCATCCTTTTTCCATCCCAAGCCACACGAATACTTAATTCCGATAAGAGTTCCACCTTCATATCAAAGCCCTTCCAGAAGCGTATTTCGTCCTTAATGAACCCGTTTATGCTTTCCCGAGTTCTAAATCCCTTAATCCATAGATAGTTTGTTAACACTTTTCATCCTCAATATTGATATTACTAATTCATTTTTGCTAACCTAAGCAAGTAAGAAAAAAGGAGTTATTTATGGCGATTCATGAATTGGCCGGGAAAACAGTTCCCCCTGAGTTACTAACAAACATTCCCCGATTGATTAGCGATTATTATACCATTCAACCAGACCCTACCCAAAAAGAGCAATTAGTTGCCTTTGGAACTTCAGGG
Organism: Spirochaeta cellobiosiphila DSM 17781; assembly: GCF_000426705.1. Classification (NCBI taxonomy): domain Bacteria; kingdom Pseudomonadati; phylum Spirochaetota; class Spirochaetia; order Spirochaetales; family Spirochaetaceae; genus Spirochaeta; species Spirochaeta cellobiosiphila. The sequence goes on from NZ_KE384555.1 coordinate 430,361, forward strand.
CATAGAGGGGTGAGTAGTGATGGAACCTTTAACGAAGAACATATTTTAGCGATTGTCCAGGCTATTGTTGATTACCGCAAAGAGCAGAATATCAATGGCCCTGTTTTTGTGGGAATGGACACTCATGCCTTGAGTGAAGCGGCTTTAACAACAACCATTCAAGTACTAAGTGCTAATAAGGTGGAATGTTATATCCAGGAAGGTTTGGGATATACTCCTACTCCTGTTGTCTCCCATGCTATTCTTACTTATAACAAAGACAGACAGGACGAATTAGCAGACGGAATCATTATTACACCAAGCCATAATCCTCCTGATAACGGTGGTATCAAATACAACCCGACAAATGGGGGACCTGCAGATACGAATATTACCTCATGGATAGCAGATAAGGCTAATGGATATTTAAAAGCAGGGGTTTCAGCCATTAAAACTCTTGGGAAGGAAGAAGCTTTTAAAGCCAATACCACCATCAGTTATGACTATATGATGCCCTATATAAAGGACCTCAAAAACATCATTGATATGAAGGCCATTCAAAAAGCAGGTTTAAAACTGGGTGCTGATGCCATGGGAGGAGCGGGCTTAGCTTATTGGGAACTGATCGCAAAGGAATATGATCTTGATATGGAAGTGATCCATAATCATCCCATGCCAGCTTTTGAGTTTATGTCTGTGGATAAGGACGGCAAGGTGAGAATGGATTGTTCTAGTCCTTATGCGATGGCAAGTCTCATCCATCTGAAGGATAAATACGATCTAGCCTTTGGTAATGATCCAGACTTTGATCGTCATGGTATTGTTACCAAATCTGCGGGCCTTATGAATCCTAATCATTATCTGGCAGTAGCTATCCAATATCTTTTTAATAATAGACCCCAATGGAAGAAAGATACAGCAATAGGAAAGACTTTAGTTAGTTCTTCCATGATTGATAAAGTAGCTCAAAAGCTGGGAAAGGATCTCAAAGAAGTACCTGTCGGTTTCAAATGGTTTGTTTCCGGGCTTATCGATGGATCCTACGGATTCGGAGGAGAAGAAAGTGCTGGTGCCAGTTTTCTGAGATTTGATGGGACTGTGTGGTCTACAGACAAAGACGGGATCATCCTTTGTTTACTGGCTGCTGAGATATTAGCCGTTACAGGTAAAGATCCTGGTGAACATTATCAAGACCTTATTAAAGAATTTGGATCCCCCCTCTATCAACGTAATGATGCCCCCGCTACTTTGGAAGAAAAGGCTAGACTTAAAAAGCTTAGTCCAGATCAAGTTCAGGCAACAGAGCTTGCTGGGCATAGGATTATTCAAAAGTTGACAGAAGCCCCGGGAAATGGGGCCGCCATTGGAGGCTTAAAAGTGGTCACAGATAAAGGCTGGTTTGCCGCACGTCCATCTGGAACGGAAAACATTTACAAGATATATGCCGAAAGTTTTGTGGACCAGAATCATTTAGATAGGATTATTCAAGAGGCTACCCAAATAGTAAAAGAAGCACTCCATTAGAGGTTTTTTTGATATTACTGCCGATAGGGAATATAATAATACTTACAGGAGGAGATTAATGATGAAGAAAATCACATTAATTATGCTTATAGGACTAATTACTAATTTAGGTCTATTTGCTCAATCAGAGGATTTCGATATTGATAAGTTAAAATCAAGCCTTGAGGACTTGAATGATAACCTATCTAATGCAATTCCATTTGCTGCAACTTTAGGAAATACATGGTCTGATTCGTATATAGGACAATTCCCACATTTTGGGGTAGGTCTATTCACAGGGGCAGTACTAATACCTGTTGATGGTTTTAATGATGTCTTGAAATCTATTGATAGTAGTGCGAGTATCCCATCTGAAGTCTCAGTACTTTCTGGTGTTCCCTTTCCCGTTTTAGGTGGAGAAGCTAGACTAGGAGGACTATTTCTGCCATTTGATGTTGGACTAAAGTTTGGGGTATTAAACGTATCTATAGATAAAGCAAAGATAAATTATACAATGGTAGGAACGGACGTTAGATACCCTCTACTGAAAGGAAATGCACTAATACCAGCTGTGTCTGTGGGATTAGGATATAACTACCTTAGTACTGATTTGTCAATACAAGGTCTATTAGATGGTGACTATACCATTATCGATACCAGAGGTAATAGTTCCTTACCACCACAAGCACAACATGCGTATATCCTAAAAGATCCAGATTTTGATTATGGTTGGTCAAGTCATGTATTTGAAGCTAAAGTTCAAGCGTCTAAAGGTCTATTAATCTTTACGCCATATTTGGGCTTAGGAGCATCTTATGGTATATCTACGATTGGAGGATCTATAGCCACCACAGTTGTTGATGAAAACGGTAATAAAGTATCACAAGATGACATTGATAAGGCTGCGGAAGCGGCTGGTGTATCCAGCTTTAATACAGATGGTATAAATGTTGATTCTGACCTAACAGGCTTTGCTTTCAAAATATATGGGGGATCCAGTATAGATATGCTTATTATCAAGCTAGACTTTGGGGCAGCCTATAATATTGTTAGTCAAGATATTGCGGGACAAGTAGGATTACGTTTACAACTGTAGATTTAATACCTATTTCAATAACAGAAAAAGCTTTGGGCTCCTTGTGGGTTCAAAGCTTTTTTATTTATATCCTCTTCTATGGAGATAGGCCTTGTATTCCCTATCTTTTTTTAAGATGTGATTCATAGTCCAGTCCTTAAGAAACACCAAAATAGAATCACTTATGTCTCGTTGGTGCAGTGTCAGGGTTGTTTTAAAACTTTTAATCTTCTTATTAAAAGTTTTATGATCCTCCAGATGACTTTCTTTAGAAGGATATTCAAGCTCTTCCATTTGCTCTTCTTCATAAGAAAAGTACTTGCCACATTCTTCAAGCATGGTAATAATTTTGGGTAGGAGGAGAAGAGATCTCTTTTCCGAAACACCTGTTTTTCGAAGATCTTTAATCTGAGCTAAGACTTTAGCTATTTCCCTGTGTTGCTCATCAAGGCTTTTTATTTTCCCCGGAGGAAGGGTTTTACTCTTCATACTCCTGCGAGGCTGGGAAGTAGCCTTTACATCTATTGTTTTAAAAAAATCCTTAGATAAAAGAATCTTATGTTCTTCAAAGTACCTGACATAGTCCATATCCGCCTGTTGGATATGATTAGTGAACCACTGCTCAATATAACGAGTAATCTTATCTATGGTAAAAGCCTCTAGCTTCTTACTGATGCCCTGAATCCTTATTAAGAAATCTGTGTGCTCTTGAATGTGCTTACTACTCCGGGGATACTTAAATTGCTCAAACAAGATAGCTTCTGCTTTGAAATGAATCTGGACTGCTTTGGTAAAATGGCTTAGGGCTTCACTAAAGCCAGAATCTGTTACTTCATGATAAGCACAGAGCTTCTGGCCGTATTGAAAGATCTCTTGATGATGGGCATCAAGGGGAATGATACCTAAAGAAAGGCTATTAATGTCCCAATCCAAATTACTCATACTAGAAAAGTCTATTTAGGAAATGCCTCTTGTCAACGTCTGATTCAGGGAGAAAACATCTTTGAACAATAGGCTGTCTCACCTTCAAACTTACCTGCAGAGGAGAAGCTGGTTTGATAAGTTTTAGGGAGTTCTTTAAGAGTTTTTCCAGATATGGCGACTTGTCCTTCCGGGCAGAACTGCTTTTCCAAATGGCAAGCATAGTTAATGACTTCTGAGACAATGGTTCCTGTTTTCATAGAGAATGTGAGCTTTCCCGAATTGATCCCAAAGCGAAGAGCCATCTTATCTTTGATAGGATATTTGGGATCTAGTAAAAATAAGGGTAAAACAGATTGAAACTCCAGGGCAAAACGAACCGCATTATACGCATGGTCCTTCATAGCAAAAGCAATAAGCCCGCCATCCCCTGCCCAATGCCAGATCCTCCCATTATAGGAATGCATACGTTTACGAATCTCCATCCAGAGGGATGAGTAAAGCTTTTTCATTTTGCCATCACCATATTTTTTTACTAAAACAGAGTTCTTACAAATATCGATACTAACAATAGTCACAGGATAGGATTTACCATCCTTTAAAGCTCCCCAGTTTACCATGTCACCAGGATCTTCTTTAGTTTTTACCATCTTTCGTTTGGATAGGGAGTACACCATTCCTTCCAGACTCAATCGTTCTAATAAACCTTCAATTCCTTGTAACTCAATAGGCTTTTGTTGAAAGTTCAGTCCATCGATTTGAATTAAGAATTCGATCAATTGGGAGGTTTTGTTTTTCGACTCTACATAGTCCACAAGAATCTCAGCGGCTTTTCTATCAGATATTGTCACAATGGTACGAGTGTCTGATACGTCATGCAGGTCAAAACTTCTAAAGAGAGCTTTTCCTATTTCTGTTATATCATTGCTTTTAAAATTTATATTAAGAATTTCGATTAATTCTAATCGTAATGCAGAATCCAACATTTTTGTTACTCCATATTGTGGTAATACTCTACCTTGCATAGACAAGCAAATCAATAGGGTTGGCAATATAGCCCCGCTTATCTTACATTAGTTAGTAAGGAGAGATTTCATGTATCAACTAATAAACAAAATCATGCCATACCCTTGGGGAAGTACAGACGGAATATCCCATGTCACGGGAACTGCGAACCCAACAGGGGAGCCTATGGCTGAGATGTGGATGGGAGCTCATCCTAAAGGTTCAAGTACCGTTCTAACAGAGGACGGAGAAATTCCTCTTAATGAGTTTATAAACAATAATTCTGCCAAAATATTGGGTGACTACTATGTTTGGGAATATGGCCAAACCCTACCCTATTTATTTAAAATTCTAAGTGCTGCTCAACCCTTGTCTATCCAAGTACATCCAACTTTACCTATGGCTATTGAAGGGTATGCCAAGGAAGAAGAAAAAAATATAGATGTCCTGGCTCCTAATAGAAATTATAAAGATCCTAATCACAAACCAGAAATGATGCTGGCACTGACCACCTTCTATGGACTATGTGGTTTCAGACCTATGGAAGAAATCCAGGCAGATTTGTCAGAGCTGGACCTGGAAAACAATAAGGAAATTAAAGCCCTTCATACAGCACTCCTCTCGGGAGGATATAAGGGCTTGGTTCAACAGTTATTATCCTTTGATGACAAACAATCAGCAGATCTTATAAGTTCTGTTGTGGCATCCTGTCAAAAAAAGTCTGATGAATTGTTTAAATGGGTACTGAAAGTTCACAACTTTTTCCCTAATGACACAGGTTTATTATATCCCCTTATTCTTAATCTTGTTCAACTGGAACCGGGAGAGGCTTTATTCTTACAACCGGGGATTCTCCATGCCTATTTAGAAGGAACCGGTTTGGAATTAATGGCTAACTCAGACAATGTCCTTCGCTGTGCTCTTACCTCTAAGCATATAGATCCACCTGAACTAATTAAGAATACCATCTTTGAGTCCTACTTGCCTCGGCCTCTTCCCTTTGATCAAGAAGGACCTGTGACAAGCTTTAAATCGCCTTCCAAGGAATTTCAATTATCAAAAGTAGACATCAATTCTGAATGGGAGATGACAAAGATTAGTGGACCTGTTATATGTTTAGTAACAGAAGGTGAACTTGACTTTTCTAATAATAAAAAGACAATACATCTAAACAAAGGAGAAACGCTGCTATTAGCGCCCTTTGACGGTCCTGTGAGTATTACTGGTCAAGGAGTGTTCTATAGAGCAGCTATACAGCATTAAATGACCTTAAAAACCTTTTTAAATATTGTGGAGATTCGAACAAAAATCGTTAGTGTCTCCACACTGCTTATCAGTACTTTATACATACTGTTTTCCACAACAAGACTATCCCCTCTTAAATTACTCCTTATGGTAATTGCTTCTCTAGCTATTGATATGGGAACAACAGCTTTTAATACCTATTTTGATTACACAAAAGGAGTAGATCATATAAAGACAAACCAGGAAGCGGACAAGGTCCTTATTCATGGTGGAGTCAGTAAATGGACAGCTTTCTGGACAGCCTGGATTTTGTTCCTTATTGCCGGTTGTCTTGGATTGATTTTAACATTTTTGACAGGATGGCCTCTCCTCATGGCAGGAGGAATATGTATGTTAATCGGGTATTTCTATACAGCAGGGCCCCGACCTATCTCGTCTACTCCCTTTGGAGAGCTTTTTGCCGGCGGGGCTATGGGAACTGGGATATTCCTGATTAATATCTATATACAAAAGGGTTACCTTACAGGATGGGACCTCTTATTCTCCATACCATCGACACTTATGATAGCTTCCATATTAACAGTCAATAATACCTGCGACAGAGAAGGGGATATACAAGCAGGAAGAAAGACCTTATCTATCCTATTAGGCCCCTCCAAAAGTGTTATACTTTTGTTCACAGAAGTGTTATTGGCTCATATTCTCTTACTATTCATTCTGGGAAGCCACAATTTGTGGATGTCTATACCAGTAGTCTTTGTCTTAATATGGGAAATATATGATCTAATCAAAATGAAGGGAAAAGGATTTAACCATACAAGAAAAGGTCCTTCTATGGGAGGAATCACCAAAATATTTATGAAATATACCTTTGGGTACTCTACTGGACTTATTCTTCTTTTACTAGGAATTCTTTGATCTCAGCAAAATACAATCGATGACTGTCTCCATGAGAATAGTATTGTTCTTGAATGGAAGGATCTAGAATACGAGCTCCTTCCATATCAACACTACCTCTGACGGTACAACCAATAATGGTATTCGCTTCCTCGAAACCAATATAGCCTTTTGAAGTAATAAAGGAAGTTAACCCAAGCTCTGCCATTTTATTCCATTCTCTACCAGACCGGGAACCACATTGTTGAGAGATGTCTTTATATTCTGGATCAAAAAAGCAAAGAGATAAGGTTAACTGATCTTCAACAAACTGATAGGTGTATCGACTGGGTCGAATAAAAATATAAGCGATGGGCTTATTCCACAAAACGCCAAGCCCTCCCCAACTAGCTGTCATAGTGTTCCAGCCCTCTTTGACTCCTGAAGTAATTAGGCTCCAATCCGTCCCGAAGGCCTTAACAGGACTTTTACTCCATATTTTGGGTTCTGTACTAATCCAACTCAAGCTATTCCCCCTATGTGTCAATTCATGTCTAAACTATAATTCACACTTTAGGGTATTGCGAATATTTTTCTTTTGACATTTAGGATAGAATAGAAGTAAATTCGTTGTATGTTACAAGATAAGATTGACCAATTAGAGCAAAAAATCAGTAAAACCCAGCTCCCTCCTCATGAGAAAAAAGACCTTCAAGATAGCATTGATATGATCAAAGGCGATTTATCTCAAATAACAGATCCTACTGGCGATGTAGAGGAAACGAGTCTCATAGCCTACTTCCGAAGACTGGAAGCAGCTCATCCAGACTTAACGAAAGCCCTGGATAAGGTTTGCCAATCCTTATCAGATCTGGGAATATAGATCATTCCTATTCTGCTAAAACGGAAGCGAGCCATTTCTTTGTGTCCTCTATATTCTCATTACGTCTGTGTGCGTAGTCAAGGATTTGTTCATGGGGAATCTTTCCTACACTGAAGTATTTAGAATCTTCATAACTAAAGTAGTATCCTGATACAGAAGCAGCAGGTGTCATCATACAGCTCTCCGTTAAGTGGATATCCGCCCTTTTCTCTGCTTCAATCAATGTAAAGAGAACTTCCTTTTCTCTATGATCTGGGCAGGGTGGATAGCCTGGAGCTGGTCTTATACCCTTGTATTTTACCTTTAGTAAATCCTCATAAGACAGATTCTCATCAGGAGAATATCCCCAGTATTTGGTTCTAACTTCTTGATGAAGCTTTTCAGCAAAAGCTTCGGCTAAACGATCTGCCAGAATTTTGAGAAGGATTTCATAATAATCATCCCCTTTTTTATCCCAAGTGTCTAATGTCTCTGCCATGCCAATACCGGCGGTAACAGCAAAAAAACCTAAATAATCGGGAATCCCGGAATCAGCTGGGGATAGATAATCGGCTAAGCTCAGATAATAGGGTACATCTTTTTTGGCCCTTTGCTGACGAAGCATGGGAATCCGACCTATCTCTTCTTTCTGATTCTCTGGATCATAAATAACCATATCATCCCCCTCAGAGTGAGCAGGAAACAGACCTATGACACCTCTAGGGGATAATAGCTTTTCCCTGGATATTCGCTTTAACAGAGCATCAGCATCCGCTTTCAGTTTTCGAGCTTCTGCCCCATAAGTGGGGTCATCAAGAATATCTGGATATTTCCCTTTTAACTCCCAGGCTAAAAAGAAAAAAGACCAGTCTATATAAGGAATGATTTCTTCAACTCTGACATCAAGAAAACTGGTGATTCCCAGGTTATTAGGTTTTGGTGGAGTATAGTTATTCCAATCAGGGACATAACGCTTAGTTCGGGCTTCAGATAAGCTTATGAAATCTGCTGCAGAACTTCTCTGAGCTCTATTACGTCTAACCTTTTCCTGACTATTACGGATCTCAGTAATAGCTTCATCCCTGCGAGTGTTACTCAATAAATCACTGACAACTTTAACAGCTAAAGAAGCATCCTGGACATGAGCAGCCAGGCCTGTATATTCAGGGGCGATTTTCACAGCTGTATGAACTGCACTTGTGGTAGCACCACCGACAAGAAGAGGGATCTTATACCCCCGTTCTTCCATTTCTTTTGCAACCCCGACCATTTCTTCCAATGAGGGTGTGATCAGTCCAGATAAGCCAACAACATCTACCTTTTCTTCCTGTGCTTTGGCCAAAATGTCCTCTGTGGGAACCATAACACCCATATCGATCACTTCATAATTATTACACTGGAGGACAACACCTACAATATTTTTACCAATATCATGAACATCACCTTTAACTGTCGCCATAAGGATTTTACCTTTAGTATGGCCTTGACCAGCACTTTCCTTCTCCACATAAGGGAGTAGATAAGATACGGCTTCTTTCATAACCCTGGCACTTTTAACGACTTGAGGAAGGAACATTTTTCCAGAACCAAAGAGATCTCCCACAACATTCATCCCATCCATGAGAGGCCCTTCTATGACATCGAGAGCCAAAGCACTATTCACACGGGCTTCTTCTACATCCTCTGCAATGTAAGTAGATACCCCTTTAACCAGGGCATGAGTTAATCTTTCGCTCACTGGTTTTTCCCGCCAGCTTAAATCTTCAACTCTAGCTTTTCCTCCCTCCCCTCTGTACTCTTCAGCCTTATCGAGGAGATTATCTGTGGCATCAGGATTTCTATTTAGAACAACATCTTCTACGAGATTCATGAGCTCTTCAGGAATATCATCATACACGCCTAACTGGGTAGGGTTTACAATACCCATATCCATTCCAGCCAATTGAGCATGATACAAAAAGACCGTATGGATAGCTTCTCGGATAGCATCATTTCCTCTAAAGGAAAAGCTAACATTACTGACTCCACCTGATATCAACGCACCGGGGAGTTCTTTTTTGATATATTTAATGGAATTAATGAAGTCAACAGCATAGTTAGCATGCTCTTCAATTCCTGTAGCAATGGCAAAGATATTAGGATCAAAGATGATGTCATTAGGCTCAAATCCTACTTGGTTGACCAGAATGTCATAGGATCTACGACAGATATTCTGCTTTCTTTCTAAAGTATCAGCCTGTCCTTCTTCATCAAAAGCCATGACAATGACCGCAGCTCCATAATTCAAGACCTTCTTAGCATGCTCCTTAAAGAGCTCTTCACCCTCTTTAAGACTGATAGAATTCACAATTCCTTTACCTTGAACACATTTCAAGCCTGCTTCAATGACAGTCCATTTAGAACTATCAATCATAAAAGGAATACGGCAGATATCTGGTTCGGAAGCTAGAAGGTTAAGGAAGATCTTCATTTCGTCCTCAGAATCAAGCATGGCTTCATCCATATTGATATCCAGGATTTGAGCCCCACCTTCCACTTGATCCCTGGCTACATCCAGAGCTTCTGAATATTTCTTTTCCCGTATAAGCCGGGCAAATCTACGGGAACCAGTCACATTTGTTCTCTCACCAACATTCACAAAGAGGCTTTCTTCATTGATAATTAATGGTTCAAGACCACTTAATCTTGTTGCTTTTGGTAAATCTTTGCTTTGTCTTGGGGCATATTGACTTACAGTCTCTGCAATAGCCTTTATATGAGTGGGAGTGGTGCCACAGCATCCACCAACAATGTTAAGGAGCCCCTTGGAGGCCATTCGTCCTAAAACTTCCGCCATGTATTCAGGAGTATCATCATATTCCCCTAGTTCATTAGGTAATCCTGCATTGGGATGCATACTGATATAGCTATCACAAACCTTAGCAATATCCTGGACATAGCGGATCATTTGCTCTGCCCCCAGAGCACAATTGAGACCGACACTAAAAGGCTTGGCATGACGAAGACTATAATAAAAAGCCTCGGGAGTCTGTCCTGATAAGGTTCGTCCCGCATTGTCTGTGATTGTTCCTGATACCATGATAGGTAATCGTAATTTTCTCTCATCAAAAACATTTTCAATTGCCATTAAAGCCGCCTTGGCATTGAGAGTATCAAAAATAGTCTCGACAAGAAGGAGATCAACACCCCCATCTATAAGAGCGCCAACGGCTTCTTTATAACTATCCAAAAGCTGATCATAACTTATACTTCTATACCCTGGATCATTCACATCAGGACTCATGGACAGTGTCTTATTAGTAGGACCTAAAACACCTGTAACAAACCTCGGTTTATCCTCAGAGCTAAAGGCATCTGCCGCTCTCCTGGCAATTAAAGCTCCTTGATAATTAATATCATAGACCAGGGATTCACAATGATAGTCAGCCTGACTGATAGAAGTCGCATTAAAGGTATTAGTCTCCAGAATATCAGCACCAGCTTCTAAGAAGGCTCTGTGGATATCTTCAATAACCTGTGGTTTGGTTAAATTGAGAATGTCATTATTACCTTTGAGGGGAGATTTATGATCCTTAAGAAGGGTGCCCTTAAAATCCTCTTCATTCAGCTTATATCCTTGAATCATAGTACCCATGGCACCATCAAGTATTAGTATCCGATCAGATAAGATCTTGTTTAGCCGTGAATTATTCATAGAAAGCCCTCCTAAGATGGAACTATCTTGACGTATTAAGTTATTTTATTCAATCTTAAGTTGAAGATCAGAATAGGCTTTTGATTTGTTCTGCAAAGGCTTGCTTCATAAGACTATACAATTCGAATCGCTCAGGAACTGGAATAAGATCATTTAGGGCCACTATGGTTTCTTCTGAAGGAAGGTGTATTGCCCTAAAAGCCTCTTCCCAGCCCTTCCAATCAAAGCCGAGAGGAATAGATCCATGCTGGAATATTAAATCCCGACTCCTCTTTTGGGCATTCCCCCCTATCTTGCGACCTTGAATGAGAATATCATACTCTTCTCGCCCTTCAAAACAAGTCCAGGTTTTAGCACCCAGTTCAAAGTTTTGGACCTGTTCATCCTTTGCATAATAGGCATTTAGTCCTAACAAAGAATAAAATCTAATAATAAATCCAGTTATGCTTTCATAGGCTTTTTTGACTGTTTTTGGATTACCTAAATCACTGGGGGCACAAACAAGACTATAGGTTAACTCATTGTGATGATAAATAGCCCCACCGCCTGTCATACGTCTAACCACAGAAACAGGGAAATCTTGTTCTACATTCTGAAACCTGCCAACACTAATGGTAGGAGGACTCCACCCATAAAGACGGAATCTTGGAATATGATCTATGGAATATTCATCTATCATTTGCTGATCAAAGTCCATATTAAATTGACCCAGACTGGGGTTATGCTCAATTATTTGCCATTCTTGTTTGTTCATAACAGTAAGATACTAGTAGTATTATGGGTATTCAAGGTATATATCAGACCACAATTGTCACCCATTAAATCTAAGTTGAGCAATGGCTTCAACTTCTTTAAAGCTTTCCTGAAGGTCTTCCCATTGAGAACCTGAAAAGGATTTAACAAGGTCATCCATGGTAGCTTCAAAAACATCACGGTACTTTTTAAAGGCGAATTTCCTTAAGACCTGAACGAGTCGTTTCTTTAATGTTTTGTGATAAGAAATGTGACTGGTCATTAACAAAGCTTTAAGGACATAGCATTCTTCCTGATGGTCTTGACAGCTCACTCTTTGAACACGTTCCTGTAAGTCTTTCAGCTCCTCCAGAGTTAATGTCTTTAAGTCTGGTTCCTCTGCTATTTTATAACTCAGGACACATTTTAATAAGGGAAGCTTAGGGTGTAGTTTTATCTGGTCCTTTTCGTCCGTAGGAAATTCATCCTTCAATCGGTTGGGCACCATAGGGTTCCTGAGGGACTGGGCAATATTCCGTTCCAGTATGAACCGATCTATTGAAGCTTTGTCATACTTTCCCGGCCGTTCTTTGCAATCTACAGCAAGGAGAATTTCCATATTATTATTCTTACGTTGAAGAGACTGCTTCCCCCCCCTGTAAAGAATGTAATCCTTCAGATATAACTCTGTTTTCCCTTTCTGGTTTAACATTTCATAGAGCTGTTCAAAAGGAATGATTCCTTCCGTATTATAACTGAGTAATATCCATCGGGAGTCGATCTTATCCAATAGATCAGCAAAGGCTTTCGGTGCTGTTTTCCTGTAACAGAATGGACTTTTGGTTTTTACCCAATCTTTTCTGATTCCCGCTTTTTCCTTTAAACGGCCCTCTTCATTTAGGGAAAGAGGAACAGGTTTTTTATCCCATAAAGCTACCGTATTCAGGATATGATAATTACTCCCATATTGGTGGGTGTTATAAGGAGGGTCTAAATAACAGATATCGCCAGAATATTGTCTTACAAAATCTTGTGCATCTAATCCTGATACGAAGGAAGAAGCTTTACTATCAGTAAGATAGGGGATCTCCAATTCCATAGCTTTCATAATCCTGGAGAGAGCATCCTTACCATGACCTCCAAAGCCTTTATGAAAAGCTTTAAAAACCCCATTTGTATTAGAATGGGTGGATACTTCATAGATTAAACTGGATAGAAGTATTTCCTTTTCCTTGAGAGCTATACCTTGCTGTTCCCCAGGATACCATTCTTCTATTTGTTCTCTGACTCTATCAATAAAGAGACCATTCTCTGCTGTAAAAAACAATCGTTCAATGTGATAGTCTGCTGACTCCGTTACTTCTGGAGCATAATAACGACTCATATAGGGAATCACATCATTAGTTAATTGATTCAGATACTGGAAGACCTTTTTAATGCCCCCTTTATCTTGATAGAATGATTTTAACTCTGATTTGTTTACAGCTAAATGAGCCCGATTAACAATCTGTGCATAGAGTTCCCAATCATTGGCATAGACCTGGAATCCAAGATAACGGGCTAAACGTGATACGGCTCCTGAACCAGCAAAGGGATCAAGGAAGGTCATTCCCGGTCTAAAATGCAGAGTGTGAAATACTTCTGTCAAAAACCCCTGTAAGGCTCTCTTATTGCCAATGTAGGCTATGAGCTGTTTTGTGAGGAAGGGGTCATCTGGTAAATTCCCCTCGGGGAAAGTCATTTTATGCCACAAGCGCTTTGAATGCTCCTTATAGGTATTGCTGAATTTCATAAGCCTTGCTAATCTAAAGCCTCATGGAAAAGTCAGTAGTAGATATAATCAAATCAATAAAGATAATTCACATCCAAGGTCCGGAAAATACTTTGGTTAACTCATTAATATATGATTCAAGGGATGTTATCCAGGGAAGCTTGTTTTTTGCTTTAGAAGGAATACATACCGATGGTCATAAATATGTAGAGCAAGCTTTGGAAAAAGGGGCTACAGCCGTTATCCATTCCCAGGAATTAGCTTACTATAACCCGAAAATTCTCTATGTAAAAGTACCTAATACACGAAAAGCTTTATCACCCCTCGCTTCAGCCTTTTATGATTATCCATCACAGAAACTCAAAGTCTTAGGAGTTACAGGAACTGACGGAAAAAGTACGACTGTTAACCTTTGTCACCAATTACTCCAATTAGCAGGTAAAAAGTCAGGGCTTATCTCAACAGTACAATTTCAAATAGGCGATAATATTGAGAAAAATGCACTTCGTCAATCTACACCGGAAGCCTCTGAGATTCATAAATATCTTTATCAAATGCTGGAAAATGGTAAGGAATATGCAGTGGTTGAATCTACAAGTCATGGACTGGCAGAGAGTAATAACCGTTTAGGGGATGTCGATTACGACGGAGTAGCCTATACTAATGTTACTCAGGAACATCTAGAATTTCACGGAACCCTTGAACAATATAGGAAAGACAAAAGTCGCCTCTTTATGTTCTTGGACAAATCCACAAATAGTGAAAGCTTTGGTGTAATAAATCTGGATGATCCTCATCATGAACTATTCAAAAGCGCGACGACTCATAAAGTATTCAGCTATAGCATTAAAGATTCAAGTGCAGACTTGTTTGCTTCCCTTGTAAAAGAAGATCCTTCAGGTACAGATCTAAAGATTGTTTGGAAGGGAGAATCGTCCTCTTGCCGATTAAACATTCCCCAGTCCTTTAATGTGGAGAACCTCTTAGCTTGTTTGCTATTAGTGTCAGGGATTCTAGAAATCAATCCCTTGGATTTAATACCATTTGTACCAAACTTAGAAGCGGTCAAAGGAAGAATGTGCCCCATTAAAGCAGGACAGGACTTTCATGTTATTGTGGATTATGCTCATACTCCGGGATCTTTTGAAAGGGTGTTTCCCGATGTCAAAAACAAGACCACCGGTAGATTATTTTTGGTTTTTGGTTCGGCTGGTGAACGGGATCTGGAAAAGAGACCCAAACAGGGAGAAATAGCCAGCAGATATGCTGACAAAATCTTCTTAACGGATGAAGACCCTCGTCTGGAAGATTCCATGAAGATCATCAAAGATATTCAAGCGGGATGTCCCCATCTTATTGAAAATGAACAAATATTCCTGATTCCAAATCGAGAGGAAGCTTTTAAAAAGGCCTTTTCACTCGCTAGATCAGGGGATACCATATTATTGTTAGGAAAGGGTCATGAAAGTAATATCATTCAAAAAGATGGACCTCACCCATGGGATGAAATCGAAACGGCTTATTCTGCTCTCGCTTCTATGGGTTATACAAAGTCATAGCTTAGCCTTTGGACAGGATACTCAGTATTTTGGCTTCAGCAAAACAGATCAGGGGTATGAAATTCTAACAAACAGGGGCCCCTTCCTGATAGATGAAAAGGGTGATATTACAGAAAAGGGCCTCTTACTGAATGAGGAAGCTCGTCGTCAAAACCTTTCCTTCGAAAAAATAGGACAATCTAAACTGGAGTTTATTCTCGATCAACAAAGATACCTTTGGGACAATAGTCTTTTTATCTATAAAAATTATCCCTTAACAACTAATGAAGTAACCTTAGATAAGGTTCATTTCCAATGGAAACACCAAACAGAAGATAAGATAGTATATCTTCCCTTTCTAAACTTATCTGATCAATTAGTTTCATGGGATAATGAGAGAATAATTATCTTGCGCCTCGGAAAACTCTATGCCATTGATTGGCAAGGTAATATTCTTGACCATAAAGAAGTAAATAATTATGACTTTCTTGCTGACTATGATACGGATCATAAAGAGTGGTTTGTACTCTACAAAAGCACTCAAACCATTGTTAGTGACAAAGGCAGTTTAGACATTAGTCATAGATTAGATATGACCTTGCCAAGACTAGAAACATGGAATGAGGTTATAAAATTATCCTATAAGAAGCTCAACTATCCACTTAGCTATAATCTTCTTCTACAAGGAATCGATAATATCAAAAGGGAGGTAACCAATGGACAACTGGAGCCCTCTACAACCTCCTATTACACACCATGGTCTTATTTAAAAACAAAAATAGAATTCAGTTTTAATGCTGGCGATTACATAATAGAAGATAAAGATACCCATTGGATTATTAATTTTCCTGAGGATAATTTACCCTTAAGTATCTTGATGAAATCAACGGGAAGTCAAACAAAAGAACGAAAGATAGAACAAGCCACATTTGAGATTAGTAAAACAGACAGCCCAATGTTTATTGTCATTAAGACACAAACAAATGAGTACTGGGAATCCTTTACTCCCTAAGCTTGCCAAATCCTTTCATGCATGCTAAAAATTCAGAATGAAGAAAAAGAATATTGCCCTCTTATATGGTGGCAAAAGCGGTGAACATGAAGTATCACTCAGATCAGGTGCTTCTATTGGGTTAAACTTGGATTTGAATAAATATGACCTAACCCTTATTGGAATCAACAAACAAGGTTTTTGGTTCCTACAACCACCCTTAGATAAAGATAAAGTACAACAGACAAAGAAACTAGAAGTTAGAGAAGAGAACAAACTATCCATATTCCCTGGTGAAGGCATCTATTTAGGAGAGGACAAGCTCCCTATCGACTTTGTCTTTCCCATTGTCCATGGGACTTTTGGTGAGGATGGCCGCCTTCAAGGTTTATTGGAAATGGCTGGTCTGCCCTATGCGGGCGCTGGTGTACTAGGTAGTGCTATAGGAATGGATAAAGATAGGGTCAAAGCAGTGTGGACCGAAGCAACCCTTCCTGTAGTTCCCTATTTAGCCTTCTACCAGTATCAAAGTGCCGACTCAAAAGCAAAGGCTGTAAAAGACTGGGGATTCCCCCTCTTTATCAAACCAACCTGTGCTGGTAGTTCTGTTGGTGTGTCGAGAGCTGATACAGAAAAGGAACTGGACCAAGCTGTAGCAAAGGCTTTTCAATTTGACCGAAAAATCATGATAGAACCATGTGTTAATGCCCGGGAAATCGAATGTTCTGTACTAGGTAATGAACTCCCTGAAGTTTTTGTACCAGGGGAAATCGTACCCACAGGTCACAGCTTCTATGATTATGAAGCCAAATATATCGATCCAGATGGAGCTACTTTACTGATACCTGCTCCTTTAACAGAGACTCAAACGATAGAAGTAAAGCAATTGGCTTTAAAAGCCTACAAAACAGCCCAGTGTAGAGGTTTTGCAAGAGTAGACTTTTTCCTGGATAAAGAAACAGAGACCTTTCAATTGAATGAAATCAATACCCTGCCCGGTTTTACCGAAATAAGTATGTATAGCATGTTGGCAAAAGCCTCAGGTGTAGAGTATTCCGATCTATTAAATAGAATCATTGAAGCGGGAATTGCTGTATATAATGAGGAAAAAAACTTGATCTATAGTCTATAATTACTTTATGGATGTAGCCAATACAGTAGATCTAAACCTACTTAAGGGGATATTGGAAAACACCCAAACCCCACTCTATGAATCACAATTGCTTAATAAAGTGTTCACAGACCCTGTGAACACTTTTGATGCTCTGGAACTATATCAGTGTCATTTCCTTTTATTTCATAATCTATATAAACTCCAAACAGAATATTATAAGGAAAGTAAATACCTTCATATACATTTCATGCGTATCAATCTTTTGCACTTTCCCCAGAAAGGAAATTGCCGGCATTATGATGACAACCTGGGAGCATTTTGTAATACCCCCTGTGAAGGCTCCTATTGTGATTTTCATGGTCAGCAGTATGATGATATATCATTAGAAAGACTGTCTCTCAAATATTTTTATCTGGATCCCAGTAACTATGATGCTTTAACAAAGGAAACAGCTGAAAGCTTTCTACGGGGGACATGGGAAGTCCTGGCCAATTATGAAGCCATTGAGAAATCAAGGAAACTACTTGAGCTACCCCAGTGCTTTGATGATATTATGCTTAAACATCAATTTAGGAACTTAACAAAATTATGTCATCCTGATGTCAGTCCAGGAAAGGAAGAAAGGTTTAAACGAATCAATAATGCCTATAGGCAATTGTTGCGCTATGTTGAATCAAAAAAATGAACAAACTTCTGTTAGCTATACAATTCTATACACGGATACCCATTCCTTTTGCTCTCAATTATTCGAAGGAAGAAACAAAACGAGCTACAAAATACCTTTCCCTCATAGGCTTAATACCTGCATTGGTAATGATTCTTACCTATCATATCTCATTAATCATATTAAATACCTGGTCTTCCTTAATACTCTCGTTAATAACATCAACTCTAGTCACAGGAGCTTTTCATGAAGATGGGTTCATTGATAGTCTAGATGGATTAGGCGGTGGTTGGACCAAAGAAGATAAGCTCAAGATCATGAAAGACAGTCGGGTGGGTTCCTATGGACTCATAGGATATGTCCTTATGATCTTGCTAAAACTATCATTGTATGCACAGATTAAGGAAAACATCCTGGCTTATTCCTTTATTTTAGTTTCAGTTTTAGCCAGACAAGTACCCATCACCCTCACACGTTTCTTGAATTATGTTCGAGGAGATGAAACCAGCAAAAGCAATCAATATATAGATAAATTAAGCTTCGTAGATCATGGAACAGCATGGGTCATAACAATACTAATCTCCCTGGGAGCCTGGCAGGTTCTACTGAAAGGCCAACATTTTCTGTTGCTGCTTCCTATTATTACTTTGATAGTTTTGATTATCCTGATTGCTTTTTATTACAAGAAACAACTAGGAGGATATACGGGAGATCTGCTAGGAGCTTCAGAACAGATATCCGAGATATACATACTGCTTAGTATCATAAGTATCACTCATTTCTTTTATTAAGATCTGTAATCCAGGTATAAACATCCTGATAGACCGCTTCTTTAAACACCTCATTCAGAATCTCATGACGTCCCCCATCATATAATTTGAGTGTAACATTCCGGACACCATTGTTTTGTAGAAATTGTTTTAGTCTGGGCAGCCCCTTACCATGTTCTCCTAAGGGATCATCCGCTCCTCCAATTATCATAATGGGAAGATGGGAAGGATAGGATTTTACAGTTCCTTTCTTACTGATCAGAGTTACTAGTTGACTCAATTCATGAAAAAAGCCGGAGGTGGGCAGGGTCCCACAATAAGGATCTTTTATATATTGTTCAACGACTTCTGGATCAGAGCAAATCCAATCAAAGTCTGTCTTAACATTCTCATACTTGCTGTTATAGTTAGTGAAAGCCATTGTATTAAGAAATTTGTCACGCCTATAACCATGATCCTTTAGACGACGGAACTTCGCAATTATCATGCCTAACCATCCACGAAGCAAATCCGGCGCACTGGAACCACAAATGATGGCACCTGCAATGGTATCACCATATGACTTTAAATACGCTCGTAGTATAAAAGAACCCATACTATGACCTAAAACATAGAGAGGCAAATGGGGATGCCGGTCTTTTATCCACTGGGATACTTCATATTCATCATGAACCAGATTATGAGAGTCACCACGATTAAGATGGCCCAACTCCCCATCCTCTGAAACAGAGTTACCATGCCCTCGATGGTCATCAGCAACAACTACATATCCCTTTGAAGAAAAATACTCACCTATGGCCGTATATCTTAGACTATGATCTCCCATTCCATGAATAACTTGAAGAATACCTTTGGCTTCTCCCTCATTAGGCATCCACACATTAAGATTAAGTTGAGTGCGGTCTGTAAGGGTGATTTTTTGATTTTTTTCCATCATATGCTAACAATACTCAGGGGACATTCTCAGGTCAATGGCAAAAAAAAGCTGTTGCCAAGCTTCATGAGCTTTAGCAACAGCCCTATCAATATCTAATGAATGATTATGGTTTCCACCCTTCTAGAACTTTATCTTTGGTATATTCTGAAGCTTGTTCTTTAGTCAACTGAGGTCTTGAACCATTAACACCAGCCCCATCTCCTTTATTGTTGTATTCATAGAATCGGGCTTCTTTCCAGCTAAAACCTGACATATCTGTCCAGGGTTCAGACTTGATATGAGCACCTAATTTGCAGTCTCGGAAAACAACAGAAGCAATAGCATTTACACTCCCACCCGGATGCCATGGACGACCTAAATGAACAGTGCCATCCTTAGCAGAACTGGTTAGATCACAATCTATAAATAGAAAGCCATATTTCCGATCTTTAGGAGTACTGGCGGCTGTGATGTAACCATTATTCTCTGATGAGCCTTTATCTACAGATATGATCTTACAATCTTTAAATACAGCCTTAGCTGCACCAAAGATAAAATCGATATCCCCCTCAATAATACAATCTTCAAAATATTGTCTACCAACATTGGCATATAAAGTATCCTGATTAGCGACAAGACGACAGTTATCAAAGACCATCATATCCCCTTCAGATTTAACAGCCACGGCTTGTTTGTCTTTAACTGTAGAACTTGCCTCATCAAAACTATTTTCAAAGGTTAAGTTTTTAGCCAGGAAGTGACTTCCCAATAGAAAGGCCGTAGAACTACCACTAGTTCCTATAGTGCCCCCCCTGCCATTGTCTTTACCAGAGTAATTATCGTAAGTGATGATGGTCTTATCTCTATTGGCACCAATCAAAGATATATATCCCTTATCTCGAGGAATAGTGATGACCTCTGTATACGTTCCTTTGCCTAACTTAATTGTGTAGGGAATGGTATTTCCAGCAGGAACAGAATCAATGGCGGCCTGGATAGTGGGATAATCCCCGGATCCATCTGCTTTAAGACTAAGTTGAAGACTTAACTTCCTATCATAGCTAGTCACTTCCTTAACAGCATTAATATCTAAACTCTTAGCACCAAAAAGGCTCTTTGACTTAGTGTTCACAACTTCAGCATAGAACTTACCAGGATAGTATCCATAAAGATCTACGACTTCTAATAATCTCTGAGGCCATACACCAGCCCAGGAATAACCATACTGTCGTTCTTCCTCGATTTCCTGAATACTATGTTTGATCACCCCATCTCTACCAGAGAAGATAGGTTCCATGGTTTTAACATCATAAAAACGATACCAGGTGCTTCCCTTAGGATCGTCAACAAAGAAAACCTTGTTCTTGTCACCGGCTCGATAAGATTTTCCTTCAACCTTTGCCTCTTTGAACCATTCAATAGCCGCATCGACAGACTTCTGAATCGCTGGAGTCTGGTTAGGTCTGGACATTAAAAACTTAACAATCCCAACTGATTCAAAACCAGAAATGGAAGGATGTTCATAAGCACGGGCACCTCTTGGTTCATAAGTGACCGGATCGTGTTGAGCACACCATGCGGTTAATTTACCATCAACTTTAATCTGTGCTTTCAGAATATAATCGATAGCCATATCCATAGAGTCTTGTATTTTGGCTCTGTCCCCATCACTGACAATGTTAGAATCAAAGGGGTAACGACTATTGATAATGTCATCGAACATGTCAAGAACATTGATCATAGCACTATCATTAAATGTTACATAATTAGAGTAATATGTCGTACCACCTGGAAGATCTCTTTGAGGATAAACCTGAGGAAATCCACCAGTGTCATACTGCATAGTTAATAGGAAATCTATAGCCTTTTGAACGGAATCCTTTAAGTCTTTTTCCTTTGTTTCTCTATAGATTTCTGAAATGTAGCGGATTTCTTTAATAGTTGCATCATTGTCTATAGTACCGATTTCTTTACCATCAGTACCAAACCAATGTCCTTTCACTTCCTTACCATCCCATGGTCGGGTCGCTGCTTCAGGGTTATTTTTACCCCATCCCCCATTGTCCATCTGCCAGGTAATAAGATTTCTAGCTTGAACCAAACCTTGTTTAACATCTCCATTAAACTTTGGTGTCACTTCTTTATAAGACAAAGATAAAGGAGAATTCAGTTCATAGAGAACGACCGTATTTCCGTCTTTATCAGATCCGACAGCCGCTTGCTTTGTTAATAAATAAGTTAGTTTAGGATCTAATGATGTCCAAGTCCCCTTGGCGGCTGTAATGATAACATCATGGGGATCAAACTCTAAGAATCCACTATCGATTGTCACTAAAACAAGACTATCTGTGATCGTTTGAGAAGCAATAATTTCAGGAGCTCCTGTCATCTTTAAGGTTCTGGATCGTTTATCGATAAAGAGACCTTTATCATCCAACAAATCAACCATCTCCTTAGATAGCATCTCTTTTATTCCTACAATAGGAAAGTCTATCTTCTGGGTATCACTATCCACTGATCCGCCAATGATCTTTAAGTGATCTATATTACCACCCCCATCAGATCCAATAGCTGTCACAAGAATAGTGTTTTGTCCCCCTTTCAAAGAAGTTAAAGTATTAACAGTTTGCCAATTGGCCCAATCTCCAGTCCCTTGGAACTCAAGAGATTTTTCAATAACCTTCCCATTAACTTTCACCTCTAGAGGTCTATTACCTGAAGCATGGGCATATCTAAACTGCAAGGTATATTCCCCTTCACTAGGAACATCAATATTCCACTCGATGGTTCCACCAGGTTGGTTTGGACTAAAGTCCAGGAATCCATCTCCTGTATAACCAACATGTTTAGTATCAATGATAGTACCTGAGCTTTTAGCAGATTCTGCTTCATAGATAGCAGAATAGGAGGTGTTAGGAATAATTTTCAAATGATCAATATTCCCTCCCCCTTCAACGCCGATGCCTGTCACAAGAATCTCATTAGTTCCTTTTTTTAAAGAAGATTTGGTACTCACTGTTTGCCAGTTAGCCCAGTCTCCAGTGCCCTGGAACTCAAGTGATTTTTCAATAACCTTCCCATTAACTTTTACTTCCAAAGGTCTATTACCAGAAGCATGGGCGTATCGGAATTGCAGTTTATACTCCGCCTCTTCCGGTACATCTACAGTCCACTTAATAGTGCCCCCCGGTTGATTTGGTGTAAAGTCAACAAAACCATCACCGGTATAACCTACATGTTTCGTATCGATTATGGCACCTGTTAACTCAGCGTTTTCAGCTTCGTAAGTCATCGCAGTACCGACTGAAGCAGGCTTAACAACTGTTGAAGACGTTTTAACAACTGTATCTTCAACAACAGGGGCGGGAATTTCTTTAGGAGTATAGAGAACAGGAGCTATACCAGCTACAATCTTGATATTATCAACATAATGAGGAGTCACACTTGATCCTGGAGTATAGGCATCAAAGCGTGTTAAATCTGTAGCAGGAGCTTGAAAAGGAACACCTTCTGCTTTCATTTTACCATTAACAAAAACATTGGCTCGTTGGTTAGGAATATCAGCAACAACTTCCACTGTATACCATTTTCCATCTTCTACTGGTTCAAGAGCCTGATAGCTTCCATCAGGCAACTTATAACTAATGTTTTTATTCTTGGTCTCAATTCGAATGGCAGCTTTATCGGACTCTGCTGTTCCAAATAATCTAATAACCTTTGCCGTATTACCCTTTTTGGGTTGCATAAAATCGATGAATGCAGTTACTGGCTCTGTTTGACTGGGAAAGACACCTTCAATCTTGATGCTCTTATTGCCCCTGTCATCAAGAAACAACATACCACCACCAGACAGGGAATCTTCCACAACGGATATGTTTCCCTTTTCAAATGATAGTATCAAATCTTTAGGTTGTGATCCTATTTCTTCATTATCAAAATCTGCCTTAAATAGATAATTGGCCTCTTCTATTCCTTTATTTGATAAACATGAAGAAATCATAAGAATCACCAAGAGCAAACTAAAGGCTCCCAAAATTTTTCTTCTCACCGTACTTTTGCCTCCATTTATTTGTAAAAATTGTGATTAATTACAAATCGACAAATAGAATTTGTGAAGGGTACAATACTTGGTAATGATACAATTACTACAAATGCCCATTAAGACGGGGAGCAATGAGAGGAATTTTTAAGGAAAAGGTCGTTCCTTCACCAATACTACTTTTATAATCAATGGTGCCGCCCAGTATGTTTGTTGCCCCATTATAGACAATATTAAGGCCCAGACCTGTTCCCCCAGATCCCATCTTACTTGTAAAGAAAGGATCAAATACTTTTGCACCGTAATCAGAAGGAATACCTTTTCCATTATCTGCAATTTGGATTTCAATCCACTGATCCTGTTCATCCTCATTATTGGGAGTAGAGATTCTTTGTGTTTTAATAGTAATAATACCCGCTTCTTCTTCATCCCAGGCGTGAATAAGCGCGTTTGTTATAAGGTTTGTGATGATTTGCACAACCACACCTGGAAAGCTATCCATGTAGATACCTGAAGCATAATCGATTTTTATATGGTGGGAAGTTCTCTTGATTGTTGGTTGGAGTGTCAACAAGACATCATCGATGATATCAGATAAGGAAAACTGTCGTCGTACAGAACTGGTTTGGTCACTAGCAACATGTTTAAAACTCTTGATTAGTTCAGCCGCCCTATGAATATTCTTATCGGCTATATCCAGGCCTTGATCCAAATGATCAATAAACCTATCAAGATCAGATTTCTTCAAGCCCTGAGTTATTAACTTAGTCATGTGCCGATGTTCATCCTTGATACTGGAGAGAGCCATAATAGCATTACCGATGGGAGTATTTAACTCATGAGCCACCCCGGCAACAAGACGTCCGAGAGCAGCCAGCTTTTCTGACTGTATCAACACTTCCTGTACACTATTCAAATGATCTAGGGTATTTTGCAATTCGACGTTACTGTCCTTTAGCTCCTTGGTTCTTTCTTGAACTCTACGCTCCAGGGCCTGATTAAGATCTCTCAAAGCTGTTTCTCTCTCTTTGATCTTTTGATACATTTCCCTCATGTAGCGATTCAAATCCTGGAACTCTTTAACTGAAGTTTTTTGTATTAATTCCGGTTCCTGTCCATTGGCAATCTGATCAGCCTGGATTCTAAGGAGCATGATATTCCTGGTAATCTTCTCTGACCAAAAGGGGAAAGCTATCATCCCGATTAGAAAAAAGGATATGGCCAAAAGTAAAATATCGACGAGAGTATTGTAAATGAATACATTGTGAAGACCAGCAGGTATACCAAGTAAAAAAAGCCAACCAAGTTTTTGAGATAAAGAATAATTAACAAAATAATGGGAGTTCTCAAATTTAACCTGCTTATCTAAAGGCATCCCCCTACTAGCCTCCTCCATAAAAGGAACTGTCCTAATATTAATAATACCGGCACCACCTTCAAAGTTACCTGTATCAGCAACCAGCTCACCACGACGATCTATGACCCAAATACGGTCATTACGATTGCTTATCGTATTGAGAGTATTCAATAGACTTCTCAAGGATAACTCAGCAATAACAACCCTATTATCGAGAAGGAGTGCCGCCCCCACAGAAGTATCCCCGGATAAAGTAGAGATAAACTTATCGCTCCATACAATTTGATTATTCTCCTTAATAGAGTTGTACAAAGGAGTATAAGAAAAATCGATTCCCAGGAAATCAGGATTAATGGAAGAAAGGGGACTATGAGTGCCGACGGCCAGGGTTTTACCATTTTCATCAAGGATATACATGGCTCTAATTAAAGGAAGGGATTTGATAGAGTTATCAAGCAAAAGACTAAAACGGTACAGATCCATAGACTTACTGACCCGCCCAATAATATTCATACTGCCTTCAACATAACTCAGTTGTTCTTCTACTCTATGGGATAAATCTTTCACACGGACAAAGGCCTTATCCCGTTCTTCATTCATAATAGCATCACTTCGAAAAACAAAGATCGCCGTACCCGCTAGTATTATAGTGGCAGAGGATATGCAAAAAATTAGAAAAAGAAAAAACAAGCGAAAACTATAATTCTTCATGGAGCTAATATATATTCTTTGTCCTTTATCTGAACAAATACTGGATGACGCCTCATATCGCCATTAACATCAAATTCAATACTTTGTTGAAGTCCTTCATAGGGACCTCCACCCACGATAGTATCCTTTAGATTTTCCCCTTTTTTCTGATGTAATAAAGCATCAGCAATGACATATACCGTTTCATATGCCATGACACCAGAAAAACTTGCCTTCTGATTGAAACGCTGTTCATAGTTATTGAGAAACATAACAAACTCAGCACCTTGATTGAAAAAATTAATATTTTGCAATATTTCCATTCCTTCAACACCAGAACCACCCAACTCGATAAGCTGTTCGGTACCAGCCCATTCCGCAGCAATAATAGGTATTGTATCATCATATTTGCGAACCTGTTGAGCTATTCTCGCACAATCTACAGAATTGGCTATAAACAGTAGGCAATCAGGATCATTATCGACTAAATCTGTAACAAGGGAATAATAGTTATTAATCAGTTGTGAGTTAAAATATTGTAAAGACAGAATCTCTCCGCCTAATTCCTCATAACGGAGTTCAAACTCATCATACCAACTCTTAGAAAAAGTAAAATTTTGTTCATCAGCAGCTATCTTTATTCGATCATAGCCCCTTCTTGATACCATAAAATCAGCATAAGCTCTGGCATTCACCCGGGTGGAGGAGTTCATAAGTATGATGTAATCATCCTTACCTGCTAGTTTCATAGCAGAAGCTGTGGGCGTGATAACTAAAGTTTTTTGTGGACTAGCCACAGACACAACAGCTTCTACCATAGCTGTACTAAAAGGACCGACAATAGCAACTACCTTTTCATCCACCAGTTCATGGGCTGATTTCTTAGCAATATCAGGATCATTCCCATCATTTTTAATGATTAAATTGATAGGCTTACCATTAACACCACCATTGGCATTGATCTCTTCAACCGCCAGAATAGCTCCATTCCTGCCAGCTTCTCCCAGATCTGCATTACCACCGGAAAGGCCGCTAATAAAACCAATACTAATAGCTTTATGGTCCTGACAACTCCCTAGAATCAGGAACATAAAGGGTAAGAGCCAAAAACGTTTCATCTTGCTACCTCACTTTCTATTGTCCAACCATACTAGTAAATCCTTCAACACAAGAGGTTTACTCAAATAAAAACCTTGAACCTCACTACACTCTAATTCATTCAATCGATCCAATTGATCCTTCGTTTCTACGCCTTCCGCGAGTATTTTTACAGAGAGTTTCTTACCTAAGGGGATGACAAGATCAACAATTCTAGTACCGTCCTCATCAGTGTTTAACTTTTGAATAAAACTCCTGTCTATTTTAATTCTATTAATCGGCCACCTATCAATAGTAGCCAGAGAGGAATACCCTGTCCCAAAATCATCAATAGCAATACTAATACCTCTATTGCGGATTTCCTTTAAAATGCTCAATACATGATCAATCGCCAAAAGAGAAACAGATTCTGTTATTTCTAATTCAATACATGTGGGATCAATATGAGTACTAGCAATAACCTTATCCAATACATCCAGAAAATCTGGATGCTTGAATTGAACAGCAGACACATTTACGGCCATTTTCATATCAGGATAACCCGCGTCATGAATTCGATTTAAGTCTTCAAGAGATTGTCTTAATATCCATTCACCAAGCTTTATGATTAATCCAGACTGTTCTGCCAAAGGGATGAATTGTGATGGGGGGATAATATCACCATTGGGTTTTCGCCAACGGATCAAAGCTTCAAAACTATAAACATGATCACTCCCGATACAGGCTTGTGGCTGATAAACCAGATAAACCTGTTCTGTTAGAATGGCTTGTCTCAAGTCATGAAGGAGTTGATTCTTTTCCCGAACAAAAATACCAATATCATGGCTATAAAAAATCACCTGACGATGTTCCTTGGACTTCTTAAGAGAAAACAGAGCATTATGCAATTGATTGGAGCCATCCCCCTGATGAATAGATAAATAAGTGGCACCAATAGAAAAAGTTATATTACGTCGACCTTCTGCTGTGACGATTTCTATAGTATTAAGCTGAATAAGAGCTTCCTGATTCAATTCACTTTCTGGACCCACTAGCCCAAATATATCCGCAGAGATACGGGATAAATAAACTCGGGAAGTAAAAATCTGTTTAAAACGATCGACTACAGCCTTTAAAATCTCATTACCATAATCATGTCCCAACAGGTCATTGATCTCACTGAACGAAACAATATCAAAGAGAGCTAAAATAGAAGGATTTTCTTGAGAGACCTTGATCCTTTCTTCAATTTCTCCTAACAAGGCAGCCATATTGGGAATACGCAAAACCTGATCTTCCCAGGCCTGCTTTTTTAAACGATTGACAAGTTCAATATTACTCGCACTTAAGGCTATGTTAGTACAAAAAACTTCAAGCAGATGACGATCAACGTCCTTCAAAGGTCTGGGAGAAGCAATATAAACAGAATACATACGCCCCCCGGCTTCTTTAAAAAATACGGTAATACTATCCTTTTCCAGGACAGTCTTTTGATCCGTCATAGCTTTTCTAATAGATTTAACGATCTTACTATCATCGATCTGAGAGATGTTACAGTGAATAAAGCGGCTATAATCACCAGCAGCGGCAATGATAACCCAGTGCTCCTTACTCCCTTCCCCACTATAAGGTTCCTGGAGCATTCCTGGAAGAATCCCCGAAGCACAAACGATACCTTCAGGTGATAGATTAAACAAACTGGCCATCTGGGAGATCACCCCTTCGGCAAAGGCATTCAGCCCCTGTTCAGCAATGAACTGATTACTGGCTAAAACTATCTTCTCTAACCCTTCCCGGCTATTCTGAATTCGTCTCAATTGTTCCCAGGATCTAATAGCCGTTGTTATTGTGGTTATAAGCTTGGATCTGGTTAATTCACTTTTAGTCTTATAGTCATTAATGTCGTATTTGGTAATCGTTTCCAATTCAGGAACATGGCCAGGTTGACCTGTTCTTAGGATGATCCTAACATCCTCCCTGCCAAGATCTTCTCTAATGACACGAACAGCATCTAATCCAGCACTATCCGTTTCCATCACCGCATCAAGAAGAATGATGGCAATATGAGGGTGTTGTTTCAACATTGTGATCGCATCAGCAGCAGAATAGGCGTGGTGGAATAATAAAGTTCTCCCAAATACTTCATACCCGTCCAGAGCATATAAAGTAGCGTCATGTACATCCTGATCATCATCAACAATCAGGATTTCCCATACTTCTTTATACTCATCAACAGGAATATTGTCTTCATCGGCAAACACAAAGTAATCATCACTCATGAAGCCCCCCTATAACACAGCATAATGGAAGAATTATGACAAAACAATGATATTATACCCACAGAAGATCTGTCCCTCTGTTAATCTCTCAGACTTACTGAGGAGGGAGGATTGTATCTAACTAAAGTTATCCTGAGAATGATAGTATTAACTTCACAGGGACAAACCAACTTGCATTCACTCCTTTTATAAACATAATCTAATGAGTACGCAATAAATAATAAGGACAGGATAATACAGTGAAGTTGGATATACGGAAAAATATATTAGTCATTAACAGTTTTATTCTAATCCTTATGCTAGGGGTCTCGTTTTTATTACTAAATGGTATCTTTACAGCCAAACAGGAATATGGGTTCTTCCTCGATACGATCAATCTAAAACAAAAGGATTTACTCCGTTCTGAAGAATTACTTACCAGAGCTGGTATGATACAGAAGGATTTTCTCCTAAAACCATCAGAAGAACATCTGACGCAATTCAATGAATACCTATCTCAATCACATAACTTGTTGACGCAAATCTTAAAAATGGAAGAAAGGCTCACAGCCCAATGGAAGAGCTATACAACAAGGTCCGATACTTACAATCAACTGACACAAAAACTCAATGACTACCAAGAAAACTTCAAGGCTCTTTATGATCTACAGGTTCAAAAAGGGTTTACAGAAGATTTGGGACTTAGGGGGTATTTTCGTAATGCAGCCCATGAACTGGAAGCCATAATCGAACAATATAATCGGGATGCACTAATGATCCAGTATCTCATGATCAGACGACATGAAAAAGATTATCTTCTACGCCTAACAGATAAATATGCAGATCGTAATAAAGAGGCGACCTCTGAGATCTTGAACAGGATTTCAGAAAGTAATCTTCCTTTAAGTGTTAAAAATGAGATGAACACATCCATTAAGAACTATCAGCAGGGAATGGAAGATATCATTAACATCAATCAAAAAATCGACGTAACAGAAGAACAACTTACAGAAAGTCTCGTCAATCTCATACCGCTTTTCTCCAAGGAAGAACAATTTACAACTCAAATCTTAATAGATAAGAGAACGGAACTGGATCTGTCCCTTGCCCAATATAGTCGAGTGGGACTCATAATAATAATTGTCGCTATCGTCATTGCCCTATTGGCTGTCATTAGACTCTATACCCTGATATCCCATCCTATCAAAATCATAATGAAAGAAGTCAGTAACCTTGCTGAGGGTGATTTAAGAGATCCTCATACTTATTCCCGACCAGATGAAATGGGTCACATAAGTACAGCCCTCTCTCAAGCTACCATATCTCTTAGAGAGCTCATCCAGCAAATAGGAACCATCACAGAGACAAGCCTGCAATTAAGTTATCATATTACCGATTCCACAACAGAGACGTCCTCTTCGATTACAGAAATCAGAGCAACCGTCGACTCCATCTACAAACAAATAACAAAGCTTAGTCAGGAAGTAAGTGAAAGTTATGAAGATTCTCTTCATATTAATGATTCAGTCAATAACCTTAATAACCTGGTAGCGGAACAATCGACTGCAGTTATCCAGGCCTCTGCTGCTATCGAACAAATGATGTCCTCTATTCAAAATGTGTCAACGATAACAAAACAGCGCTCAGAAGGATCTCAAAAATTAGAAGAATACACCCATGAAGGATCGGATCTCATTAATGCTTCTAATGCCTCAATCGACAAAGTAGAACAAATGACAGACAGGATCGTAGACATCATTGGAGTCATAAACAACATTGCCGCCAATACCAATCTATTAGCTATGAATGCGGCCATTGAAGCAGCCCATGCGGGAGAATCGGGAAGAGGTTTCGCAGTAGTAGCTGAGGAAATCCGAAAACTGGCGGAATCCAGTAGTGAGAATGCCAAGCTCATAACAACCCTGGTAAAAGATATTAATTTGGCCATCAAAGAAGCTGCCAACTCCTCTCAAAACAGTATTGATTATTACAGCAAAATACAAAAGGAGGTTGTATTCCTAGTTCAATCCCTCATGGAAATATCTTCTACTATGTCTGAAATGTCGTCAGGAGGCAAACAAGTTCTCACCGCTTCAGGAGAGCTCAAGGATTCTGTCACAAAGATATCAGAAGAAACGCAAATCATTGTAGATAGTACCCACAATATAAGCAAAACCCTTAACATGGGACAAACCTTGTCCCAGCAAAATCAGCAAGGAATCAATGAAATACTCCAAGGTGTTGATGAAATACAAAACGCGACATCAAGCCTCACCTCCCAGAGCCATACCAATGATAGTAACCTCAAGGAGCTCCAGGGCTTTGTATCCAAATTCAAAACATGAAAGTTATTCTTCTTTGTCCTTTATATTCAGAATTTCATCAACAAAATTATTGAACAATTCATCCACTTTTCCTTGAGAATTACGGTACATGTCTTTCATATCCTTTCTCAAGTCCAATAATCTTAACTTCAAATGATCCTGAACATCATACATAGAGTCTGATGTAGTATGGAGACCTTTTAATATTCTCATCAAATCTTTTTTTAGGGACACCTTATCACTATGATAGCCAAAGTTCTCAATAGGCCGTAAGAATTTCCAGTTACCCGTATTATGAACCACCCGAATCAATTCTCCATTGGCATAGAAACGACCGTCCCTGATCTCCAACTTCGCTTGAGCTGTAGCAACAACATAGTTATAAGTTCTATCCACAGGAACAAAACCATTCTTATAAAGTAGATAATTAACAACTATCTGATCAGGACCGAATTTTGTTTTTTCCTTTATCATGGCATAAAGGGTTTTACCCAATTCTTCCATCTTATGAGCTGGTCCAATGAAGAAACCTGCATTAATCATCTCTTTACCGGTCAGAGTCTTCTTAATGGCGTCTTTGTCTTGCCTGGAAAAGAACTCATCTGTCAGAAAAATACTAAAACCACTCTTCAAGTCTTCCACGACAGCCCGGAACTCCTGTGGTTGTTCCTCAATAAGAGGTTCCAGACTATCCTGAAAGATAATATCACCACCATCACTTACAATAACCTGATCATATCCGGGATGCTCTTCAAGATAATGAGCCATATCTCTAAAACGGATATTCACAACGTGTCCATCCTTCTGACAGGGAATGAGAATCACACCATGAGATTCCAGGTAAAAACGCTGAGCTATTGATAAACCATAGTCCAACACAGCTACATCAAGTTCAGTCAGGTCATTAGTTTCCTTAAGGGATTTAAACCAATGCTCTATAAGAAAATCACCGTATTTTTTGTCAGATCCAGTAATAATGACATTTTTTTTCATATAAACCTCTAAGTTCTTCTGGTGATATTAAGTTAAAAATATAGATTGAGGAAGTCAAGATTACCCGATCCAAAGCTATTTGTATCCATCAAATAAAAGGAGAGAATCCAGGGGCTTCGCCGGATAAGGAGAGGTAACAGTATTAATCAAAGCTACTATGGATTGAGGAAACATATGCTTCATCAGATTAGCATTGGCCGGTTCGTTTTCCACAGCTAGAACAACATCACCGATCTCTCCAATAGCTTCCAGAGCAATCTTCTTATATTCCAGATCAGCTGACAAAAAATCAGGTTTAAAGAAAAAGTAAGTGTTCGTGGTAGTAGGAAGAAGATTCGCTTCAAAGGAGTAGATAGTCCCCTCCTTCATTTGTGGAGCATCACGTCCTGTTAGGTACACAAGACTATAATCATGTTCAACAAACCAATCGAGGACTTTCTTCACCCCAGGATAGGGACGATCATGTTTGACCCAGGCATTAGAAAAAAACCTTTCCCGCCAAAAGTCCAAAACCAGCATCTGCATCGTATCAGTCAAATCAGTATGAAGGGATACCGCATCGAGGATACTCCAACCGATATCACAAGGTTCAATCAAAGACATAAAAGGAGACAGAAAGTCAAAATAAAAAGCTGCTTCCTCAAGTATCTTATAATTACGATAACAAGTGTCCATTATCGTACTGTCTATATCAAAAATAGCGATCTTGTTTTTACCATTAAGATCCAAATGCTGTTCCAACCAGGGGATGTCCATAATAACAAGCTCTTTATTCTGAGGATTCAAAAGTATATTCTCCTTCACTTACAATGATAGCGTGCTTTGTCCAGAACTGCAGAGATTCATCAATCTCTTCTAACTTTAATTGGGGATCATGGATCTCCCTGGGAGCCTTCTGACCGGGATAGAGGGTATGAATGTAAAAGACATCCTCTAACAGATACCCCCATAGACATAAGGTGGAAGTCAAAACCTTATCTCCCAACATTAGATGAGAAGGAATGCTTCTGTTTTTCCGATAAGCCCAAAAGCTTTTAGTATCAGCCCTATCTACAGTACCTAAACCAGTATACCCACAGTCTTTATCCAAATATAAATCATCATGGAACCACAGAGCTTCCTGTGTATCCTTCTGATGGGAAGCCCAATTATCCATACGTTCCTCAATATCAGATAGTAATTCATTGAGAGGAACAACAAAATCACTGGCATGAGCGTCTATATGATCAAAATCAATCCATTTCCATTTCATAATTCTTTCCTATTTGATACCTGAGTTCATGTAGCCTTCCATAAAGCGCTTCTGGAAGATAAAGAAAAGGACCAATAAAGGCAAGGCGACAATCAGAGTCGCAGCCGACATAAGCCCCCACTGGGCTCCCACTTCCCCTAATTGGGTAAAGCGAACAAGTCCAGCCGTCAAAGGACGGGATTTATCGCTTTGGGTAATAATCATGGGCCACAGCAAATCATTCCAATGCCAATTAATGGTCGATATGGAAAAAGCCACCAGAGAAGACTTGGCCATAGGAAGATAGACATGCCACAGAATTTGATACCAGTGACAACCATCCACTAACGCGGCATCACCATAGTCTTTAGGAATACCCAAAAACGTCTGGCGCAGGAGAAAAGTTCCAAAAGCACTGCCCCAGAAAGGCACAGCCATAGCCCCTAGAGAATCATACAACCCCAGAACCCTGATGGTTTGAAAATTCGGAACCAGTAAGGCCACTGTGGGGATCATCATCTGAGTCAAAATCAAAACAAATAATATCCTATCCCCTTTGAACTTATAAAAAGCAAAGCCAAAAGCAGCTAAACTACTAAACAGCAACTGAACAACTAAGACCATCAAAACCATGAGAACAGTATTACGAAAATACAACCCAAAAGGAGCCAGAGAAAGGGCCCGTTTATAATTTGCCAAGCTCAGGGCAGAACCGAACCAGACCTGGCCTCTTGTAAAAGCTTCCATAGGAGGACGCAAACTGGCAATAAGGGCCCATACCACAGGAACAGACCATATCACAACCACCACTAAAGCAGGGATCCACAGGAATAACCACTTATTCTTAGTCATGGATAACTCCTTTTCTCTCATTAAAAAGGAGGTTGGATATGGTAAATACCAGAAGAAACAGAATAAGAATAACTGTTATAGCAGAAGACTTGCCTACATTAAGATTCTCAAAACGTTCCTGCCATAGATCATAGAGTAATAAACTACTCTTGTTGCTAGGGCCTCCTGAAGTGATGACTATCACATGGTCTACCATTCTAAAGGCTCCCACCATAGCGATAGTCGAAACAAACAGAGTGGTTCGTCTCATTAAAGGCAGGGTAAACTTGAAAAAAACAACAAAGGGATGGGCCCCTTCCAATCTAAGCGCTTCATAGACATCTTTAGGAAGATTCTGGAGACCTGCCAAAAAATAAATCATATAAAACCCAGCATCCTTCCAGAAAGCCACAATCACCAGACTAAACAAGGCTAATTGGGGATTACTGGACCAATTCTGAGGCCCTCCATAACCGAGGGATGAGAGGAAACTATTAAATAACCCATACCCGGGGGTAAAGAAGAACAGCCAAATCGTCGCCGCTGATACAGCTGGCAAAATCGTAGGATGGAAGATAGCAATCCTGAAAGGAGCAAACTTCTTAGGACGAAGCCAAA
Source organism: Spirochaeta cellobiosiphila DSM 17781 (assembly GCF_000426705.1). NCBI lineage: Bacteria > Pseudomonadati > Spirochaetota > Spirochaetia > Spirochaetales > Spirochaetaceae > Spirochaeta > Spirochaeta cellobiosiphila. The sequence continues at coordinate 465,435 of NZ_KE384555.1, forward strand.
GGGCAAACAAAAAGGAGACCACAATGGTGAGGGGAACCAAAATAATCGTATAGACCAAGGTATTAACAATGATCTGCTGAAAATCAGCACTACTAAAAAGTTCATGATAATTCCCTAAACCATAAAACCGGGGAGTCCTGTATTTTAGGATGTTCAAGCGGTGATGATAAAAACTACCGATAACACTGGCAATGGTGGGATATATAGTAAACACTGCTACAAATACTAATGTAGGTGCCACTAGTAAATAAGGGAGAAGTCCCGCTCTTTTTTTATGCATGCAAAGGCTCCTTATAACAATGAAAAGTCCAGAGGTACCCCTCTGGACTACTATCTAAATAAATTATTGAAAATCCACTAATGCAGCGTCAGCTTCTTCCTGAGCCTTAGCCATAGCTTCTTCGGGAGTCATTTCTCCATTGAAAGCCGCCTGGATATAATTGTGGAAAATACTTCGTACCTCTCCCAAGTTCTGAAGAGCCATTTCCTTACCAGCCTGAGCTAAAACATTTTGGACATCTAATACTTGGGGATGGTCTGCCACATAAGCCTTCATAGCCTCTTCTTCCATGGAACTCTTACGGGAAGCAACATAACCAGTTGCTATAGAGAAATCAGCAGCCCGAGAGGGTGCCGTCAGGAAGAGGGCAAAATCAAAAGCAGCCTTCTTCTCAGCTTCTGACATACCGCTAATCATATAAATGTTACCCCCTCCAGGAACGCTGAAATAACCGCCTTTTTCCCCTGGGACTCCCATAACACCAACTTTGAACTTAGCCTGACTAAGAACACCGGACAAACTACCGGAACTCTGAACAATCATAGCAGTATTACCAGATACAAAATTAGGAACGACATTTCCCCAGGACACCTGTACCCCTTGAGGCATAGCACCATAATCAGCTGATAAACTATTATAGTATTTGATGGCTTTGATCACATCAGCATTATCAAAGTACACTTTGTCGTCTTCATCACCGACGATGTTTTGTCCCGCACCAATAGCTAGAGGCTGGAACACCCAGTAAGGCCAACCAGTAGGCCATTCCAATCCCCATCTCGTAACACTGTCCCCTTCTTTGACTGTTAAAGCCTGGGCTGTCTCAGCCAAAGACTTCCAGTCCTTAGGAACAGCAAGTCCTTTCTCTGCTAACAAATCGGCATTGTAATAAAGAACCACAGCACTTCTTTGAAAAGGAAGACTCCAAACATCATCCATATAGTAGGAGTTCTCCATAAAAGCAGGAAGGAAGTCTTTCATTTCTGAAGACTTTAGCTTCTTCGTATAGGGAGTCATGGGCTCAATGTATTGGGCATTAGCCAGATCAAATAGATCAGTAGCCAACATCACAGCTAAAGAAGGAGCCTCACCACCACCATCAATGGTAGTCTGGATCATCGTTTTTACATCCGTATAACCACCAGAATAAATCAAATCAATCTTCACATTGGGATGTTGATCCATATATTCCTTTGCATAGCCATTCAATAACTCTGTTATGGGAGCATCCACTGCTATAGGGAAGGCCATACTGATGATGACAGGTTGATTTGAATCTTCAGTTTTTTGTCCATTACCAAAGATATTCCAAGTAACACCGCTCAATAACATAAAGACGGTTAAATAGATCACGATTCCTTTTTTCGGCATCATATCCTCCTTTGCCGTAATTTCTTATTTAATACCCCGACCCCACTGGTTTCGGGATTCTTCCAACTGATTAAGAGACTCTTTAATATGTTCTTCATTGTGGAACTCATAAGTGAGTAGTAACAAATGGGCAAAATGCATGGGTAAGGCCATACTGTTTTTAAAATTAAGCTCCCCCCTGGATATATGGAAAAAGAACTTCGCCTTATCCACATAGTCCGGATGGATGGTTCCGGATATTAACGTTACTGAAATGTTTCGCCTATCCAAATACCCTAGTACCTTCCGCAACCAAATATCATCATCGTTATAATGGAAGATAATCACCATATCCCCGGTATGGGCCGGGTGAAGATTATCCAGCCAATGGGCATGATCCTGGCTAAGCAATTGAGCCTGAAAACCATAACGTCGTAATCGCTGGGCCAGATAGTCTGCGGGATATTTACCAGTACCCTCACCTACTATAAATAAGGAAGATCTCTCATTAAGATCCTTGATAAAATCTTCCAATCTATGCCTGTCAAGGCTCATTTCCATCCGTTCCAGAGAACGAATCTCCACGGCTACAGCTTCTGTAATAAGTTCATGGGGAGTCTTAATACGGTCATACACATTCTGACTAGCCTTAAAGGAATCGATTTGAGAAGCAAAAAAGGAGTCTACCCCATTCTGCATACTCCTGTAATCTTTATATTCAAGTTTTCTAAAACAATTAATAATCACAGGTTTACTTACAGAAGCGGCTTCCCCTAATTCTGATAAGGTGAGGCGTACCGCTTTATCAGGATTCTGATTAATATAAGTAATCAGCTCTTCCTCTGTTCTACTCAATAATCCTTCACTTTTTTTTAATCGTTCTAACCAGGACATGAATACTCCCCAGGACCTATCTAGTCAATTATTCCATATCATAATGACTATCTACCTTTAATTTATCTCTCTTATGGGATCATAAAGTCAATCTGTTAGGATTTAATTAACCTTTTGTTATGACTTTTACAAAGTTTTCACTTTTTCTATAATGGTTTTTATAATAATGAGGTTATCCATTGCATAAAGCTCACGAACATTTAATGATTGGCGTCTTCCTATCCCTTTTAGGAGGTTTTCTTGATGCCTATACCTATGTCCTAAAAGATGGGGTGTTTGCTAATGCCCAAACGGGGAATCTGGTCTTACTCTCCCTATCCGTTCTCAGTGGTCACTTATCAAACATTATCAAGTACTTAATCCCTATTTTAATGTTCGCCCTGGGGATCTTCCTTTCAGAAGTCTTAAAAGGGCATAAACGATGGCTGGAAAATAACCAGGGAATCAAGTTAGTCATTCTCTTTGAGGCTATTCTTATTGTGATTATTGCCCTCTTAGGTCCCTGGGTGAATCATTCTGTCATCAACTCAACCATTTCCTTTCTGGCAGCCGTACAGGTCGCTAACTTTAACAAGATTAAAGGAAGCCCCATTGCCACAACTATGATAACCGGGAATCTGCGAAGTACCATGACAGGTCTGGCTCACTATCTACAGACAAAGGATCGGCAATATATAGAACAAGTGGGAACCTACCTAGTGGTTATCTTAACCTTTGCTCTGGGAGCGGTCTTAGGGGGAAGTTTAAGTCATCTTTGGCAGGACAAGGCCATACTCGTAGGCCTGGTTTTTCTTCTGGGAGCCTATATAATCCTGTTAAAAGAAGAAAAATAGCAGAATATGACCATTCTTCGATATTTTTATATAGATATATATAACACCTCTTGTAAGAATTGAACCATCTGCTATACTTCTAATAGTGTACTAACACATATTTTCAAAGATAAGTCTGGAGGAAACTTATGCAGAAAAAATTATTTTTCTTGTTACTAGCATTTCCCTTGATAATGATAGGTTGTTCTAAACCTGCGGAGTCAAGTAATGCAACTACTAAAGCCGTATCCGATGGAAGTGAAGACTTAGTAATTGATTACCAAGTAAATCTTTCCATGGATGACCCTGCTAGCCATTTTAACTGGAAAGGAAATGTCCGATATATGGCAGCTGAAGACAAAGCTGACACAGTATCTGGTGCATCAACCGAAGGTTCTACTCACCTATTTATGATGTATCTATACGATGTTGAAGGGAAACCAACAATGTCTACTGGTCTTCGTGGATTATTTCTTTTCGGTGTAAATCCCCATGCTCAGGCTATTCATGATAACCTTAATGCTAGCAAAATGGATGATGGATCTATTGTAGTACAATTTGTTCATAGAGGAACTGCTTACCGATTCACAACCGATTCCAAGGGTGTTCTTTCCCTTCCTGATGGAAGTATCGAATACCGATCTATCGGGACTCCTCAGGAGTTAAAATCTGAATTCTCAACAGACGGAACAGCAGCTGGTGTTGATTTTGACAAAGTATGGTCAACTGGTGTAAAGAAAGAAGGTCCTTCTCCTGAAGCTATGTACTTCTGGGATGGTGACTTAAAATTCACTCTAGAAGGCGACATTCTTACTATCAACGGAGTATTAACTTCTGTTGAACAATAATAAATATCGACTTTAGTCGAATTTATACTAACAGCTGTGAAGTATCACAGCTGTTTTTTTATAAAAAAAGGGAAAAAAGTCTCAAAATTTTTCTCGATATTCCAAATTCAGGTGAGAAGTAGTAGTTAAGGAGAACCATATGAAAACTATTAACTATTATCTACGCCCCAATTATCTACCCACAAGATCCAGCAATAATTATTGTGCAAAGGTTCAATACAAAGACACACTGAACCAACAGGACCTTATCTATAAGATGTCCCATCACAATACCACTGTGACCCGACAGGATATCCTGGCAGTACTGGATCTGCTGAATGAAGTAGTCCGTGAACAACTTCTATTAGGTCATTCCCTGGTGACAGATTTATTCAAAACCAGAACCAGTATACGAGGAGGCTTTGCTCATAAAGAGGAATGCTTCCAAAAGGACAAACATGAAGTACTCATCCATATAAGCCCTTCTACCAAGATTAGAAAATCTTTTACCAGGGAACTCAAAACGGTCAAAGTCGAACAGCTGGCTAAACATCCCAAAGTTAATATGATCTATGATTATATAAAGAAGAGCTTCGGTCCTTATTACACAGCAGGCGGATTGGTTGAACTGAGAGGACATCATCTGCAACAAAAGGGTGAGCCTCAAATCCTCCTCATAGACAAAGGGCATAATATCCTTACAGATGATATTGTCATCTACAAGGTCACAAAGGTAAGAATCCTCTGGATGCTACCTAATACACTAGACTCTGGGCACTACGAGGTGGTTCTTCGTTATCCTAAGGATAAACTTTCTCTTCCAAGTGGGAGGATTCCCTCTATTCAGATTTCCTAGTCTTTCCCTTTTGAGCCTTACCATTGCTAACTTTGCTTATTGAAAACCAAAATTTTCTAATGATCAAACCAATCATCTGCTTATTGAAAACCATTTGTTTTCAATAAGCAGAATCACCTTTTACAGTACTCAAAAGAACAAAGCCAACCTTAAGCTTCCTAAATTTACCTACTACGCGCGCAAATGATTCGCATTATTGACACACAAACAACAAGACTGTATTATGCGAATCACTTGCATATTATAAGGAGAGGAATATGAAGAAAATTCCAGTAACCGTCTTAAGTGGCTTTCTGGGGAGCGGAAAAACCACCCTATTAAATCATATATTAGAAACAAAACGTGACATGAAAGTAGCCATGATAGTAAATGATATGGCAGCCATTAATGTCGATGGCCGGCAGATTGGTGACAAGATTACTGAGACCGAAGAGAAACTCGTTCAGATTCAAAACGGGTGTATCTGCTGTACTCTCCGGGAAGATCTATTCCAAGAGGTCAAAAAAATAGCCGAAGCAGGTACACACGACTATCTGGTGATCGAATCCAGTGGGATATCAGAGCCTCTACCTGTTGCAGCAACTTTTACCTTTCCCATGGAAGATGGTCATTCCCTCAGGGATATTGCCCAACTGGACACAATGGTCACAGTCATCGATGCCCATAACTTTATTGCAGAATACAATTCCAATGAAACCCTTAAGGACAGACAACAGGAAGTCTCAGAATACGATGAGAGAACTGTAGTGGATCTTATGATCGAACAACTCGAGTTCGCCAACGTCATCCTTGTGAACAAAACGGATATGGTAACAGAAGAAGAACTCAGGAAGGTTCATCAAATGGTGAGAGCCATTAACGGGGAAGCTAAGATTATTGATACCCTAAAGAGTCAAGTTCCTCTTGATCAGATCATGAACACAGGAAGCTTTGATTTTGAAGTGGCCCAGACCTACCCGACCTGGGTTAAAGAAATGGAAAGAGATAATGACCACACTCCAGAAACGGAAGAATACGGCATATCCAGCTTTATCTATAAAGCGCGCCGACCTTTTCATCCAGAGAAACTAATGGCCTACCTTAATGAACCTATTCCAGGCCTCATTCGGGCCAAGGGTTACTTTTGGTTGGCCACCCGTATGGAATTTGTAGGAGACCTACAGGTAGCGGGGAGACTCATTAATTTTGATCTGGCCGGACGCTGGTGGAGTTCCTATCCTCAGGAAGAATGGCCCCAGGAAGTCATGGATTACCTTGAGGCTGAATGGCAGGAACCCTATGGGGACAGACGGCAGGAAATCGTCTTTATCGGATCAGATATGAATAAAGATAAAATTACCGCCGCTCTTAACCAATGTCTTGTACATCCGGAATGGACCGAAACAGAATTCAGTACTCTGAATGATCCCTTTCCCCAATGGTACGCAGAATAAAACAAGGGGCCACAGGCCCCTTTCCTTTACGACATCTGTGATAAGACCCTTGAGTCCTGACCATTATCCCCTCCTTCTCATTCCTGAGAGTCATAAAATTTAGTTGAACAAGCACTTATGATGAAGATTAATCCAATAAGACAACACTTTAACTTCATAGTATCACTCCTTGTCTTCCTGTGTTTTTACAAGAATCAGGGCTCCCCAGAGGGAAGATTCAAGAAGGAATCTTAAAGAATTTTAATTAGAGTTTAAAAGGTCATCGGTCAAACGTTTTAGCTGTGTACGTAAGTCAATGATTTCCTTCTGGGAACGATGGAGTTTACAGAACATGTTATGGGGTATGGTTTTGGCCTTGCTTTTCAACTTAGCCCCTTCTTCTGTGAGGGTAACGATTAACTGACGCTCATCGTGACTATCCACTTTACGGCTAATAAATCCTTTGGTCTCGAGCTTTTTAAGAAGGGGAGTCAAAGTGCCTGAATCCAGTAGAAGTTTATTCCCCATGACCTTTGATGACAAAGGAGACTCTTCCCAAAGCACTAGCATGGCAAGATACTGGGTATAGGTTAAATCAAGCTCTCCTAGATAAGGTCGGTAAGACCTGATGATTTCCTTAGAAGCCGTATATAGAGCAAAGCATAATTGATTCTCTAACAAGAGGGACCCTTCGTCATATTCCACAAAGAACAGAATACCCTATCCCTAAGGAGCAAGCAAGCAAATCTCTTACATGTCGCCATCGATTCAATTGCTTGCAATTAATAAAAGCGAAGTTTATACTTACCACAAGGAGTAGAACGTTATGAGTATCTATGATTTTACCGTTAAAAATATGAAAGGAGAGGATGTAAGTCTTAAGGATTATGAATCTAAACCCTTATTAATCGTGAACACCGCTAGTAAGTGTGGGTTCACCCCTCAATATGAAGGACTCCAGGCTCTCTACGATCAATACAAAGAGAAAGGTCTTGAGATCTTAGCTTTTCCCTGTAATCAATTTGCCGGCCAGGAACCGGGAGATGCTGAGGAAATCAAGAGTTTTTGCTCCCTGAACTATGGAGTATCCTTTCCTGTTTTTGCAAAAATTGATGTTCGAGGGGCAGAAGCTCATCCTTTGTTTGATTATTTAAGTGAAGCCCAGCCCTTTGAAGGTTTTGATGAGAATCATCCTATTGGAACAAGATTAAAGGAAGCTCTGGAAAATAATTTTCCTGACTTTCTGGAGGGGAAATCGGTTAAATGGAACTTCACTAAATTCTTGGTGAATAAAGAAGGAGAAGTAGTCTCCCGTTATGAACCAACAGTGGAACCTAAAGACATGACACAGGCCATTGAAGCTTTGCTCTAAGCTCTGAAACAAGATTAGTCTCCCCTTTGGGGGAGGGCTATATTTAACTTTTGTCGATACGGGTCATCCGTAGTATATTAGCTTCAAAAGGAGCTATAATGAACACTTCAAAAGTTAATTTCAATCAAAAATTAGGGTTATTTAAAGAGCATTGGTCACCTAAAATCATTGCTCAAATGAACAATTATCATTTCAAATTAGCTAAGCTGGAAGGTGATTTCACTTGGCATGATCATAAAGATACAGATGAAGTTTTTATTGTATTAGAAGGTTCCATTAGAATTGATTTCCGTGATCAAAGTGTGGACCTGAAGGAAGGAGAAATGCTTGTCGTTCCTAAAGGTGTAGAGCACAAACCTTACGCAGCTACAGAAGCTAAGGTTCTTCTCATCGAACCTGCTGGTACGGTAAATACAGGAGATGCTGGTGGTGCCCAAACAGCCCCTGATGATGTCTGGATCTGATGATTAGTATTAAATAGAAAGGAAATGCTATGACAGACGCACTCAAAAACATTATGACAAGAACCAGTGTGAGAAAATACACTGGTGACTCGATTCCTTTAGAAGACAGGGACCTTATTTTAAAGGCAGCCATGGCGGCTCCTACAGCTAAGAATAGTCAGCCCTGGTCTTTTGTTGTGATTGATGACAAGACCATTCTGAATCGCCTTAGGGAAGAATTACCCTATGCTAAAATGCTTGATAAGGCTGATTTCGCTATTGCCGTATGTGGCATCCCTGATAAGGCACCTGAAGTAACCCAGTATATGTGGGTTCAGGATTGCTCTGCTGCCACACAGAATATTCTCCTGGCGGCTCATGCCCTAGGTTATGGAGCTGTATGGACAGGGGCCTATCCTTCCCCTGATCGAATTAAGACCATATCAGATAACTGCGGCTTACCTGAATCTATCATACCTTTAAATTTGATAGCCTTAGGAGTCCCCGAGTCAAAAGAACATAAAATCATCAATAAGTATGATTCGACCCTTGTTCACTACAACAAGTGGTAAGGGATTAGTTTGAATGTGACCCTATGAGATTTCAAACTCTCATAGGGCTTAATTCAATGCAGAGGGTCTACTTGCTTTTTAAAACCACGGCTCCTGTCCATGAGTCGGGAGGAGGGTTTTTGATAAAGTCTTTCAGTCGTTTATAGATAATAGGATAAACTTTATCCTTCTTCCGTGATCCGAAGAGATTGATACAATGATTTCTCTCATAAAGACCCAAAGCACGAAGACATAACTTCCATTCCTTGTTGTAATAATGTTCCATCACCTGTTGCCATTGATCCAAAGCCGCAAGCTGTTGAGAGGTGAACTCATCCAGCCGTCCCATTAATTCATACACATTGATTCCGTGCTTTCTGCCTTTAACAACAACTTTGTCGATCAGCCGGTAGGCAAATTCCTCATTAGTTTGCTCCCAAACTCCCTCTGTAACAACAGCTGTTGTTCCATAGAACTTATTTATGCCTTCAAAGCGAGAGGCGACATTAACCGTGTCTCCCAGAGCTGTATAGCCTAGGCGGTCTTCATATCCCATATTCCCAACAATAGCTTCCCCGTAACTTAATCCAAAACGGGTATGAAAAGGGACTTCATGGGAAGCGTTAAATTCTTCAACGAACTCAGCACAACGTAGAATGGCATGACAGGCTAAACGAGCATGTTCTGGAACTTCTCTCGGAGCATTCCAGAAGGCCATGATCGAATCACCTATAAATTTATCCACTGTAGCTTCATGTTCCTGGAGTATTCTTGTCATTGTTTCAAAATAAACACCTAACAGCTCAGTCAACTCCAAAGGAGGGAGGGATTCAGATATCGAGGTAAAGTCCGCAATATCACAAAAACAGACAGATAAAGTCCGTTTCTCTGCGGATAATTTAGCTTCTGTATTATCCGTTATTAATTTGTAAACCAGGTCTCCAGGAGCATACTTACGAAAGGAACGAAGCCCTCTCTTCATGTTTTCAAGCCCGGTGGCCATTTGGTAAATCTCTATGCTTCGATCATCGACCTCAATGATTTCATCCAGATGAAAACTTTGGATGTTCTTCATGTCCATAGTCAGGATATTGATGGGCTTTATAATGAGGTTCCCTATGATGTGATTCATCACGGCGATCATGCATATGAGAAAGGCAGATGCTATCACAATATAGATAATGAGATACTCCAGAGCCGGTTTCCAAATCTCTTCCGGTCCGATACAAGATACGATGTATAACTTGGTGGGTACGTCATAATATATTCTGGCCAGATAACTCTTGTCATCAAAAGTGGTGAGTCCCAATCTGGAAGTTACTTTTTGGCCTATAGGAAAGGTTTGTTCAGAAGGCGTCTTGCCATTGGTTAATAAAACCTGTCCATCTTCTTTGACTAACATATTAAGTTGAGAAGAAAATATACGTGTATCAGGGTTTAATGTTCGCTCGATAGCGTCTAAAGAAAAGTCAATTCCCAGTACACCAGTTAAACCTTCTTCCGAGTAACAAGGCAGAGCCATAGTGGTAATCAATTCATTTGTACCAGCTCCTATATAGGGGGCCGTTACTATAAGAGAACCTTGTTCCTTAGCCTCAATGTACCAGGGACGTTTACGTGAATCAAAGGCTTCTGTTGGTTCATAATTAAGTATAGAACCATCTTCTTCTCTACCAAAGAAACATAGCCGAATGTCAAAGGCGTTCTGTACATCCCCAAGGTACTTGGTTAAGGTTGCAATAGAATCCTCATCCATTATGTCTTTATGAAATCCTTTTTCCATGGATAACATGTTTAGTATTTGTCGATTGGTAGTAAAATAGTCACGCACTTTTAATGATGTACGACTTCCTTCCAAGATCAAAGTTTGCTGTACCGTTTTGGAAGTTGTATGTATTTTGTCAACCAGGGCCACCAACATGAATACAAAACTTAGTAGTATGCCGAATACCGCTACTATATTAAATAAGCGGACTCTTATAGATAGACGTTTGGACTTGTCCATTCAATTATTATTATATCCTTGCTGGTCATTTTGTACTTATTGTTCCAGAAATTCTGTTATAAAATCAAGTCACTTTTGGTTCAATTCATTCTTGTGTTTGACAGCGATATAATCATCGAAACTTTGTAGTGCTTTAGAAGGAGTGGCTTTAGCATGACGCTCAGGATCCATAGATCTTAGGATTTCCTCAGATTTATGTTCTTTGTTCTGACGGAACAAAGAGGGGGTGATATGGCAGAATTTACTAAAGACACGATTGAATTGACTAAAAGAGGAGAATCCACATTCTTCACATATATCTTTGATTTTCTTATTAGTATACAGAAGCAATTGTTGTGCATTGCGTATTCGTATTTGTTGTAGATATGATACAAAATTAGATCCTGTTACTCTCTTGAATTGGTGAGATAAGTAATAAGGACTAACGTAGAAACGCTCTGCAATAGCCTGAAGTGATATCTCCTCTGGATAATGAACATGAAGATAGCTGGTTACTTCATATACTTTTTGAGTTATAGTATCTGTGATTTCCTTTTTGGCGTAGCAATTCTCTTTGCGATTATCCAGGATTGTCCATAGTATTTCTATGAACTTACAATGAATCATCAGATCCCGACAGGTATGACGGTCGACGCCTAACATATATATCTCGTTGAATAGGTTAATAATTTTGGCTCTCACCTCGCCTTTAAAACGAAAAATAGGAATAGGTTCTTCAAAGATGGAGAGTAGTTGTTTTATAGATTTCTCCATACCCGGTAGATTATCTGGTATGCGGAAATCAACCACCAGCCGGGCCTTGGGGCTTTCCCCTTTAGGATATTTTGTCATGTGCAGATAAGCTGGTTTAAGAAGAACTATGTCATATCGCTGGAGATTAAAGTAATCCCCTTCAATGATATGGGACGATTGATCATCCAGTAAAAAATATAGCTCATAAAAATCATGAAAATGCTGAAACTCCATGTTGATGGAATCAGTCCGCACTCCATAATCAAACATGTAAAAAAGAGGGTCACGGTCATCATTAACCTTAACAAAGAATCCATTCTTAAAATATACTGAGTTATCTGTTCCATCCATCATGATATTATATCCTTGAGGCTTTTCCAGAAGCAAGGGAAAACAAAGAAACATACCCCCTTGGTAAAAGGGGGTAAAAGTCTTTTTATTTTATATCTTTGTTGGCTTCCAATAAAATTAGCATGGCCGCTGCTTGTCCATAGGGCATGGGTCGGATAGGTATATCCTTATAGAAGTTCTTAGATTCTCTTCCCATGGGAGTTCCATAAGATACTTGTTGGACAACTCCCTTATCATCAATATAGCCAAGTACAGCTTCCACTGCCTTATTAGCCATAGGAAGATACTCATCGCTTACTAGACCATCATGAATAGCCTTCAAGATTCCATATCCGAATCCGGCAGTAGCACTTGTTTCGACATAGGAAGTAGGGTCATCAAGTAAGGTATGCCACATTCCTGAATCAGCCTGTAAAGCCGCTAAAGCTTTAATCTGTCTTTCCAGGACAACCTTTAAATAATGGTGAACACCCTTATCTAAATCCATCATCTCCATAAATAGAGGGAAGGCTATGGTAATCCAGCAATTTCCTCTAGCCCAGAAGGCCTCGGCAAAGTTATGATTACCTTCAAAAGTCCATCCATGATACCACAAGCCTGTTTTCTTATCACACAAATACTCTGTATGAAGTAAGAATTGATAAACAGCTTCATCAATATAATCTTGACGGCCTATGATACGTCCAATATTGGCTACAGCTAGAACAGTCATCATTAGAGTGTCATCCCAGAGTTCACCGACGTTTTCATCATCACTGGTTCTGTGTTGGAATCCCCTTTCTTTTGTTCTATCGAGACCGTTACAGGCCCATTCCGCCCACTCTTTACAAACATCAAGGTAAGCTTTATTACCTGTATGCTCTGCTAAGTAACTGAGGGCCAATATAGGAGCCATGGTGTTTATATTTTTGCCAGGTAAACCCTGGGCCAATCGTTCATCATAATATTGGATAAGCATATCCAAATAACGTTGCTCTTTTGTCTGATCAAATAACTTCCAGAGACCAAAGAGACCAACACCATGAGGCCATTCCCAAAATTGGTAACGTTTCAGTTCTTCTTCATCAGAGCCTTCTAAATTTCTATTCTCAAAGTCCGGATCATCTGATGCGTATAGCACAGGAAGAAATCCTTCAACTAATATATTTAATTTTTCTACAATTGTGCTCATTTGTTCTCCTAGGTTCTACTTATCCCATTACAAAGTATTTCGATCGTTGTTATCTGTCTTGCTTTAAGAGGTAGCTGTACCCGGTTATTGGAGACTTCCAACTGACGTATTCGTTCTTCCAACAGGTTACATTCCCAAGCTTCCAGGATTTCATAGTCACTATTTACAGTAGCAGGCCCTCTTTTTCCGTCTGTTTCAATAAGACGAAGTATGAGAGAATCCCGTTTTTCCGCTTTTTTGAGGGTCTCACAGGTAACATTACTTTCTTGAAGAGAGAAAGATTCTAAAGAAGAAGGTAAGGAAGCCTTTTTCTGTTCATTAGTAAGTACCATAGGCTTATGATGGAGTGCATACCCAGCATCAACAACTTGACCTTCCTGATAACGCCCAGTATGGGGTAATAAGGAATAAGATAATTTTTGTCTACCACGATCAGCTTTAGGATAAGGATAAGTAGGCGATCGTAATAAGCTTATAGAGAGCAGTCCCTCTTTAGCAGAATAACCGTAGGAATGAGGAGACATTAATGCCACTCCATATCCTTCTTCGCTCAAATCAACCCAGGCATGGGCTGGAACTTCAAAGGCTGCTTCATCCCAACTTGTGTTATTGTGTGTTGTTCGTTCACAGACTCCATAAGCTATTTGATAACTTGCCCTGGGAGCAAGAATCTCTGTAGGGAACAGACTTCTTAAAATTAAGTGATCTTCATGCCAATCAATATCAACATTAAAATCAATCTGTCTTTTATGAGCATAACAGGTGATTGTTTGATGATATGTGGATTTAAGATGAGTCCTTTCTATCTCCAAAGTGATAAATAAAGGATTGCAAACACGTACATTTATAGTTCCAGGGTTATCAATAGCCCAATTCTGTTCCTTTCCCTGTATACCAAGATTCCAGGCATCATAATCCTCAGGATAATCAGCAAAGAGTTGCAAAGTATTGGCTTTGGCCCCTTGGGGAACGATTTCTCTTCCTTCAGACTTATCTAAGAGACTCGTTATAGTAAAATCATTTTGAAGTTCTATCTCATAATAAGGAGTAGAAAGGTGACCGTTTTTATATTCGAAAGGAATATCAAACTCTTTTGTTTCCTTTACCAGTTCATAGCTGTCCCAACCTTTAGAAGGTAGTTCTGTGGCTAGGAAATGAAGCTGTGATCCATCATGCCAGCTAACAGGATATTGATCATTACCCTTTCGGATACTATATCCGGGTTCTGCTGGAACCGTAACAATAGCATCACGCTTGGCACTTACGGGATTGAGGACAACAAATTCCTCTTCTTTGGTCGCTATGTGCTTCGCCAAAGCATCTTTTGCTTTCTGACCTAAGGCTTTTAATGCTTCAAGAGCTCCTTCCATCTGCCGATGAGACTCTTCATAGACAGCTTGAATTGAGCTTCCAGGAAGAATGTCATGGAATTGATTGAGGAGTATGGTTTTCCAGATTTGTTCCAACTCTTGATGGGGGTACTTTTCTCCCTGAAGCCATGCTAAGGAGCATAGTGCTTCTGTTTCCATCGCCGTGTTTTCACAAAGTCTGTTCAATTGTTTTGTCTTGGTTATACTTGTATATGTTCCTCTATGGTACTCAAGATATAACTCCCCAACCCATGTGGCTGGTTTAGTCATGTCCTTTTCAATGGTTTCTAAGAAATCAAGAACAGTCGTTTGCTTTGTACGAGGAACACCGGGATATCCTTGACTCAATCGACGTTGACGTTCAAGCATTCCAGCAGTAGGACCACCGCCCCCATCGCCATAACCATAGAGATGTAACGTATTCGTTGTTTGATCCTTATCCTGGAATCGTTGCCAGGTTCCGAGAATCTGTTTTGGATTTAGTAATCCGTTATAAGTAGTTTCATTGCTTTTTTTTCTGGGGTAGTTAGAAGGAGGCTCATAATCCTTGCTAGTTACCATAAAAGCCAGGACTTCAGAACCATCGAGACCTTTCCATTTAAACAAATCATGGGGGATTCGATTGGATCTATTCCAACCTAATTTTGTTGTTACAAAATATTTGATACCACAGCCTGCGATGATTTGTGGAAGAGTTGCTGGGAATCCAAAGCAGTCAGGTAGCCATAAGATTTTACTATCCACACCTACTTGATCTTTTAGCCAGGATTTTCCCCATAGGAATTGTCGGACGAGAGATTCTCCACTAGTAAGGATGGTGTCACTCTCAATCCACATTCCTCCTTCAATCTCCCAACGACCTTCTTTTACACGAGCCATTATCTGTTCAAAAAGAGCTGGTTGATCATGACGTAGCCATTCCAGCATTTGAGGCTGGCTGGAACTGAAAATGTACTCAGGATATCGGTCCATAAGATTAAGTACAGTGGCATAGCTACGAACAGCTTTTTCTCTAGTCTGATCTAATGTCCAGAGCCAAGCCATATCTATATGGGAATGTCCGACAACATTAACTGTTAAATCCGATTCATTTCCTAACAGAGACTTGAGAATATCATGGGCAATACTGAGGGATTGATAAAAATCTGAACTATCTAAATCTCTTAAATCCAGAGCCTGGACAGCCTGAGCACAAGCTAAGCTTACCTTCCTATAAGCAGGTTGGTCTTCTTCTAATAGTTTGGCCGTTTCCCAGGCAAGTTTTAAATCGATACAGAATTGTTCCAGTTGCTCTTTGTGTTTATATAATTCTATAGATAGAAATACGTCTGGTCTCTCTGTTGATGCATAGGTATACAAACTCAATTGAGTTGTTTTCTTATCTGAGGGAAAGTTGAATACCCTATGACTTACATCAAGTCCGCAATGAATCTTTTCATCGAGATAAACAAGAAATTGGGGATTGCTATAATTCCATATATCAGTAGCCCCAGTTCCAATAGAACAACGTAATTCTTTACCAATAGCTTCTTGGGGAAGTTCTACCTGAGTGGTAAAGATCCAATGTTTGTCCTCCCCTCCAAAGGCCTGTTTTAAATCATAGTCAACCCAATCACTGTCCTCTTGAACCTTGTTCCAATCGTGATAGGAACAAGGCTTCATTTTAACAGGACCAACGGGATATGTTTCATTTCGACAAGCTTTCTGAAGAACTTTTAGCGGATATGATAATAGATTCTGTAAAGCTTCTTTATGCATATTCACCTTTATCCTTTTACACCTGTCGAAGAAAGTCCACCAATGATAAATCTTTGTAAGAAAATAAATAATACAATAATAGGTAAGATAGACATTACAGAAGCCGCTAAAATACTGCTCCAATCAACACCCATGTTACCAATGTAATTCTTGATAGCAATTTGGATGGTATAATTCTTTTGTTCACTTAAGACTAATAAGGGAAGAATATAGTCATTCCAACGCCACATAAAGCTGAAAATAGTCAAGGTAACAGCGCTTGAAGTACCTAAAGGCAGCATAACTCTAAAAAAGCTTTGGAACTCAGAACTACCATCAATACGTGCCGCCTCTACCAGAGAAATAGGAACTGACATATATTGCTGTCTGAACATAAAAATACCTGTAGTCGTTGTCACAACCGGAAGAATAACTCCCCAAATGTTGTTATAAAGACCTATAAAGCTAATAACAGATACCTGGGGTACTGTTAATGTCTCACCAGGAATAAGTGTTCCTAAAAGGAATATTCCAAATATATAGTTTGTGTACTTGATTTCATGTCTATAAATCGCAAGAGCATATCCACACATAGCACTAATGGCTAATGTAATTAAAGTACCAACAACAGCCAGGAATAAACTGTTAGCCATGTAGATAAAAAAATCTTCCTGTAAAACGTTTTGATAATGTTCTACCGTAAACTTTGAAGGAAACAAAGAGAGAGGGTAAGAAAAAAGTTCTCCAGATTGCTTAAAAGAACTAAAAAATAACCAAACAATTGGAAAAATAAAGGCCAATGCAACCAATACAGTTATAAGGGAAGGAATAACCTTATCTTTGGACAATTTGACTTGTTGGATCATTGTTCGCCTCCTTTACTTACTTTGAATTGGACGAAAGCTACAAAACCAAAGATTATCATAGCCACCAAACTGGTTGCTGAAGCATAACCATATTGCATTTGACTAAATCCTTTATCAAAAATAAATTGGATTATATAAGTAGTTTTAAGTCCTGGTCCCCCTTGAGTTATCCCTTGAACAAGAGCGAATTCTTTTAACAAATTGACTGTTGCTAACAAGGTAACAAGGAAGGTTGTAGGAGCTAACATAGGTACCGTTATTTTTAGGAATGTTCTAACACCGCGACTTCCATCTATGGCAGCGGCTTCATAGACATCCTTGGGAATATTATTAAGCCCACCAATAAAAATAACCATAAAGAAACCAGTTGATGCCCAGTTTGAAGCGAAACTAATAACAAAAGTAGCTAGATAGGAATTAAGAGCCCATTCCATGGGGGTTATTCCCATTACACTTAGTAGAAAGTTAACTAGTCCATATTCAGTACTAAACATCCAGTTGATAGTGATACCAACAACCAGAGCACTCAATAGAGAAGGAACAAATGCTAATGTTCTAGCAAATCCCTTACCTAGAACTTTTTTGCTAGTAACCAAATAAGCCACTAATAGGGGTACGATTACCTTAAAAGGAAGACTAAACAATGTGTAAAAAAAGGTCCTTGTTAGGGCACTGTAAAATTTGTTGTCTACTAATAACTCCTTAAAATTTCGTAGACCAATAAAGTTCATGGTTTTCCAGCCATCATAATCTGTGAAGGCAAAGCCTACACTTAGGAACAAGGGGATGATGAAAAATATACCAAAGAGCAATAAACAAGGAGTTATAAAGAGCCAGAATGCACGCACATGTCTAGCATTTTTTTTCGTTTTCATAGGTCAGAGAACCTCTTTATAGGGATTGAAGGATCGGATCGCCAAAAGGCGACCCGAATATTAATTAATATTCTAAAGCCCATCCGGACTTTTTGGATAATAGAAGAGCAAAACCATCAAGTGCAGCTTTAGGAGTAATATCACCATTTACGGCTTGCTTTAATGCATCACGATATTCGTTGTCATAGTAGTTTCTCCACATGGAGCTCTCATCAACAACAAAAGCATTGGGAAGTTTAGGAACCTCAGACTGTAAGACTCTATAGTCTTCTTTCACCTTAGGATCTTCTGGGGAATAAGTTATTCCAACCATAGAAGAAAGTCCCTTATCTGTATTCAAGTACTCTTGGAAATTGTCTTCGCTGTAGAACCATTTAAGGAATTCTATACCCAATTCTGCATTCTCTGCATTAGTTGGAACAGCTAAACCACTACCACCAAGAATTGAACTACCACCGTTAGGACCAACTGGTGAAGGCATTACGCCCCAATTCATGTCTTTGATCTGTGTATAGAAAGTGTTGTAGTTCCAGCTTCCTGAGAAGTAAACACCCACGTTTCCATTCTTAAAATAGTCAGCAGGATTATCATTAGTACCACCAGCCCAAATAGCTTTTGGCATAAATTCATTATTCCATTCAACAAACTCAGCAAGAGTATTGATGTTTTCAGGACTATTTACTGTTACAGAAAATTTAGCTCCATTTTTTTCAACTAGAGATCCACCGTTTACATACATTAGGTTATCATAACGAGCTCTAGAGGCATCCATAGCCATTCCGTATTTAACTCCACCTTTTTCCTGAAGTAATTTAGCATTTTTTGCTAAGTCTTCAAGAGTCCAGGGATTGTCTACTGTTGGAACAGCAATACCAGCTTTCTCGAAAGCATCAGCATTGTAATAAACGTTAGTAATTGTGAATTGTTGTGGTAGAGCATATATATCATCGGAATCCCAGATTTGGTTAATCATATCGATCGCACTTTGTTCGAATAATGCTCTATCGAAGTATTCACTTAAATCTAGGAACTCATCAGGATACAACATTGACAAACGTGTTGTGGCAATCACATCAGGTAAGTCATTGTTTTTAGCCATCAATGGGAATTTAGTTAACTGATCATCATAAGGGATAACCATAATATTAACTGTATTACCAGTTGCTTCAGCCCATCTATTGAGGGCCTCAGACAAAGCATCGCCGGTACTAGGTTCTTCACTTAACATAACTTTAAGTTCTTTTGGCCCAGTACTACCAGAAGTTTCTTTACTACAGCTTACCATCCCTAAAAGCAATACAGCAGAGATGCTTGAGAGCAGGAGAGCTGAGAAAAACTTTTTCATAAAATACCTCCGTTAATTTGTTGGGATCTTTCTCTATTTAGAGAGAAAAAATCCCCTATATAAATTTAGTATAAAGGGTCGATTCCCCTTCAAATCTACAATTAAATTGCCAAGAAAACATCTATTTACTCGCATTTATTGCTTTTTCAAACTTCCTCACACCAGGTATTTAAGCCTTTGGGATCAAATCCTTTGTATTCAACTTCTTTACCATTAACAGTGATGCTTTGATTCCAACTTCCTTTAATGTTACCTAAAGTGGAATCTACATACTCAAAGCTTAATTCATTACAGGTCAAAGGTGTAGAAAGTATTAGGGAAATAAATTCTTCGAATGATCCATGGCAGGCCTGACTACCTCCTCTAAAGAGATAGATAGTTTTACGACCTTGAACAATAAACTCTCTATCTTTGTACGGACCATAGGTTTGTAATTCTGGTATTTGAGAAGCATATATCGCTCCATAACCACCGTTTTTCGCTTCAACAAATATCCAATTATCTTTTTGTTGATAGGAGGCCAATTCCTTTATTGGTATATATATGTGAGTGTAGGACACTGAATGCTCAGGATCAATATTGTAAATAGCTGAAGCAAAAGATTGGTATTGATTAACACGGGGCAAGGTACCGTTTCCAGCCCAATAAGAAGGACGGGCATGGCCAAATATGGAGTGTTCTCCGGGATGACTTACCCATATATGTTCATTGGCACTAAACAACATGTGAATAGGATCTTCTTGAAAGCCCCTTTCCCCTACTCTAAAATCATTGGCACTGCTCAAGATGTAATTTGCAGTTTTCCATGTGTATACATCCGCATGACCCTTATAACCATGAGTTGATTGGGCAAGAAGAGCTTTCCCTTTAGGGACCCTAACAAATTCTTCATATTCTTTTGGGGGTATGTAATCAGAATAACACAAGGCTGTAACCCCTTTTCCTGCATGAGAGGGATTACCAATTCCCCAATCAATCCAGTTTATAAAAGAAGGACAATTAGATTGATTACCAAACAACTCTTTATGATATGTTCTTCCTGATGTAGTACTAAATGCTCCCTCCAGAGAATAGACTGCTAAGATCCATGACAAATAGTCCAATCCTTTCTTTGCGTTCTCACGCATTCGTTCATTGTCGGTTTGTGCATATAAACTCGCAAAACCTAAGGAATCAATTGGTAAATAAGGAGGACTATTCCACTCTGTAAACCCTATAGAGAAAAACACTTCAAACCATTCATCTAACAAAGCGAGGGCTTTCTTCTGCATTTCGATACCAGTCATACCACTATTGGTGAAGATTTCATTAGGATACAGTTCCCCACAAATCAATTGACTGATATGGAACATGAGAGCATGGTTTTCACTATAGAACCACATAGCATCATCACCAGGTTCATCATACCAGTATCGGAAACCTAGAATACAAGCTTTTATCTCTTCTTTGATTTCTTTAGTCACAAAGGGATGGTCTGATAGAGACTTCATTATGTGATGTAAATAGGGCATATAAAAATCGCTACAATCACTACGATTATTAATAAAAGTAATCTGTCTTTTTATGAGGTCTTCAAATTCTTTTTGATCGCCACCAGCATATAATATGGCTATGGCCCTGTTCCCATTACGTTCCCCATATTGAGCAAGGAACTCGTAAGCCTGTTTTTTTCGCTCTTCTATAGTTGCCGAAGGAGTCGGCAATAGGGAATGGGGAAAGTTTTCAAATGCTAAGTGGTAGCTGATGGCTAAACCTTGTACTTCTGTTTTTGCGTCAAATTGTAAATAACCATATGGAAAATCTTCACAAGCACCTAGATTAGCAACAGACGAACCAGGAGCAAATACAGCTTCTTTCTGACACAAATCACCAACCATGGCATTTTCCTCTGTGGCGCCTTCAATGTAGATCTTCAATTCTGAATCATCAAAGGGATTAGGACAGTATAGTTTTACGTCTCCCCTATTAACGTGACCACTTTCACAACTTAAATCGCCTAAAGCTTTTTCTACAGCTTTAATGGCTTCTATGTCCCGATTACCAACAGAAATCTTTTGCTTGAAATCAGGTTGTTCTTCTTTAAAGCATAGGGAAAATGAGGCTTCTGTATCCCGTTCTGCAAAATCATCCCAGCGGACAATAAGAGTGTTTTCACCTGCAACCAAAGGAAGAACAATGGTAGCTGTTTCAAATTTATTACGTATATAAGGCTCATGTTTGATGATTAACTTATCATTGAGCCAAAGAGAGGCTCCTCCGGATACGGCAAAATCACATTCAATGTGACAATCTGAAGGAACCTCCAATATGGTATAGGCTACGGATTTTATCCAGGTAGATGTTGACCAAAAACCTGTGTTTGTAATGAATGGATTGGAGTAGGGAAAATTAACAATTAATGGTGATTCACTATGTCCCCAAAGAATTGAACCATCAGCATCCTTTTGAGTAAAGGAAGGTAATGCATCTGAAGACAGGCGCCTTTCTTTAATGAAGTTTTCACGAATGGGATTAAGATGTGAAGCGGCTCCAACAGAACCTTCCCATACATTCGCTTCTTTTTCAATGGCTACCGGGTCACCGTGAATAGCTTCTTCATGAACTTGGCTGACTAGGAACCTATTTATATATTTATTATTTTCCAAAGAATAAATCAAATAACTCATTAATAACTCCTATATCCATTTTAACATCTAATTTTATGCAAAATAGCTCATTTTTTGTCCACCTTAGGCTTGAAATGCGCATTTTATGCGCAATCCTCTGAGCATTCCTGGGTAAAGATGTCTAAATCAGAATGTATATTTATCCTGTATTCATCTATATGAATTATTCATATGATAACGTAATTATAGGTGAAAAACCAAATTTGAGAGAAAGATTAAAAACGGAACCCATTGTTAACTTAACAGATGTAGAATTACTGATGCTTTTAATAGGCCACGGAAACAAGCAGTACAATTTAGTGGACATAGCTTATAGACTGCTTGAGTATCTGGATACAAATCTTGTAAAAACAGCCATTCCCAATATCTCAGGTGTAGCCGGAATCGGAGAAGCTAAGAGTTGTAAGATACAAGCAGCTTTAGAATTTTCAAGAAGAAGATATCGACCTTTTTATGAAACAATTAAAAATCCTGAAGAGGCCTACATGGCGATAAAACATCTTTTTCGTAATGACAAAGAAATGTTCATCTGCCTCACTCTGAATGGAGCCCATGAAATCATTAATACCCATATTATTAGTATAGGAATATTAAATCGTACATTGATCCATCCTAGAGAGTTTTTTAATCCTACTATTCAGGATAAAGCTGCGGCTGTTATTGCGACGCATAATCATCCCAGCGGAAACCTCAAGCCTAGCAAAGAAGACATGGAAGTAACTAAGCGCTTAAATGAATCAGGAGAATTATTAGGAATTCCCCTACTGGATCACATTATATTCTCAGATACTGATTTCTATAGTATTAAAGAAAACACATAGTACTTATTGTAATTGTTATTCATAGGTAAACAGCATATTTTAAGCTTGGTATCCTTTAGTTTAAATTTTAGTTAGTGTGGTATTAACCTGATTTGGAAAAAGGACTATCCTCCCCTTAGGATTTATTGAGAAATGGTCAAACGATCTCATAACTCTTATCAGGAAAGCATACAAGTAAGATTAGACTTTATCCTCATTTCTCACTCTAGCAATTAAGGTTAGAGAGACCGAAGAAGACCATTTCTCATTTTAAGAGGTAATTTATGCACCAAAACTGGAAACGCAACCTTTGGATTATATGGGTAGCACAAGTGTTAAGTTTAGGAGGATTTAATTTTGGACTTCCTTTTTTACCCTACTTCATTCAAGATCTCGGGGTTACAGACAGTGATCAACTAAAGCTTTGGACAGGGATCATTTCAAGCGCACCTGCTTTAACAATGGCTGTGATGGCCCCCATATGGGGATTTATTGCAGACCGATATGGGCGAAAGATCATGTTATTAAGAGCCATGCTTTTTGGAACTGTGATTTTAACAGCTCTCAGTTTTGTAACCTCTGTAGAACAGGTCATTATATTAAGATTATTACAGGGTTTACTAACGGGAACAATGACAGCAGCCGCCACTTTAGTATCTGTAGGAACACCAAAAGAGAAACTCAGCTATGCCTTAGGGGTTTTAGCATCCTCGAACTTCATTGGTATTTCCATTGGCCCTTTATTTGGGGGATTAGCTGCAGAATGGCTAGGATACAGAATGAGTTTTGTCATAGGAGCGGCCATACTAGCGGTTGGATTTTTCCTGGTTCTCATAGCTGTTCAAGAACTCAAAGCACCAGAAGAGGACAATAAAGAAGAAATAAAAGAGAGAGAGTCTGGAAATAGAAATCACAGGAATAGTATTTTCACTTTTACCATAATAGGTTCCTTAGCAATGATATTAATACTAAGGTTCTCACGAGTTCTTCCCATTCCTTTTATCCCTTTATATGTACAGGATTTGTTAGGTAAAATATCAGGAGCCGCTTCTATCACAGGCTTGATATCCTTTGCAAGAGGAGGAGTGACAGCTCTGGCCTCTATTACCATTGTAAGGTGGGGTGATAAAATTGAGAGGATGAAAATTGTCGTTCTCCTTCTTGCTTTAGCGACCATTGTGAGCATTCCTGTTTCTTTTGTGCAAAGTATTTTTGGCTTTTCTGTATTTTTTGTCCTTGCAACTTTTTTTATGGGAGGAATAGAGCCATTAATTCAATCAGAAATTGTTAGTGCCGTCCCATCGGATAAACGGGGTCTCATTTTTGGAGTTCAGACAACTGTAGGTAATATGGGATGGTTTGCAGCCCCAATGATAGGCTCTCTCATCAGTATAAACTATGGAATACCTGCAGTATTCTTCTCTATGCTGATTTTCCTTGCTGTTGCTACGCTAATTGCTTTTATTTTCCTGATTCTTCTAAGAAACAAAAGAACAGAGGGATAGATCTTTTAGTCACCACATAATTTTACCTGATAAACACTTTTTGTCTTACAGGAGGATAAGGCTATAAAAATATAGAGACCTGTAGTTCTTTATGTTATTATGCTGGCGTCTCTTGACAGATAATTGTTTCCCTCACAGGTTTTATCTACAGAGTGCGATCCTGATAGAAGCATGGTCAAGTTAGAAAATAAAATAAACATTAGGAGTGGAAATTTGAGTAATTTTCATGAAAAAACGGAAGCTGTTGTAGAAGCTCTAGGCAAAGTAAAAGTAGTTCCTGTCTTAGCCATCGAAAAAGTAGAAGATGGAATTAAGATGTGTCAGATATTAGATGAATGTGGATTAAAAGCAGCAGAAATCACATTCAGGACAAAAGCAGCAGAGGGAATTATTAAAGAAGCCGCTAAGCAATTTCCTGAATTAGTATTAGGAGCTGGTACAGTACTTAATGTTGAAGATCTTCACAAAGCCTTCGATGCAGGTGCCCAATTCGCTGTAGCTCCCGGTTTTAATCCAGTTGTTGTTGAAGAAGCAGTAAAAAATGCTTATCCCTTCTTCCCTGGTTTTTGTACTCCTTCTGAGCTTGAACAAATCATGCAATTCGGAATCAGAATGGTTAAGTTCTTTCCAGCAGAAGCAGCTGGTGGGGTGAAAATGATCTCCAATGTTACAGCCCCCTATAAGCACCTTGGTGTTAAAGTAATGCCTACTGGTGGTGTAAAACCTGAGAACTTCGGTGATTACCTCTCCCTTCCACAAGTTGTTTGTTCTGGAGGAACATGGGTAGGTAAGGCTGATGATATTAATTCAGGTAGCTGGGACAAAATTCGATCAATAGTAAAGGATGCTGTCCTATTAGCATCTAAGAACTAATAATAAAGAGGATATATATGGCTAAGTTAACCATAAGACCAGAAAGTGAATGTAAATACGATATTGTATCCCTGGGAGAAGTCATGTTGCGACTGGATCCAGGTGAAGGAAGAATACACACAACACGAGAATTCAAAGCATGGGAAGGGGGCGGAGAATATAACGTAGCCCGAGGACTTAGAAGATGCTTTGGCAAAAGAGCAGCTGTTGTAACAGCCTTCGCGGATAATCCAGTTGGAAGATTAGTTGAAGACCTGATCCTTCAGGGCGGTGTTGATACTTCTTATATCAAATGGGTCAAATATGATGGTTGTGGTAGAGATACAAGAAATGGACTCAACTTTACAGAACGTGGCTTTGGAATTAGAGGAGCTGTTGGTTGCTCTGATAGAGGAAACACTGCAGTATCCCAGTTAAAAGAAGGTGATATTGATTGGGAAGGATTGTTTTCT
This sequence comes from Spirochaeta cellobiosiphila DSM 17781, assembly GCF_000426705.1. Classification (NCBI taxonomy): domain Bacteria; kingdom Pseudomonadati; phylum Spirochaetota; class Spirochaetia; order Spirochaetales; family Spirochaetaceae; genus Spirochaeta; species Spirochaeta cellobiosiphila. Next base: position 490,980 of record NZ_KE384555.1, read on the forward strand.
CAAGGTGTCAGATGGTTTCATACTGGAGGAATCTTTGCCGCTCTATCTGAAACAACTCCAGGAGTTGTTATCGAAGCCATGAAAGCAGCTAAGAAATATGGAACTATCATTTCTTATGATCTTAACTACCGACCCTCTTTATGGAAAGCCATTGGTGGTGAAGCAAAAGCTCAGGAAGTTAATAAAGAAATCGCCCAATATGTGGATGTCATGATCGGGAATGAAGAAGATTTTACAGCTTGTCTAGGTTTTGAAGTTGAAGGAACAGATGACAACCTTACGAACCTTAAAACAGATAACTTTAAGAACATGATCAAAAAAGCTGTAGTAGCTTTCCCTAACTTTAAAGCAACTGCCACAACATTGCGTGGTGTTAAGACAGCAACAGTAAACGACTGGGGTGCCATTTCCTGGTATGACGGGGAATTTTTTGAAGCCACCCATAGACCAAATCTAGAGATCATGGACCGTGTTGGTGGTGGTGATAGCTTTGCCTCTGGACTCATTTATGGATTCTTAACTTACAATGATGCCGATAAAGCTGTTAACTATGGAGCAGCTCACGGAGCTTTGGCTATGACTACCCCTGGAGATACCACAATGGCAAGTCTATCAGAAGTAGAAAAAATCGTTGGCGGTGGCGGTGCCCGAGTAGACCGTTAAAGTATAATTTCAACTTTTTTGTTGTTAATATTCCCCGAAACAGACTATGCTACATAGCTGTATCGGGGATTTTTTTCTTATAAGGAAGGAGAATTTAGTACGATGATAAAACGTATTGATAACACAGCCAGATTAACTATGTTGCTCTTTTCTTCCAGTGCTATTCTACTACCCTTGAGCTTACAAACAATTAGTACCGAGCTCGACTTAAACCTTACACAAGGTGGACTGTTGGGTTTTATTCCTGCCATGGCACAATTTCTTTTACTTTTGTTATCTAGTATTTATGCCTCACGTATTCATAAAGTTCCCTTTCTTAGAATGGCTGTCATCATAGCCAGCACAGCACTTATCCTATTTTCAAGAGTGAATACTTTTTGGACCGCTATCCTTGCCCTCATAATCCTTAATTCGGGAGCCTCACTCCTTGAAGGATTACTGACTCCCTTAGTTGAAGATATGCACCCCGAGGACAGTGGTAAGAAAATGAATCAACTCCATGCTTTCTGGCCTGCAGGAACCTTTTTAACGGTTATTGTGGTTGGAGAATTACTAAGCCGAGGAATATCCTGGCGTTGGCCCTTCTTTGTATTAGGATTATTATTCCTTATACCAGCTATATTATTTCCTTTAAAAACACGGAAGCTCTGGACTCCCTCCGGGGCTAATATCAAACAATTAAAATCAATACTCCTCCATCCTGTCTTTTGGCTAATGGGAATGGCTTTATTCTTTGCAGGAGGATCGGAAGGAGCCTTTGCTTTTTGGACAGCAAGTTATATTGAACTGGACTTTGGAAATCTTCCCAGAGCAGCATCCCTGGGAATCGCGTCTTTTGCACTGGGTATGTTTATTGGTCGAATTAATGCGTCCCGTCTCAGTGATAGATGGGGATTAAAGAAGATATTAATAGGAACAAGCTTAGCAGCCTTAGGAATAAGCGCTACCTTCTTTCTAATTAATACTCTGCCCTTATTAATTATATTTCTTCTCTTTATTGGAATAAGCTTGGCCCCTTTATGGCCTTCCTTACAGAGCTATTCCGCTCGATTGGTTCCCGTTGATTCTACAATGATGATGATACTATTATCCTGCTTTGGTGTACCTGGTTACTCAACAGCCACCCTGCTAATGGGAATGGTAGGAGATCAATGGGGACTGAAAGCGGCTTTTATTATCGCCCCCCTCTACCTCTTACTGCTATTAGCCTCCTTGTCCTTAGCTCTGTTTCTATCTAAAAAGGCCCAAAGCCAATAGAAGTGGCAATAAACAAAAATAGAATAGACAATCCGGCCATGAAAGCTTGTAGGATCAGAGTCCATCTAAACCACTTAGGATAAGATATAACCGTAAGACTTAGGGCTATCAGTAATAAAGGATTGGTGGGAAAAAGCATATTAGAAAAGCCATCCCCAAAACCAAAAGCAAGTACAGCAGTTTGTCTTGTTATCCCTACAAGATCTGCCAGGGGAACGAGAATAGGCATCATAAGAAAGGCCTTAGCTGAGGCAGATCCAATAAAAAAGTTCATACCTAAAGTCATAACATACACAAGAAGAGCAGACAAAGAGGGAGGTGCACCTTTGATCGCAGTGGCGGATCTATATAGTATCGTATCTGTAATACCACCTTGATCAATTATGTACTTCACACTATAAGCTAATAATATAAGGATAACACCAGGCACCATAGATTGCCATCCCTTCAAAAAGATCTGTCCAACCTTCAATAAGGAATAGCCAGCAATAAGCCCGGCGCCTATTCCCCCGATAACAAACATTAATCCCATTAAAGGGAAGGCCAGAAAGGAATACTGAGGAATAAAACCCGTACCCACAATCACAGCAAAAGCCATAGAAATACAAACCAAAAACCATGAAAGGCTTTTATATAACTTAGGAGAATATATCCCTTTGTCAGACAGTTCTGTATCAACGTCTATCGTATCAAAATGATCTTCCTGATAAGAGAGACTTTTATTCCTGTCTTTCTCCACTTTCCGCGCATAGAAAGCAACAAAGGCATAAACAAACCCATAAGTAATAACAAAGAATATCAGTCGCAGCCAGGCACCAGAGAATAGGGGTAAATCAGCTATCGTTTGAGCCACGCCTACCGTAAAAGGATTAGTCACCCCACTAGCCATACCAAAGGCCATAGGGAGTAAGGACATACCCAAACCTGTAAGGCTATCCCACCCTAAGCGCTTAGCCATAGGCACAATAAAAATAATCAGAGGAACAAGACCTTCATAGACACCCAAGAATGAAGGCAAGAGCATCAGAACAAATATCATAATACCCATAAGAAGGTATTTGCGATCTTTAAATCTCTTAATCAGACTATCCATTAACACATCCATCACATGAATACGTTCCAAGATTGTGATAGAGCCTCCTACGAAGAGTAGGAATAGAATGATCGTATAAAGGGTAACAGCTCCCGAATTAAATAGAATCTCAACTGGAGCAGTAAACCAACGCCAAAAGGGATACTCTGGTTGAGGGATAGGATGATAACTACCAGTGATAATTAAAGTTCTTGAGCCCTCTACTGTACGATCATATTGTCCTGCAGGTAAAACTTTGGTCATAACACCACTAGCAATCATCAATACAAGCAAGATACCAAGAGCCATAAGAAAGGACCGGACTCCTACTTTTAAACTACTATCCTTCAGTTCCATAGAGTCTTTTTCAGGTTTCATGACAAATTTCCTGTAATAAATGGGTATAGAAAGATACGACTCTCTTATAATTATCAACACTCAGTCGCTCATTAGGAGCATGCATTAAATCCAATTCTTCAGAACTTAACAAGTAAGGAGAAAAGCGATAAACACGATCTCCTAAGTCTTTATAATATTTACTATCAGTAGTCGTCATATTGAGATAAGGCACAACACCAGCCGCATCGACTAATCCTTCCAGGGAACGATGGAATAACTCCAATTCTTTATAGGCAGGGCCGTTCCTATCGTCACTATAAACAGGATCGCATCCTTCCTCAGGATCCTGTATATCGATATAAACACCTGTGTCTTTTAGGATTTTTCGATAGCGAGCAAGACCCTTGTTAATGGTATCACCAGGAAGAAGTCGGGAATTAATAATCCCCCAAGCCCTTGTAGGTAGAACATTGGGAACAGAGCTCCCCCCACTCATGGTAACAGCTATAGTGGATTGGATTTGAGCCGCTGTTAAGGGACGGGATTTTAATATCTTTACCAATAAAGGTTGGAATAACCATAGATTAGCCATAATCACATTTTGTGGAAAAGGAAAAAGAGAAGAGGAATAATAGAAAAAATCCCTTACCGCAAAAGGAAGCTTAGTATAACGTTTCTTTTTTTCGAGGAGACTCAAGGCCTTACTAACTTGTCCAAGGGCCGACTCTGGAGGGGGAGACGAGGAATGACCACCTTTGGACTCACTAGTTATTAACCAATTAACATTCCCCTTTTCTGCTACACCCACAAGAGCTAAAGGCTCGCTCAAGCCTGGAATGACATCATGAACAATAGCCCCTCCTTCATCAAGAATCCATTCAAAATAGATGTTCCTCTTCTTGAACCAAGCCGCCATGGACTTAGCAGCTATACTCTTCGTCTCTTCATCGCCGGCAAAGGCGAACCATACATCTCTGTTAGGAGTTAAACCATTTTCCTGTGAGTTCTTCAGAGCTTCCATTAAACCTATAAGGGTAATCTTAGTGTCAATAGAACCTCGTCCCCAGATGTACCCCTCTACCAGGTCTGCTCCAAAGGGCTTATGAATCCAAAGTTCTTCTTTAACTGGGACAACATCATAATGGGCTAATAATAGAATGGGCTTATTTGTATTACCACTTGAGGATTTCCAATGAATGATAATTTGATAAGGATCAGGAAAAAAACAATCAACATCAGGACTATTGAGATAGTGTTCTTTAAGAGTATTTTGGAATAAAAGGAAGGCCCCTTCCTCCATATCGTCCCTATTCTGATAACTAACAGTAGGAATCTGTAAAAATTGTCTAAAACGTCTAAGGCTGTCTTCCCACTCATGATCAGATCCAAGATCTTTCTGAGACAGAGGAATCAAAGGAGGAACTCCTACCGTCCTCAACCCCAGTATGATTATAAAAATAAAAAAGCAGCCCAGAACAACTAAATACATCATATCCTTTTAGTCTATCGGGACTGCTTGCTTCTTGTATAGTGACTAAAGTTTTTTAAAAGTCTAACATAACTTCCCGATCACCACCTAACTCCAGGACTTCAATGGATTTCTTATGAATCCTGATACCAACAGAATAGAGGTATTCCTTCTGGCCCAACTTTAATCCCCACAAGGAGACAGTGAAGCCCTGATCTGCAATAAAGGAAGGAGCCTCGCTGGAATTAATTAATGTATATCCCCGTGACGTTAAATGGTTAATTAAAGTCTCCTGCCAAAAATCTATATCCTGTTCAGGATAATTATCTACAGTCTTGACCCTTAATTTAGCCCCTTCAGGAGACATGGCTAAGAAAACAGGTTTATCATCGATAAGAGCAAAACCTTTGGGCAAAACGACTTTAGGACCCCAAAAACTAAAACCCGGCTTCATCACCGATTGATTAATAAAATGGGCCATATCCAAATCATTAATCCAGTTAAAAGGAGAGGAGCGGTACTCGGGTAGACTATTATCCTGAAAAGATAAACTTACAGAAATATAAGCGTACTTTCGATCATTATCTAAACGTCTCAAAGACCCCTTATTGTAATCAATACGATTCATCAAACGACGTATCTCTTGTTCAAGAGCTAAGGTGCCTTCCACCTCTGAAGAATCTAAGTAGCTAAGATTTTTTTGTAATATCTCCTGGTTAGCTTCTAAAGAAGCCTTATTACTTTGGATTGATTGTCTTAGGTCACTAGAGGTTTGATCCCATCTTATCAGGTCTTCCGCATAGTCAGACAGGTATTCTCTAAAACTGATCAATTCTTCATTGGGTATACGAAGTTCGACTCGATCTGTGGATTTTAGAATGAAATACCCCCTATGGCCTTCTGTCCATTTAACCAATTCATTGGCGGCATTTAGATTATCTTTAACGAGTGCCTGGCTATCAATACTATAGGAAAGGAAAGACTCCTCTGCCCACAAACATAAAGAACCAAAGCTTAATAATAGCAGGGTAATAACTTTTCTCATTATTTTATTTCTCCCCTTTCTAATACATCCATAAACTGATCTAATCCTGATTCATCAAGGGTTGGACTGAAATACTCAACTATGTGTATCCATTTCTTATCAGTAATCACACCAACATAATACAAATAGGGTTCACGATCTTTACTAATGAAGGTAACAGATTTGATGTTCTGATTTCCAAAAGATTCTTCTCCCAAGTCTGCGCTTTTATAATAATCAGATAAATGATATTGAAGAGCTAACTGCCAAAAAGAACTATCACCTTTAGGTTCATTAGGAACAGAAGATATTCTAATAGAATGACCAGAGGCATCTTCTCCATTGAAATAATCTGCCTTATCAAAGACAGCCCAGGTTCCGCCAAGAGATAGTTTTACCTTTGCTTTAAGCACATCCGAGACGGGATACAAGGGATTTAGATCTTTGATCCAGGGAAAAGGTATATCTTCCTCTGTTAAGGCGGGCTCTACTTTTGGTTGTAATTCTAATGTGATTTGAGAATAGGAGGCTAACTGATTCATCACTTCGATTCTTTGTTTGATATTTTCGATCTCCTCTGTGAGTCGTCCAATCTCTCTTAGAATCTTTGCTCTCTCTTCAGGATCTGTACTCTTTTCCAATAAAGCATACAATCTGGTTCGTGTCTTCTCAGAAGTTTCTAACAAAGATTTCGTATCCTGAAAGGAATCAGTAATATCCTGGGTGGTTTCACTCATACTCAACAATTGTCCCAATCCTTGAATTTGGAGGAATACAGAATCATATAGGTCAACAGGTATTCTTAGTACGATATAAGTTTGATAGGACTGTTCTATATATCCACCATTAGCCAGGGTTAAATCTTCTGCTTCCTGTCTTATGGACTCTACATCATCGACTAATAACTTAACATATCCATTATAGATCTGTTTTCTATCTTGATTACTCTGTATTAGGTCTTCAGCTTGCAATGCTGACCTCTCTTGATCAATTGTTACTATTTCCTTTTTAGACATATCTAAAGAAGACATAAGCTTATTTTGTTGTTCAAACACTATTTCATCATTTTGCCTTCCTGTTTCTACAGGCATATGCTCATAGCTGGCACAGGATGTAAGAGAAATGACAACCATTGTCATTAGTAGGACAAACTTATTCATCTATATACTCCTTTTACATAAGATAAGTGAACTTCTTTAACACTTGTTACAAACAAATATATCTCTAAATGAACGATCATTCTAAGATTTCTTATTAAGACAGATAACTTGATCATTAGAAAACTGCCTCTCCAAAACATAGTTAAAACGATTCACATCAAGGCAATATAGAAAATCGCTATAAGGTCCAACAGGATTTTTAATAAACTTCTGTCCACTACTATTTCTTAAGAATGTCATAACTTCTTCATAATCTACTGACTGTCCCAGAAGCTTACTTTTCATATACTCAGCAAAGAGATAATCTTCAATACAAGAATCATCCACAGTTGTTCCTGTGCAATAAATATTAACAATATCAAGTTTGGATTCCCTAATTAATTTGAGTAAAGCACCCATATTAACAAAACTTCCTACCACAACATGGTTAGTGGGCTTCTGAACACTGACCCCTTTTGTTCCTGCCGTTGTTGTATGAATTATAGTCTTCCCAATAAAGGATTTACCTTGTATATCAGTAGGAGAATTACCATAATCAAAGCCTTCAATCATAATCCCCTGCCGTTCTCCAATAAGAATAGAATTCTCATATTGCTTAGATAAGGCAAAGGCATCCTCTATTGACGTGGCTAATAAATAGCTACTGGGATTATTCTCCCAGACATAGTAAGACATAGAAAAAGCCCGGAACACATCAACGACAATAGTAAAACCATTAATGCCTTCGGGATCATCGGTGGGATTGTATATGTTTACTTTCATAAAAAAGACCTTAGCACAAAAAAAAACACTACAAAAGTGTAACCACTTTTTTTATTTTAAGTTTAGTTATTAGATATCAATGATCAGGAGGATCAAAAATGAGAACTATAAAACCTTTTCTCCTAGCAGGCCTCTTGGCTGTCTTAACGATTATACCTGCTATAGCTGACGTACCTGACGTTAAGCTTTCGACACCCATTACATCCAAGGACATTATGTATGCCTTACAGGATACCTATCGAGGTGTGGCAGATGAGGTTCTACCAGAAGTGGTAGAAATCAACGTTACTGAAGTCATCAAACAAAGAGTACCTAACTTTACTTCTCCCTTTGATTTTTTCCGTGACTCACCCTTTGGATTTTTTGGACCAAACCAGAATCAGGATGGTTCTGGCAAAGATGGTCAAAGTCAGGAAGGAACAAGAGAAATAGAACGACGACAACAAGGCCTTGGTTCTGGTGTTATTGTTCGTAAAAGCGGAAAAAAATACTATGTTGTAACCAATAATCATGTTGTTGGGAATGCAGATGAAATCAATATCAAACTTTATGATGGACGTGAATATGAGGCAAAATTAGTTGGTAAAGATTCCCGTACAGACCTAGCCCTCGTTTCTTTTGAAACAAAGGATAACCTACAAGTAGCTACTCTTTCCAAAGCGGATAATATGAGAGTAGGAGACATTGTATTTGCAGTAGGAAATCCCTTAGGATTTGAATCATCCATCACACAGGGAATCATCAGCGCTTTAGGTCGAAAGGCAACAGTCGGCTCGCAGATAGCTGACTTTACCGACTATATTCAGACAGATGCGTCTATTAACCCAGGAAACTCCGGAGGAGCTCTAGTCAACCTGGAAGGAGACTTAGTAGGTATTAATACATGGATCGCCAGTCAATCTGGAGGAAGTGTAGGGATTGGCTTTGCTATCCCTGTTGATGTAGTTGAACGTTCGGTGGATGCCTTTATCAAACATGGTAAAATTGAATATGGCTGGTTGGGAGTGTCCATAGGTAATGTTAATGAAGCAGGTATCACTGACATTGCAAAAGCTCTTAAGATAGACGATAAAGAGGGAGCCTTTGTATCCCAACTATTCCTGGACTCGCCTGCCTACAAAGGTGGAATATTACCTGGTGACTTAATCATCAAAGTTGATAACATACAGATTAAAGACAAAAATCACCTAACCCAACAAGTAGGAAGCCTCGCCCCAGGAACAGTCAAAGACTTAACAGTAATTCGAAATGGTAAGACCTTAACTCTACCTATCAAGTTTGAAGCCCGGGATGAAAAGGATACACAAAACAACAAAATGCTCTGGCCTGGATTCTTTATCGTAGATTTGGATAAAGATGTTCGTGACCAGCTAAAGCTTAATTCCGGAGTAAAAGGTGTTGTTATAGCTTATGTTATCAACAATTCCCGATCTCAAATTGCCGGCATAAAACAAGGTGACATCATCACCAGAATCAACGGCAAAAAGGTTTCTGATATATCTGACTTCTACCAAGAGTTAAATCAGGAAAAACCTAATAACATCCAATTTGAAATTTACCGTAACGGAAGTACATTCCGGGTAGGTTTATAAGTAACTCCTTTCTAGCTTTCTAGGCAGCTTCGGCTGCCTTTTTTATTGGCAATATAAAAAAGCATTCATTAGAATTCGAGCATGATAAAATTAAAACTTCGTGACCAACTACTGTTCTTTACACTCACTCTATTAGTGATTCCCATTATAACTATAGGAACAGCAGGATACGTCATAGCCCGAAAGGCCCTCATTTCAGAAGTAGAATTGAATCTTAAGACTCAGGCTTTAGCATGGAAAAGGGAGATCTCCCACTCCCTGTCAGAGCTCAAGATACTAGAAGAACGGGAAGAATCTCTCATTAAACAAAACCTGGCGACGATAAGCAAAAGCACGAGAAGGTTTATCCTTTTCAATGCCGAAGCTAATGAAAACAGAGAAGAACTATACAACTATATTGCCCAAATAAAAGTAGGGACCACAGGATATGTTTTTGTTATAGACCTTAAAGGAAACTATATAGTGTCAGCCAATAGAAAACGGGATGGTGAAAACATATGGGAAGCCCAGGATACCGAAGGTAACTACTTTGTGCAGGAAATAATCAAAGAGGGACAAAAGCTGAGCAATGATCAAGTGTTATATGTTCAATACCCATGGAATCGCCCTGACACTGGGGTAGTTGAGAACAAAATCACAGGCATAACCTATATTCAAGAACTGGGATTAATTGTCGGAGCCGGGTCTTATCTATCAGAGTTCCAAGGTTCCACATTGAGAGAGGACTACATTAATAGTATTAAAGATGAAATAGCCCAAAAAGTCATAGGCAAATCAGGATACATTTGGATCATTAACTCCGAAGGAGATTATGTTGTATCAGAAGGTCGGAGTGCTGATGGAAGAAACATTCTTAATCTGACAGATGCCGATGGACATTATTTTATGAAGGAAATGCTGACCCTGGGAAAAGAATATGACAAAGAAAGCGCATTAATCTATTACTATTCCTGGATTGATGAAGGGGAAAAGAAACCCCGTGTCAAAGTAGCCGCCATAACATACATGCCAGAACTGAATTGGCTTATTGGTCCCTCCAGTTATCAATCAGAGTTCCTGGATAGTCTTAACGAGGTACGTCTCTGGATCCTTATGATTGGACTAATATCCCTGGGATTAGGGGTGATTCTCAGTTTGTTATTTGCCAATACCATTGCCAAACCAATTCGCTTTCTGACAGAGGAAGCTAAGCAAATAGCCATAGGACGCATCTTCGATCAAAATGTTCTCATCAAACGCAATGACGAAATAGGAGAACTGGGTGCCAGTTTCACCACCATGCGACGTTCTTTAAAACACAAAACAGAAGAATTACAAAAGATATCTCAGGGAGATTTAAGTTCAGACTATCATACGGACAGTGAGGAAGATCATTTAGGACAATCCCTCATGAGTATGAAAATATTCCTCACCCAAATGATAGAGAGTATCTACTCAGCTATAGATCAAGTGACCATATCGTCCAATCATCTGGCGGAATCAAGTCAGTCCGTATCCCAGGGAGCTACCGAACAGGCGGCAGCCTTAGAACAAATGACTTCCATGATGGATGAAATGACAAGGGTTATTAAAGAAAATGCAAGTATATCAGATAAAACAGCACAATTTAGTAATGAAGTTCTAGACTTAGCTAAATCCGGGGGCAAACAGCTCAACGAATTAGCTAATTTGATGAAAGATATCAATGATTCCACAAATGAAATCAAGTCTGTTGTCAAAATAATAGATGACATTAGCTTCCAAATAAACCTCTTAGCCCTCAATGCCAATGTAGAGGCTGCTAGAGCCGGTAAATATGGAAAAGGTTTCGGGGTCGTGGCAGAGGAAGTAAGAAACTTAGCCGGCCGTTCTGCAAAAGCTACAGTAGAAACAAGTGGAAAGATGGAAGAGACGGTAAAAAAGATCATATCTGTTAATAATATGACTAATGAAACTGTTGCCAAATTCCAGGAAATCGTCAGTAAAGTGGAAGAAATATCCAGTGGTTTAAATCAAATGACAGAGAGTGGCAAACAGGAAGCTTCCCAAATCATAGAAGTCAATGGCGCTCTAAATGACATATCCACCGTCACCCAAAGCAATTCTGCAGCAGCAGAAGAGAGTGCTTCTGCCGCAGAAGAATTAAAGGGACAGGCCGATCAGTTGGAAGGTCAAATATCTAAGTTCACAATCACTGACAAGGATCACCATTTATTGACTGAGTAAAGCAAGCAAACGAACGAACATATTTCCGAGAATGGCTACATATAAGACAAGCAATAATAGACTCAGAATATTACGGTAATGAAACCTTTGGGCGAAAACCTTTGTCTCTTCATTGATGGGATAAAAATCACTCTTCCACCAGAAGATTTGATATTTCTTACATTTGATCATGGCCATAATGGAGGAAACAAGTATCAAGACAAAAGCCGATATAAAGACAACAGCGAAGGCGATTAGCCCAGGAAGTGTCTGATTAATCAAAACAATACCAGCACTGGATATCAAAGCGATCCGACCTATGAACTGAGCCTTCTTGATCTTCACCAAGAGAGGGGGAACATTTAATTCGTCCATCTAATTTTTCTCCCTAAAATCCTTATCTATGGCAGCAGCAGCACGCCGGCCTTCACCCATGGCCAGTATAACCGTGGCAGCACCAAGAACAATATCACCACCAGCATAAACACCTTTTATGGAAGTCCTATTGTCTTCATCTACCACAATGTTACCCCACTTGTTCACTTCCAAATCATTAGTGGTTTGGCGTATCAGAGGATTAGCCACATTGCCTAAAGCAGGTATTACCGTATCCATATCCAGGAGAAAATCACTGCCCTCAATAGGCATAGGACGTCTTCTACCAGAAGAGTCGGGTTCGCCCAATTCGTATTTCTGACATTTAATCGCCTTTACATGCCCCTTGTCATCACCAAGGATTTCTACAGGATTAGCAAGAAAGTGAAAGTTAATCCCCTCTTCCATAGCATGTTCGATCTCCTCTGCTCTGGCAGGCATTTCCTGTCTTGTTCTCCGATAGATCACATTGACTTGCTCCGCTCCAAGACGTAAAGCCATACGCGCCGCATCCATAGCCACATTACCTCCGCCCAGGACAGCCACTTTATGGGAGTCATAGATGGGCGTATCCACATGGTTCTTATCGTAGGCTTTCATTAAGTTAGCCCTGGTCAGGTATTCATTGGCAGAAAACACTCCTATAAGATTCTCACCTGGTATACTCATAAATCGGGGAAGCCCCGCCCCGGAACCAATAAATACGGCATCAAAACCTTCCTTTGTCATTAAGGCTTCAATAGTATTGGTTCGGCCCACAAGATAATTCATATGAAAATCAACACCCATGGACCTAAGATTAGCCACTTCCTGTTCAACAATTTGCTTAGGCAAACGGAATTCGGGAATACCGTAAATCATAACCCCGCCAGCCTTATGAAACGCTTCAAAGACAGTCACTTGGTGCCCCTGTTTACGCAGATCCGCTGCAGCTGTTAATCCAGCGGGACCGGAACCGACGATAGCCACCTTCTTACCCGTATCAGGTTTACATTGGGGAGTCTGAACAGCTCCTCGATTACGTTCCCAATCGGCTAAGAATCTTTCAATACGGCCGATGGCCACAGACTTCATAGGATCTTTTAGCCCCTTACCAACAGTACACTTGGCCATACACTGTACTTCCTGAGGACAAACACGGCCACAGATAGCAGGAAGCAGACTAGATTCCTTGATAGTATCAACGGCCTCCTGAAACTTCCCTTCTCCTGCTAATTTAACAAAACGAGGGATATCGATTCCTACAGGACAGCCCTGCACACAAGGTTTATTTTTACAATCCAGACAGCGTTGGGCTTCCACTTGAGCGGCCACTGGTGAGTACCCCAAAGCAACCTCTTCCTGATTATGAGCCCGTACTTTCGGATCCTGACTAGGCATATCCATTTGGGGAATAGCCATTCTGGATTTGGCATTTAAGGAAGAAATATCCATGGTATCCCATAGTGTTTGGGCATCCTTTAATAACAATTCTGGTGTTTTATGTTGCATTTAATGGTCCCTCTTCTGAAGAAGTTCTGCTTGTTTATCAATCACACATTGGTGATTAGCCTTGGTTTCCTGCTTTTTATAGGACTGTTGTCTTAACATCATATTGTCAAAATCCACTAGATGACCATCAAACTCAGGACCATCAACACAGACGAATTTAATTTTATTATCTACAGTAACCCGGCACCCACCACACATCCCAGTTCCATCTACCATGATGGTATTAAGAGATACAGTCGTTTTAACCTGAAATGGTCTCGTTGTTTCCGCACAAAACTTCATCATAATAGGAGGGCCAATGGCCACCACCTCATCAACGGCTCCCTCTTCACAGAGAGCCTTAAGAGGTTCAGTCACCAAAGCTTTACGACCATAAGATCCATCATCTGTACAGATAATCAATTCATCACTCCACCGGGACATCTCTTCCTTCATAATCAGCAGATTCTTATTACGAGCTCCGATAATAGTAATAACCCTATTCCCTGCTTGTTTATAGGCTTGAACAATGGGATGAAGAGGAGCCACACCGATTCCTCCCCCAACGCAAACAACCGTCCCCACCTTGCCAATATGAGTGGGAGTCCCTAAAGGACCTAGAACATTCTCAATAGAATCACCAGGTTCTAGTAAGGACAAATCAGAGGTTGTTTTACCAACGGTTTGAAAGATTATAGTCACCGTACCCTTTTGGGCATCTGCATCAGCTATGGTAAGGGGAATACGTTCACCATAATCTTTATCTAATTGGATGATGAGAAACTGCCCAGCCTTCCTGTTAGAAGCAATAAGAGGAGACTCAAAAGTCATTCGAAAGACACCATCCGTCAATTGCTGCTTTTCAATTATCTTATTCACACACACCTCTCTTCCCTTAGGAATAAAGTAACAATTAGAACACTTAAAATCCTATTGTATCAAGACATTATAACAGAATATTGGAAAGACCAGAAAAAATAAAAATCTATAAATATCCCTGAATAGTGTGTACAATAAAAACACAATTAAAATTATTTAAGGATTTAAGGTATGAAAAAAACTCTAAAAAAGCTAATAGGTCTGATGTTTCTTATACTGTTTTTGGGTTGTAGTGATACAGCCACAACATCAAAGGATAACCGTTTTAAGGTATCAAATATCGAATGGAAATTATACAATTATGATAAAGACTACTTCCCCAAAAATCGTGAGAACGATTTATTGGCGGTCTCATGGAGATTCGATTACACAGGAAATAAATCTCAACTTAAAAGCATAGAGTTTACTGATGGTCAATCAACCTGGAATGGTATAGGACAAAGTGATTTGGACTGGAAATCAAATAGTGTGAGAATTAAGAAAAACATTTATTCCTTTGATTATGGGAAAATAGGATCAACACTGCGCACTGGAGTGTATACATTCACGTTCACAATGGTTGATGATTCTACTTCTACCATAAGCATGAACTTGCCAATTCCAGGATCAACAACTGACAAGGATTATAATTATATTACAATAGATCCTGCACTTTTTAATACTACTGGTTATGCGCCTATGATACCAACAGCAAAAAATCTTTCTGCTAAACAGAATGGGACTAGTTACACAATTACGTTTTCTGCCAATAGTAATCTTATATATGATGGATGGGTTAATTTCTATGATAAAGATAAAGAGTATGTAGGTATGTATTACTATTTTAGAGATGATAATAACAATATAAGTAAAGAACTAAACAATGGTTCTCAATTCTATACAGATGGGCAGA